>CAYZAE010000114.1:0-22109 GCA_964476125.1 uncultured Verrucomicrobiota bacterium | reverse complement strand
ATTAGGAGTACGATTAAGAATAAGATTAAGAAAATTACTTAGAGTGTGGCTGCGGTCGCAGTTCGAAATCTTGTTCTTGGCCTTAATCTCAGTCTTATTCTTAATCTTAATCTTAATCTTAACCCTCTTCCTTCTTCCTCCTGGGCTCAACACTGCGATCTTTTGCTCATCGGCGGGATGAATTCGAAGGGGGGGTGGGGATGGGGATTATGAATAGGATGGGGATTAAGATTACGATTAAGATTAAGATTAAGAATAAGAATAAGATTCGGAGGGATGCTGGTTGGGGGGGCTTACGGCAGGCAAAGGTCCTCCGCACACCCGTTGACGCAGACGAGGTGACAGAACTTTGCGCCGGCGGTTCCGAAGCGGACGCGGAAGTCGTGGGAGCCGGTGAGACAGGTTTCGAGCTTAACATCCTGCCGGAACTGGAAGTCGGTGAAGGCGCTGTTGTAGTTCAGGGTGAGATTCGGGATGCCGATGACGTCGCACCCGAGGAAATTCCGGATGGCGAGACTGCCGGCAAAGGTTCCGCTGGCCTGACCGCCAGTGTTGATGTTGATCGCCAGCTTGAAGCTGTTGTCGAAGAACGTCCTTCGATCCCGCAGTTCCACGCCGGCCACGCCGTTTTCACGGTAGAACCGGAGGAAGTTGTGTTCGAGCGGCCCGCCGCCATTCACCCCGATGCCATCGAATCCGAGCGCGGGCAGGGTGATCTTCCGGCTGAAATTGGCGGCGGTATCGATGGTGAATCCCGAGGAGAACGGGATGCCGCGATCGATGAGGGGCAAGGTCAGTGTTCCGGGCTGGACCGAGGCGCGGAACGTCGGCCCGTCGAAGTCCCAGTCCACCGTGGCTGGTCCCGTGGCGTCATACCGCAGACTGCCCAGGGCGATCGTTCGGCCAGCGGTGAGGTTGATGCGGGTGCCGACGAGGGAACCTGACACCAGGGTGTTGGCCCCTCCGAGCAGGGACAAATTGAAGTTCGCCAGGGACAGACCGAACACCCCGGCGGCGCTGCGGCGCACCTCGAGACGCGGGTTCGTTGCCGGGGTGATTTTCAACAGCGGCGTGTCGAGCAGGGTGGCGGGGAAACTCGTGATGGCGTTGGTGAACGGGCCGTCCGAGGCGCTGAAGTTGAAGGGTTGCGTCACCGCGAAACCGCCGCCGGGCTTCGCCAGCAACCGCAAATCGCCGGAGGTTCGGAAAGTCGACACACGGATCGATCCCGAGACGGCGTTGGTGAAGGCCAGGGTGGTGCCCGGACCGAACTCCACCACGGCCGGGATCACCGGGGTCGGGGAGGGAAGATTCAGCTGGGCCACGATGCGCGTCGGGGCGATTTCGAACGACACTTGCGACGGCGCGGTGGCGGGACGTCCGAGCACGGTGACCCCGGGCGTCTGTGCGCGCACGACGAAGCGCACGTTGTTGGTGAAGTCGACCAGCCAGGACCCGGCGTCGACGGACAGCACCTGCGGATTGCCGAGCGGTGCGGAGGCGAGGGCGAGGGAGAACCGGTCGCTGCCCAGAAACGCGGATCCCTGGACGGCGGCGGTGCCGAGAGAGGGCAACTCGAGGGCGGCCTGGCTCAGGCGGATGTAGGGGCCGTTGGGAACATCAACCGGCGCCTGACCGGCGGCCTGGAGGGTGGGCGTGGGGGACAATCCCTGGAGCCGCTGGCGACGCGGGGACGGGATCTCCCCGGCCAGCGCGCCGCCCTGGGCGTCGGCGACGGGGCGGACCGGGACGAAGATCGCGCGGTAGGTGGCCGGCTGGTTGGTGGCGATGATGGAGAACGATTCGGGCTGGGCCGGTTCCCAGCGTTGGAACCGGTATTCGAAGCCGTCGCGGATCTGGCTGGCGGGGACGGACACCAGATTGGTGGATCCGAACCGCCACTCGAACGGATTGATGACGTCGTTGGGCACCTTGCTTTCGCCCACGACGGTGACGGTGGCGGGTCCGCGGGCGGTGAACTGGCGCAGGTTGACGATCAGACCGGGAGGTTCGGTTTCGAAGACCAGCGTGGTGGGGAACACCGCGGCCTCCCCGACCAGATCGCAGCGCAGGTTTCCTTGGTGGGCGTCGGTGGCGGCGATCAGCGTGGCTTGGTGTCGGGCGACCGTGGGGGGCTGATAGCGGAGGGTGAGGGTGGTGGAAGCGCCTGCCGCCACCGTGAACGGCAAGGGTGCGGGGTTGAGCAGGGTGAACGTTCCCGTGGGTTCGTCCGTTTCGAGGCTCAGTTGGCTGACGACCACCGGGACCGTGCCGAGATTCCGGAGCGTGAGGCTGCGGGTGGTGTTGGTGCCGATAGCGATCACGCCGAAATCCTGCGAGGCGGCCAGACCCGCAGAACCGAGTGGCAGGGGTTGGAAGGGGCTGCTGCGATAGATCCCATCGCCTTGGGCGGCGTAGGCCACGGTCGTGCTCCGACCGGAGACGGCGCCGGGTCCGATGCGTCCGCCCTGGGTGCTTTCGGTGAATTCCTGGATCCAGGTGGCTCCGCCGTTGTCGGAGCGGAACACGGCTCCTTCGTTTTCGTCGTAGCCCGCGACCCAGCCGGTGGTGGCGTTGACGAAATGAACCCGGCGCAGGTCGATGGTGGTGAAGGCCGGTTGGGGTGTCCAATCGGTGGAGACCGTTCCGCCGTTGATCGTGCGACGGAACGCGCCGTTGTTGCCGACCAGCCAGCCGGTGGTGGTTCCGAGGAACTGGAGGTCGGTGATGGGCGTGCCGAGGTTCAGCACCCGGGTCCAGGTCGTGCCGCCGTTGGTGGACCGGTGCAGTTCCCCGCTTCCGGCGACGAACAGCGTGGTGGTGCTGAGGGCGTGAATCGCGGAGCCGTTGAAGATCCCGGTCAGCGGAGTGGGCCGCGTGCGGGTGGTCCAGGTCAGGCCGCCGTCGGTGGTTCGGAGCACGTCGCCCGGGGTGTCGTTGCCGATCCGGAAGTCCGTGGTGCGTGTCACGGCGAAGCCGGTGGTGCTCGAGACCATGTGCAGATCGACGACGGCGGTGGTGACGGGCGTGGGGCGGAGCGACCAGGTGGCTCCGCCGTCGGCGGTGCGGAGAATGAAGCTGGCGCAGTTGTTGGTGCAGGCGGGGAACAGTCGGCCGGCTTCGCCCCCGAAGGCGAATCCGAGCGAGGCCGAGAAGAAGTGCAGCCGGTTGAAGGCGGCGGGCGGGGCGGCGTTCAACGTCGTCCAGTTGGTGCCCCCGTTGGTGGTCTTGAAGACCTGGTTGCCGGAGAGGGCGAAGCCGATGGCGTCGGTGGTGAACTGCACGTCCCGGAGTGGATTGGGCGTGGGATTGCCGAACAGATTCCAGGCGTTGGCCTGGGAACGTCCGTGCAGGGGAATCCGATACCGGGTGCTCGATTCGTTGTGGGCGAGTTCGAGCGTTGCCGTGTGGTCCCCTTGCGTGACCGGCGTGAACCGCACCTGGAAGGTGCGTGAGCTGTTGGTGGGAATTCCCGTGAGGGCGGTCGGAGTCACGCTGAAGGCGGTGCTGCCTGTGCGCGTGATCGAGGTGACGCTGAGCGGGGCGAAGCCGCGGTTGAACACGGTGACCTCCACCACTCGCGTCTGGTTGGTCGGCACCAGCCCGAACTCCACTTCGCCGGGGTCGAAGGTGATCACCGGGCCGGTCGGCGCGTTGCCGGGACGCAGATGGATCTGGCCGTGTTCGCCGGCGAGCCAGGTGCCGCCCGGGATGCCGGATTGCGCGAGCACATGGTAGGCGCCGGGCGGGTTTTCCCGGACGAACGGGGCGTTGGCGACCAGGGGCAGCCGCGAGTAGACCGAGCCGTTTTCGCCGGTGAGATACCCGACGTTGACCGAGGTGAAGTTCTCCAGCGTCGGGCCGAAGACGCGCCGGAAATCGGTTCCGATGCTGGCGGCGGTAAACAGACTCCCGCTGTCGCCGGCCACCCAGACATCGGCGTCGGTGTCGAGGGGACCGGTGGCGCCGAAGTCGGCGCCCCGCAGGGCAATGAACCCGCCGGCGAGCGTGGTGGAGGTCCAGTTCAGGCCGCCGTCGGTGGATCGAACCACGAGCCCGGCGTCGCCGACGCCCACGACTCGTGCGGGGCTTGCGGGGAGCGTGAGCGGCGCCATGGAGGCGATGCCGTTCAACGGTACGGCGGGAGCGAGCGCCTGGACGAACGGCCCGTTGTTTTCTCGGGCGATGAGACCGCCCTGATCGCGGAAGCCGGCGAGCACGATGGAGAAGGCCGGCGCCCGGTTGTTGGCGGCCGGGGTCGGGAGCGGCATGAGCGTGACCGCGTTCCAGTGGTTGCTCGGGCTGGTGACGATCGGGTCGATGATCTGCCGCCAGGTGGCGCCGCCGTCGGTGGTGGTGCCGACAATCCCGTCGAGCCCGGCGATCACCATCACATCGCCACGAGCGGCGATGGCGCGGAATGAACCGGCGAAGCCTGGCTGGCGGGGCACCCAGCTGCGACCGCCGTTGTCGGTGCGCAGCACCGTTCCTTCATCGCCGACGGCCCAGCCGACGTTGGTGGACACCATGGCGATCCCGCGGAGCGTGGCGCCGCCTTCGCGCAGCCGCACGAGCCGTTGGGCGTAGGCGCCGAGCGTCTGGATCGGGAAAACGTGCGGGGCGTTGCGGTCGCTGGCGCGGACCGTGAGCGTGCCGTTGGTGGTGCCGAGGGCGACGGGGTTGAATGTCACCGTCAGATCCAGCCGTTCGCCGGGTTGCAGCGTTCGGTTGCCGAGGGCGGGGGAGAGCGTGAACGGGCCGGTGACCGTGGCGTTGGTGAGCAGCAGTGGGGCGACGCCGAGACTCCGGAGCACCAGCGTGCGCCGTTGCTGACTTTGCAGGGGCACCTCTCCGAACGAAATCGTGGCCAGGCTGGCGTCGAAGATCGGCACCGCGCGGGCGTTGCCCCGGAGCGAGACCGAGCGCTGTGCGCCGCCGGGTGTGGTGCGGATTTGAAGTTCGCTGGTGGCGTTGCCGGCGGCGGTGGGACGGAACTGCACCAGCACATCGCGGAACTGCCCGACTGGGATGGAGAGGTCGTTCTGGGCCGGGACGAAGGAGGGCGAGCCGCTGAACAGGTTCACGATCAGCGGGGCGTCGCCGGTGTTGGCCAGCCGCAGCGTGCGGTTGGTGACGGTTCCGAAGTTGATGGTTCCGAAGTCGAACGTGGAGGGCGAGACCGTCAGCTGGGGCACAGCCGCGCTCGGCTCATTGCCGAGTTCCAGACGGCCGCGGAGTTTGGCGCCCCCGAGCAGCGTGAGTTCGCGGGCGCCGGTGTCGGCGTAGAACCGCCCTTCCGTATCGACGCGCATCTGGGAGAACGGAGCGGCCAGGGTGGTGGCGTTCTGGCTCCCGGGGAGCAGGGTGACCGTGGGGCTGTTGATCTCGAGCCCGACCACTCCGGCGGAACGGCGGAGAATCATCTGACCGCCGGTCATGCGGAAGTGGTTCGGCACGGTGAAGGCGCCGGAGGTCACGGAGGCGGTGAAGTCGGCGTTGGCGCGGTTGGTGAAGGGCGAGAGCGTGAGGAAGTCGGTGTTCACGCCGGTCACCAGCAGCCGGGCGCCGCTGACGGCGGCATAACCGTCCTGGAACAGACGCACGGCGAGGTTGTCGGTGCTCACCCCTCGCAATTGCAGGGCGCCGAAGAACTGCGGGGGCAGGGTGGCGTCGCCGGTCAGACTCAGTTCCCCGCGCGAGGACAGCCCCAGCGTCGCCTGGGCGGCGGAGCCGGCGCCCAGCAGACCGCCTTCGAACGAGCCGGTGAGCACCAGACCGTTCTGGGAGAACGAAATCGAGGCGCCGGTGCGGAGACTGGGCGTGGGAAGACCGGCGAACTGGAGTTCCTGTCCGAGCTCGGCGGTGAACTGGAACGTTCCATCGCCACGCAGGGCGAGGGAGGCTGAGCCATTGCCGCCGATCGTCAGTTCCCGGGCGAACGTGTCATTCGGGAAGACCGTCACCTTGAGTCCGGCCGGGATGTTGGAGATCACCAGGCTTTGCAGGGCCAGACCGTTGCCGGCGACGCTGGCGAAGAAGTTGCCGGCGGTGGAACCGATCCGAACCAGTTCGCGGCCGGCGGGATCCCGGACCGCGAGCCTGCCTGCGAGCGTGGCGGAGGCGTTCCAGGGACCGGTGGTGGAGAACGAGAACGGGTCGTTGGTGGTGGTCCCGTGGATCCGCACGCTGACGTCGGAGCCAAGCGCGGGCAGATCGAGCCGGGACGGATCGATCCGGAACGAGCCCTGGACCGAGTTGTTGGCGGCGCGCACCAGGGAGAACCGGGCGCTGATGCGGGAGGCGTTGGCCACGAGCGGGACCACGCTGAGCAGCCGCGAGCCGTCGAGCGGGTTGTTGATCCGGATCGGATCGACCGCCCCAGAGGCCGCGAGGAAGGGGGCGCCGGCGGCGGGGATGGTGTTGAAGTCGAAGGTGGCGTTGTGCAGCGCCAGTCCGGGAACCCCGAGCTGCGGCACGTTGAAACGGCCGGACAGGTTGGGCAGGGCGGCGATGTCGGAGGGGAACACCGCCAGTTCCGCGTTGTCGATCGTCACGAGGTTGGCGAACCGGAACGAGCCCTTGAACGCGACGCCCCCTTCGCGGGTGGTGTCGGCGAGCGGGCCGGTGCCGGGGAAGGCGGGGTTGAAGCGGGGCGAATAGGCGACGAGCCGGGCCGAGGCGCTGCCGGTCGTGAGCAGGTTGGTGAGACTGTCCGGGATGCGGAACCGGTTGACCGTCAGATCGAGCGAGACCTTGGGCAGACCGTCGGTCAGTCGGGTGGCGACGTCATTGGCCAGGGCCGCGACCTGGGCGGGTTGGGGTGCGCCGTTCTGAAGCGTGCGGATGCGTCCCTGCAATTCCGTGAACACCCGTTCGATCGGTTCCGCGGGCGACTGCCGGATCTCGAAGGTCAGGCTGGCGTTATCGACGAATTCGCGCAGCCAGGAGCCGGAGGGCACGACGGCGCCGACCCGGAAGAACGGACCGCTGGCGCCGCTGGCGGGGATGGCGATCACTTCGGCGCGGCCGACGGGCACCCCGATCAATCGGCCTTCGAGGTAGCCGGAGAGGAAGAACTGTTCGAACGGGTAGATGCTGCCGGCGCGGACCTGCGTGGGGTCGAACTGGGAGAGCGCCTTGAGCAGTTCCTCGGGGGACAGCGACTGCCCGTTGGCATCGGCGAAGAAGGGCGGGTTGGGGGCGGGCACGTAGAACGCCAGCGAACCCACTTCGCTGGTTTGGAGCACGTAATTGCCCACCACATCGGCGGCGGCACCGAGCCGTTCGAAGACATCGGCTGCCGGATCGGCGACCTTGCGCAGGGCGGCGAGCGGTGGGGCATCGACAATCATGCGCGGCATGGCGAGCCGGGCGGCGCCGAGCATGCCGCCGTGCGGGAAGTAATCCGTCTGGAAGCTGGCGCGGGCCTGCTGCAACTGGGCGCGTTCGGGCGAGCCTTCGGGGAAGATCTGGAACAGATCCTCGGCGGAACCCTTCCACAGAGGTTGCGCCAGGAAGCCGCGTTCCAGGGCGGTGAGCGCGACATTCAACCGCGAGGGCAGGGCCGGGGAGCGATCCTCGGGCCGCACGTAACGAAAGCCCGGGCGGGCCGGGTGCGAGGTCAGGTTCGGCATGATCACCCGCGCCTCGGCGTCGGCGAGTTTGAATCCGAGCGGATTGATTTCGTAGCCGATGGTGAACGTCGCGTTGGCCAGCATGTGGTCGAAACCTTCGCGGGCGAAGTTGGCGAGGGCCTGGGGCGAACTCAGACGTCCTTCAAAACCGCCGACCACCGCCTCGGCGAGGTCGGGGAAGCCGAGGCCAAATCCGAGCGAAGCGCTGTCGAGCGCGGGGAAGACCGGCTGGCAGGCAAGTCCGGCCGAACCGGCGCAGAGCATCAGATTGTTGATGACGAAGGTGGGCGAGAACGCGAAGCCGGCGGCGAGACTGGTGCGGTTGGCGGCGGCGCTGACTTCGACCAGGTCCGCGGACAGCGGAATCCCGAACAGTTTGGGCACCGCCTCGCCGCACAGGGCGAATGACGGTTGGAAGCTGTCGGCGGCCGTGCGTGCGGCGGCGGCGAAGCAGTCGCCGAGCCCGGGGATGGGCGGGGACGAAAAGACATGGCTGACGAAGGCCAGCTTCTCGGAGTCGTTGAGCGCTGCGAGCGCCTGGGGCGTGGCGCGGTCGAGAACCCGGGGAGCCACGCGATTGAGCACCCCGCGGATCGTGGTGTCGGCCATGCAACCCGTGAGCTGGGCGAAGGCTCCGAGAATGCCGGTCACGCACCCCGGGCATTCGTACTTTGATTTCATCCGACCCAGTTCCAGCGGACCGATGGCGATGAGTGTGTCGCCGCAGAAGGACGGGTTGGGCAGGCCACGGTTGTCGGTGCCGGCGACGAAGCTTTCCGTCCGGCCGACGGGCACGCCCATGACGTTGATGGAGCCGACGACGCCGGCGGCGCCGGTGGTGCTGAGCACGGCGCCGCCGGTGGCGGAGAGCGCGGCGGAGACGGCGGCGTGCGAGAACGTGCCGGTCAGCTTTACGGTGGCATCCGGGCATTTGATGCCTGCATAAGCCGCTTCGACGATTTTCTCGTAGATGGTGGTGGTGTTGCCGAGGAAGGGGGCGATGGATTGCCGGAGGATCTGAGCCAGGGTGCCTTCGAAATCACTGAGGAAATCCTCGATCCCGGCGTTAAGCCGATTCGCCTCGGTGGCCCCGAGCAGTCCGGGGTCGGCGCGGGGGATCAGGTTGCTGATGCCGCTGCGGACGGTCCCGGCCACGGAACGTCCGATGCCCTGGGCGTCGGTCAGTCCGAGCCCCGAGACGAACGACTCGGTGATCCCGAAACGATTCAGCGTGTCCTCGTCGAGCGAGCTGAACTTGAGAATCACGCTGTTCGGGAAGAGCCCTTCGTCGGGGTGCGGCTGGCAGAGGATGTTGACCGTGGGCGGCGGGCAATCGCCGGTGGGGCAGGGGAAGGCGGGCGGAGCATCGGAGAGCAGGGCCACGCGGGCGGAGGGGATCGGCTGGGCGGCGGCTTCGGAGATTCGCTGAGCGGAGGCGACATCCACCTTCGCGCGTCGCACGTAGTCGGCGTACTCCTCCCAGGTCATGGCGGCGCCGGGGCGTTGGGGCGTCGGAGCCGGGCCCTGGAGGTTGCGGCTTTGGAGGGCGGGCCCCTGGGCGACGGGCCGGCCGTCGGGGCCGACGGGGTAGAACGTGGAGAACTGGCAGGGGTCGCCGTTGCTGTTGAGGAACGAGACACCGCCGGCGACTCCGGTGAGCAGGAAGCCGGTGGGCCCGAGCGGAATGCCGGCCGGACCGGCATTGGCGTCGAGGCAGACGCCGATGGGCCCGTTGAGATCGAAGGCCACCAGCGCTTTCACGCCCACGTCGTTGAGTGTGCCGCCGACGCGACCGGCGAAGAACAAGCCGGGAGGACGTCCGCCGGGTGCGGCGAGGGCGGCGCCTGCGGCGGGGCTGCCGTTCAGGGTTTCCAGCCCGCCGAGGTAGACCTCTCCCGTGAGGGTGAGCGGTGGGAATTCGAGGTTCTGGATGCCCAGCCCGAAGCCGCCGAGTTCGGTTTGCAGCCGCCCGTTGACCAGCCGGGTGCGCAGGTTGTCGACGCGCCCGCTGAGGATCGGATTGGGACCGGCCGGCAGGTTCACCTGGGCGCTCAGCCCCACTTCGATGTTGTCCGGGGCGATCACCTGCGGGAACGGCAGGTTGGGATTCAGGAAGACCAGACTGGCGGCGGTCACGTTCAGCACCAGGCCGGGCGCGGCTTCGTAATCGGGGTTCTGGGCAATGGACATCCCGGCGATGGTGAAGCGCGGGAGCGTTTCGCCGACGAAACTGAAGCGTGCGTCCTGGAGCCCGAGCCGGGGACCGCCGGGAATGTTGACCGCGCCGGCGAGGGAAATCGTGAACGGCCGTTCCAGACTCTGCTGGTAGACGTTCGTGATCCCGTCGAGCGCGAGCACCGCGTTGTCGATGAGCAGTCCCTGGGGTCCGCCGAGCCGGAGCGTTCCGCCGAGCGCGAAGTTCTCCATGCCGAGCCGGGGCGGGAGATTCCGCGAGCCTTCGACGAACCCGCAGGAGCGAGTGAACAACCGTCCGCCGCCTTCGACGCCGAGGGCGGAGGGTGGGACGGCGAACTCCATGCCGCCGTCGAGCCGGAAGAACGGCTGACCGTTCGATAGCCGGGAGATGGTCAGGGCGGTGGGCAGGTTGCAGTTGGTGGTGCTGGTGCCGAGCAGGATGAATTCGAAGCCGCCCTGGCTGAAGACCGTCAGGTTGTCGCGCAGGGCGATGGTGCCGGTCGGGAAGCCGTCGAGACGGAAGGCCGCTCCGGTCAGATCGATGCGATTGGTCCGGCCGGGGATGGGCAGCCTCAGGGTGGCGTTGAGATTCGTGAGCAGCGGGAGCCCGTTGGTGGGGAACACCAGTCGGGCGGAGCACACTTCAGCGGCGAGGTTGGTGATTCCCGGGACTTCGAAGCCGAGATTCCGGAAGTCGAGTGCACCGGAGAAGGCGACCGATCCGGGGTTCTCGCGCACGGTGACCGACACCGGGGATGCGGGCGAAAGCGCCACGGCGGGACCGGAGGGGACGCCGGCGGGGTTGGTGGGGCAGATCGAGGTGGTGAAGAATTCCGGCAGCCGGACCACACCGTTCTCGAGGCGCACGGTGGTGGCGTTGGGTTCGTAGAGGAACGAGGTGGTGATGCCGTCGGCGACCACCTGGAAGTTCGTGCGGGTGATGGAGAGCGGCAGGGGACGGCTGCGGGCGACCAGACCGGCGGAACCTTGGGCGGTGAAACGCCCGCGCGGGGAGGCCAGGCTGACGTCGAAGCCGAAGCCGGCGTCGAAGAGCACGAAGTCATCGCTGAACCGGAGGTCGATGTCCTGGGCGGTCGAGTTGACCGCGAGCCGGTTGCCGGACTGGTCGTAGAGCAGGCTGACCCCGAACAGCTGCGTCGAGGTGTTGAACGGCACCGACAGCTGTCCGCTCCCGAGAACGTCGAGTCCGCCGGTCCGGGTTGAGGCCACCTGGAGATCCGCAGTCAGACCGATGCGTCCGAAGGGCAGCGGCGCGCGGGTGGAGGCGCTGAGACTGTAGCTGCCATCGTTGGCGAGGGTGGCCTGGTTGATGGCGAAGAAGACGTTGGTGCCGACGCTGGGGAACTCGAGACGTCCGCCGAACGTGCCGCTCAGGAAGCGGGTCTGCCGGTCGTAGAGCAGACTGCCGAACACCTCGCGCACCAGCAGATCGTCGCCGGCCAGGACGAAGTCCTGCGGGGTGAATTGAGGTCGGAGCGCGATGAACGCCTGGGCGATGCGGTCGGCGCTGCGGACGGAGGCCGAGGCAGCCGTTCGGAAGGCACCGGCGAGGGCGGTGGTGGAGTTGCCCACGCGGCGTTCCCCGGCTGCCACCAGCCGGCGGGTGAAGTCGGAGAGTTCCCACCAGGCCTTTTGAGCTTCGGCCACGGCGGTGAACTGCACGGTCAGAGAGGGCAGGGTGATGGTTTGGAGGTGGCTGACTTCCGGGGCGAGTCCGAGGTTTTCGAAGGTTTCGGCGAGTTCGATCAGTTCCCGGAGCAGGCCGACGCCGTCGCGCATCCGGTCGCGTGGCCAGGTGTCGAGGGCCAGTCGGTCGAGACCTTCGAGACGCGATTGAAGATCGGCGCGGATGGGATTCAGGAGATCGGCTTCGAGATTGAAGTTGAACCGGATCTTCACGCGCGAGAGGGCGGTGTAGAGCGGGTTCACTTGTTCGAGGTAGCGGCTGACCCGGTTGCGGGCTGCTTCGTCGGCGCGAGCCAGGAGCACGTTGCGGGTGAATTCCTTGAGGGCGGCGACTTCCCGGGCGGGATCGAAGGGGCCGGAGGTGCAGTCCGGGTAATCGACGGTGGTCGCCCATTCGAAGCGGCCGTCCTGGTGGGCGGCGACCAGATCCCAGAGCTGCCGCGAGTACTGGAGCCGGTCGATCAGGGGGGCGTCGGTTTCTCCGCAGAGTGCGCGGATGATGAGGCTCCGTTGACGGTTGACCAGAGTGCTGACTGCGGCGCGGATCTGGGTGAACCCCGCGATGGCGTCGTCGACGCCCTGGTTGGCCAGATCCGCCGAATAGGCGAGCAGATCCCGGGCCTGGTCATCGAGCCGTTGGATGGGCAGTGCCTCGAAGACCGGGCGGTTGGCGACGGCACCGGTCGAGGGGTTGAGGCCCAGGTTGACGAAGAGATTCGACCGGCCGGCGGCGAGGAACGCCTCCATCCGGGGGAGCAGCGCGCCTTCCCTGCCGGTGGCCAGCAGTTGTTCGGTGGCTTCCAGGTTGATGGCGAGACCGGCCACCTGCCGGAGTGTGGCGAGGTCGCGGCGCGACTGCGGGCTGTCGAGCAGTTCCAGGGTGTTGGAACGTCCGCGGGCGAGGGCGGACTGCATTTCCGGCGAGTTGATGAGCGGTTGGGGATTGCCGAGGCCGAGGGACGGTTGCCGGGCCATGCCCTCCAGCGCCTTGGCGAGATCCTTGAGCGCCCGGTTGTATTCCTCGTGCCGGCGCAGGTCGGCGGCGCGGGTGTCGAGTTCGCCGAGCTTGGTGCCGAGGGCGGTTTCGAGATCGCGGGCGCCGTCGGCCATGGACCGAAGCGTGGCGCGCACGGCGTCGTAGGCGGCCTCGTGCGCGATCTGGCGTCCTTGGGCGGCGGCGGCAAGCACGGAGTTGGCGAAGGCGGCGAGGGCGTCGAATTCGAGGGTTACGGCGGGGGGGCGGAACTCGGGACTTTGACCGGCGGGATCCAGTTCGAGCGGGGCGGAGAGTGGGGCGAGCGATTCGAAGCTGGCGTTCAGACGCTGGTAGTACTCGGTGAGGGTGGTGAGGACCTCGCGTTGGAAGTCGCCGGCGCCGGGCAGCGAGGGTTTGAGCACGGTGATTTTGTCGACCAGGTCCAGTTTCAGCCCACCGGCTTCGAGGCCGAAGGTGTAGACCGGGTCCTCGAGACCGATGAACCCGCCGAAGTGCATGCCGTTTGTCAGGTCGAGCCGCATGCCGCCGGAGAGACGAAGCCCGTCGCCGCCGCGGAAACTCACGTGCAACGGCCGGCGGGCCGGGATGGAGAGCAGGCCGATGGGGTTCTCGAGCGGCATCTGCACATTGCCGAAGGCCGTGAGGTCGAAGTCCCCGTTGTTGGCGACGGTGGCGTTGCGGATTTCGAGGGCGCCGCTGAGGGCGGGCAGTTCGAGGCGTCCGCCGAAACTGCCGCTCAGGAATTCCGTGGAGCGGTTGTAGAAGACACTGCCGAAGCCCTTGCGGACAAAGATCGCGCCGGGAAGACGGAGTTCGACCGGCTCGAACTGGGGTCGGAGCGCGACGAACGCCTGGGCGATGCGGTCGGCGGACCGCACGGTGGCCGTGGCCGAGGAGAGCAGGGCGTTGGCGAGCAGGGTGGTGTTCGTGCCGATCCGGCGGTTCGAGGCCTCGATCAGGCGGCGGCTGAAGTCGGTGATTTCCCACCAGGCCCGCTGGGCCTCGGCGGCTCCGGTGAATTGGAGGGTCAGGTTGGGCAGCACGACGTCCCGGATGCGGGCCACCTCGGGGGCCATGGCCAGGCCTTCGAGCGTGGTGGCGAGATCGGCGAGCGAGTCGAGCACGGCGACGCCGTCGCGCAGGCGGTCCCGGGGCCAGGCGTTCGTCGCGAGAACGTCGAGGCGATCGAGTTGCGTCCGCAGTTCGCGTTGGATCGGGCCGACGACATCGGCGTCGAGGTTGAAATTGAAGCGGACCTTGATTCGCGAAAGCGTGGTGTAGAACGGGTCGATTTCGCCGCGGAGCCGGTCGGCGGTCAGACGGCGTGCGTCGAGTTCCCGTTCGCGGGCCACGCGTTGGAGCCCGGCCCAGATCTGGGCGTAGTCCTGGTCGAGGTTGAAGGGGCCGGAGGTGCAGCCGAAGCGGATGACGCTGGCCGGCCAGTCGATGACCCCGCGCGCCTCGGTTTGGTTGAGGTGGTCGAGCAGGAGCAGCAGTTGTTCACGTTCGAGATAGTGCAGGTTCGGTTCGGCGCAGAACCGTTCGAGGATCAGCGTGCGTTGGCGGTTGGCGAGGGCCTGGGCGGCGGCGGTGACCAGGGTCAGGGAATCGATCTCCCGATTCTCCCCACCGGCGAGTTGGATTTCGGCGGCGAGGTCGAAGAGTTCGCGGCCGAGGTTGTCGAGCACGTGGAGTGGCGTGGCGTTGAACACCGAGGGATTGGCGACGGTGCCGTTGGTCGGATTCAGGCCCAGCCTGGCGAGGTGATTGGAGAGACCGTCGGCGATGAAGTCGCCGAGCCTGGGCAGCACGACCTCCTGGGCGTCGGTGCCCAGCAGTTGTTCGGCGGCGGCCAGGTCGTTGGCGAGATCGAAGACCTCGCGGAGTGTGGCGAGGTCGCGGGTGGAGGCGGGGCTTTCGAGAAGGGCGAGCGTGTTGGTGCGGGCGACGTTCAGGCCCTCCTTCAATTCGGGGGAGTTTTCCAGATCGGACGACACGCCGATGGACTGATCGAATCCGGCGCGGTTCAGCACGGAGCCCAGCTGTTTGAGGGTGCGGTTGGCCTGGCGCAGCCGGGAGAGATCGGCGGCGCGTTGGTCGAGGTCGCCGGCCAGTTTCCCGAGGTCGGCTTCGGCGGTGCGGGCGGCCCGGGCGAAGTCGCGGAGCAGTTCACGCAGCGGTCCGAACAGTGCCGCGTGCGAGGCGGCGGAGGCGGAGGCGAGGCGGGCCTGGGCGCTGTTGATGAACGTTTCCAGGGCGTCGAGAGGCAGGGTGACGACGGGATCCCGGAACTCCGGCGGGACGCCGGGTTCGGCGAGTTCGATCGGTTGATTGAGCCCGGCCAGGCCTTCAAAACTGCGGTTGAGACTTCCCAGGTATTCGGAGAAGGCGGTGGCCACTTCGCGGGTGAACACGCCTGCGCCGGGGATCGTGGGTTTCACCAGGATGAGCCGGTCGAGCAGTTCGAGATTCAGCCCCGAACTGCCGAGCCCGAAGGTGTACACCGGATCTTCCAGTCCCAGGAACCCTTCGAACCGCATCCCGTTTTCGAGGTCCAGGCGCATCGCGCCGGAGAGCCGGGGCACATCGCCGGAGCGGAAATGAACGTGGAGCGGACGTCGCGCCGGGATGGCCAGGGTGCCGGCTGATTGACCGAACGGCAGCCTCAAGGAACCGAAGGCGTTCAGATCGAACGCACCGCCGCTGGCCAGCGAGGCGTTCTGGAGGGCGAGGAATCCACCGAACTTGGGCAGGGCAAGGTTGCCCCGGAATCGGCCCGAGAACTGGCGCGTCAGGCGGTGGTAGCTGGCCGAGCCCGCGACGTTGTCCACGCGGATTTCCCCGGGCAGGAGCATGTCGGCGACGCCGACTGCGCTGGTGGAGGACTGGATTCGCGTCCGGGCCATTTCCCGGGAGGTGGCGAGAAGGACGGAGGTTTGTTCCAACACGGCCCGGCGCGCCGGTCCGTCGTTGGCGAGTCCGAGTCGGTCCGCCTCGCCGAGCAGCAGCGCGATGGCGTCGCCGATCTCGGACCAGCCCTGACGCGCTTGGGCTAGGACGGCCAGTCGGGCGACGAGACGCGGGAGCCGCTGGGTTTCCCAATCTTCCGCGGAGGCGAACCCGAACCGGGCTCCCAGTTCCGAGTGCAGGGATCCGGCTTCGAGCAGCAGGCCCAGGTTGGCGAGGCTCGATTCGGCGGCGAGAGAGGCGGGGGTGGTGGCTGTGGAGAGCGCCAGTTCCAATCCGTCGAAGGCGCGACGGAAGGGAGCGGACGCAAAGCTTACGGTGGCGGGCATTTCCCGGAGGACGCGGAGAAGCGCGCGCACCTCGGCGGCGAGGTTTCGGAACGATCGATCGCCGAGCGGTTGCTGGAGATCCCGCTGCAACAGCGCGTCGAGACGGGTGCCGAAGTTGGCGAGATCGGCGACATCCGGGAGCAGGGCGTCGACGGTGGCATTAGCCGGGAAGATGGCCAGTTGCCGGGCGGCCACGATGTCGGCGATGTCCTGCACCGCGAGCAGGAAGCCCGGATAGTCCGTGGTTTGTTCCGCGGTGGAAGCGGCGGCGTTGGCGGCGTTGAAGAGCCGGATGGCGAGTTGGGAGAGTGTTTCGTCGATGGGCGTCGAGGGTGCGAGATTCACGCCGGTGGCTTGGACGGCGGCCAGGAAGTCCACGAGTTGACGGACGCGTTCGGCGGCGGCGAAGCGGTTCAGGGCCAGGAGGGTTGGGTTCGAGGCCGGCGTGAACTGGCCGGCGACCACGCCGAGGGCGGCGGCCTGGCGGTTGGCGAAGCGCTGGAGCAGCGCCGGAACCGCCACCGTGGTGAGCCGGCCTGCGGGGCGGTTCAGGGTCTGGCGAAGGGCCTCGGTGTCCAGCAAGGTTCGGAGCGCCTGGGACAGGGAGGACATGTCATGTACGGCATCGGGGTCCTCGGCGCGCGCGAGGGCGGCGGCCTCGGCCTCGGCCAGCGCGGCTTCGAGTTCGGCGCGCGAGGCGGCATTGGAATCCACGTTTCCCTGGATGACCGCCGCGACGGCCCGCATGAGGGCCAGTCGGTGGGTGAGGGCTGCGTCCAGGTCATGGGCCGCGGAGGCGGACTGGCCGGCATTCCGTGCGACGTCGCGGATGAGATCGAGGGGCAGGCGCTGGGTGGTTCCGGCGAGGGCGCTGAAGGTCCAGGCTTCCAGCACGCTGGAGAGGGTTTCGAAGGGGGCGGGCGGAGCGGCTGGGGATGGGCTGGCGTTGGCGTTGGAGGCATCCGGGGTGTTGATCAGGGCGTCGACGGATCCGTGGAAGCGCCCGAAGGCCAGGGCGAAGGTGCGCAGGCAGCGGGTGGCTTCCGCCAGCTGGGCGGGGGTCGCGTTGGCCGGAGAGGGCAGACAGACCGCGGGATTGGCGGGGAGTAGATCCACAAAGCTGGAGAGCGCGTGGATCTGGAGGGCGTCGGCGCGGAGGTGAAGGCGGTAATGCGGATCGTTGAGGTGGGCATACACCCGCGCGTAGCCGCCGTCAGGGAACCGGATTTCCGCGGGGCCGACGAGGGACACCGCGCCATCCGGTCGCAGCGTGAGCCAGAGCGGGTTGGCGTTGCCTGCGCGGAGGGTGAGGGGCGTTGCCGAGCCGTCGGGGAGGGCGAAGTCCCCGTGGAAGGGAAGGCGAAGTCCCAGTTCGCGGGTGAAATCGACGACCAGATCCGGGTATTCACCGGACGTCCCGGGCAGCGGAAGTCCGGTCGAAACCAGGCTGAATCGGGCGGCGCGAATGCCGCCGTCGTCCATGATCCCGGCGCGCCAGAGCAGGGGGAATCGGGTGAACACTGTGACCGCGAGGCCTTCGGCGGGATTGCGGTCGAACACCCTGAAAACGTCGGCCAGGGCGACCGGACCGACGCGGAGACGTTTCACGGCTCCCCCGGATTTCACCAGCGGCCGATCGAGCTGGATCGGGTAGGCGGCGCCAAAGCCGGCCTGGGCGTCGGTGAATTCGAGCGACTGGCCGCCCGGTTCGTTGATCAGTTCCACGCCCAGGGGAAAGCGGATGAAGAAACCGGGCCCCTGGCCCAGCAGGTTGCGGCCGCCGGGACGGTATTCGACGGGTCCCCATTGACCGGCGGCCACGGCTTGGACGATGCCGCCTTCAACGGGCAGGCCGCGGGCGTCCAGGGGCACGAAGTGGTCGGGGTCCACCAGACCGAGTGGGAACACCGCGGAGTGGGAGACATTGCCCCGGGCATCGACCGCGCGGGCGACGAGGAACCGGGCTCCGAGTTCGCGGACGTCGAGGGGCAGGGCGAAGCTCCAGGTGTCGTCGGTTTCGCGAAGTGCGTCGCCGAGTTCG
Source organism: uncultured Verrucomicrobiota bacterium (assembly GCA_964476125.1). Classification (GTDB taxonomy): domain Bacteria; phylum Verrucomicrobiota; class Verrucomicrobiia; order Limisphaerales; family CAIMTB01; genus CAIMTB01. Next base: position 4,238 of record CAYZAE010000114.1, on the reverse strand, counting down.
ATGGCGCCGTTGAGAAAGGTGACGCGAGCAACACCGCTGGGGTCCTGGGCGCGCACGCGAAGGGTGGCGGCCGGGCGGCCGTTGAGCGCGGTGAAGCGGGCTTCGATGGGGGACAGCGTGGGGCCCTGGTTGTCCTGGCCGTCGGGTTCGAGCAGTGCGACGCGGTAGAAGGCCTGGGAACTTCCGATGCCGGTGGGATCCGATGCGGTGGTGAGGGTGCCGGTGGCCTCGACGGTGACGATCTCCGTCCAGCTGGGATTGCCGTCCAGCACGCTTTGTCGGCCGTCCCAGCGTTGGAGTCGATAGCGGCGTCCGGGCGTGCTGGTCCAGGTGACGCGCCAACCCGCGAGGGGTTCGAACCGGGGGGATTCAACAATCCGGAATCCTTCGTTGCCGGACGCCTGCGGCGCGGGGCTGCTGTCCGTGTTCGCGGTGGCCAGGCGGATGGCGGTGAACCGTTCCATCCGTGGACCCTGCGCCTGGCGATCCGTGGCCTGGGCCTGGGCCAGCGCTTCGCCGAGCCAGCGTGGGGCATGTTCAGTGCTCAGCGACGAGAGGTAAACGAGCAGGCCCAGGACCAGGGGCAGGGGGCGGATTCGCTGGGGATTCATAGGGGAGTTTCCAGGCACGTGCGGGGAGCTTCCGACGACCAGTGACCGAAGCCCAGCCGGCGGTTTCTTGGCAAGCGTGAATCCCCTCTGGCCGTCCCGGGGGGTGCCTCTGCGAGTTGTGGGTGGGGATTGTGGCCCACGCACAGAAGTCGCGGAGCGACGGGACGAGGGTCGCCAGAGGCTTCAGCCCCTCGACCCGGTGCGAGTTTCGGGTGCGTCGCGGCGCGACGGCGGAATCGTTTGCCTGCGGTTTCCCCACGAACGCTTCGATTCGCCTACGCCTCCCTGAACGGCCTTACGTCGCTCCGCGACGCCAACCCTTAAAAACCACGCAAACCGTGGGCGTTGCCCACGGCTACCATCCTTCTGTCGCTCCGCGACGCCGGAATCGACACGCCTCTCCGGGCCGGGTCGGTTGTGATCGTTGGAGGGGGCAAACGATCCGGAGCCTCCACGAGTTGTGGGTGGGGGGGAGGGCGGCCTCTCGGAGGACGCCGCTTATGAAGGGTGACGTGAAAGGGCGGCGCGCTCGGAGATCGCGCCCTACCCTTGGAATCGCGGGAGTTCGCGCGTTGTCAGCCGCGGCGCTTCCCTGGAGAATGCGCGGGATGATCCGCAAGGCCTTCCGGATGGGTGTCCATGCCGATGCCCATGCCGAGTACGAACGCCGGCATCGACCGATCTGGCGTGAGCTCGAAGAGGTGCTCCGGGCCCATGGAGTGCACAACTATTCCATCTTCCTGGAGGCGGAGACCAACACGCTCTTCGGCTACGCCGAGATCGAGAGCGAGGAACGCTGGGCGGCCATCGCCCGCACGGAGGTTTGCCGTCGATGGTGGACCCACATGCGGGAGGTCATGCCTGCGAATCCCGACCACAGCCCGGTTTCGGTCGAATTGCGCGAGGTGTTCCACCTGGATTGAGCACCGGGCGGCCCTGCGTGGCGAGGATCGGGCCGTGGCTTCGCCGCGCTGGGATCAGACAAGTTCTTTCCTGCGGCGCGCGAGTTCCCGGGGTTTGAAAATACCCTTGGGCGTGATGATGCCGGTGACGAGTTCGGCGGGGGTGACGTCGAAGCCAGGATTGCGGGCGGTGCTGGAGGGATTGGCGACCTGCACCCATTCGCGTTTGCCGGCGCGGGTTTTGCCCCAGGCGCCGAGCACCTCCTCCGGGGACCGTTCTTCGATGGGGATATCGGTACCCCGGGCGAGGTTCCAGTCGAGGGTGGAGAGCGGGATGGCGACGTAGAACGGGATCTTGTGGCGGTGGGCGAGCACGGCCTTGGTGTAGGTGCCGATCTTGTTGGTCACCTCGCCGGTGCGTCCGAGCACGCGGTCCGCACCCACGATCACGAGGTCAATCTCTCCGCGCTGCATCAGGTGGCCGGCGGCGTTGTCGGCGATGATGTGATGGGGAATTCCCTGCTGCGCCAGTTCCCAGGCGGTGAGGGTGGCCCCTTGCGAACGGGGGCGCGTTTCGTCGCAGAACACGTGGAACTTCCGACTTTCCGCCTGCGCGGCGTAGAGGGGGGCGGTGGCGGATCCGATGTCGACGAAGGCAAGCCAGCCCGCGTTGCAATGGGTGAGCACGCGCATGCCGTCCTTGATCAGCGGGGCGCCGTGCCGGCCGATGTCGCGGCAATGTTCAACGTCCTCCTCCGCGAAGGCTTTGGCGGCGGCGAGGGCGATCTGCTGGCGATCCGCGATCGTGGGACCGGCCTCCATGGCGGCCCGGATGCCGAGCATGGCGTTGACCGGATCAATGGCGGTGGGACGCGCCTCGGCCAGCGTGCGGAAGACTCGGTCCACGTGCTTCTCGAAGGCCGCCATGCGGGTGCCGCGAAACGCGCGGATGCCCTGGGCGAACCCGTAGGCGGCGGTGGCGCCGATGGCTCCGGCGCCGCGGACGATCATGTCGGTGATGGCCTTCGCGGTTCCCACGAAGTCCGGAATCGCGACGATTTTGAACTCGTGAGGGAGCAGCCGTTGTTCGATGAGGTTCACCGCGTTGCGGGTGGCATCGAAGGTGACGGTGCGGCAGGCGCGTTTCCGGCCGCGGACGGTGACGTTCATGGCTCCGAGGGTGACAGGACGGTGGGTTGGGGTCGATCCGGTGCTGTCAGGATTGGAACAGCCGGGAGATCAACCGGTCCTGGGTGCCCTGGAGCAGTTCGAGCACGGGGGCGGATTGGGCGAGGTCGTCGAGGGTGAAACCGCGGGCGCGATCGGCGCTGGTTTCGGCGATGGGGATCAGACGGGCTTGAAGTCCCTGGGCTTCCATGGGGCCGACAATGTTCATCCGGACGGCGGCGGCGAGGCAGCTGCGGAGATGCTGGAAGACGAAGAGACGACGGGACGTTTCGAGGTCCAGGCCGAGTGCCGCGGTGCAGGCGCCGTGCACCGGGGCGAGGTGGGCGAAGGGGGGATCCGGGAGCGACGTGATGACCGGTGCGGGCGCGATCGCAGGCGATGGATCGGTGCTTTCCTGAGTGGTCGGGGTGGCGATGGCCGTGGCGTTGGGGGAGTGGGGGAGCAGGGCCCGACGAACCACCGAAAGAAGAGCGCGGCCCTGGGCGCGGCTGGCGCGATTCGCGACGTGATTGGAGGTGAACGCCTCGCAGGTGCGGTCGAGGGTGGGGAGTTCGTCCGGCCGGGCATGGGTGGCGTTGACGAACGGGAGCATCGACCCGGTCAGTTGTTCCAGGCTGGAGAGCAGCCACAATTCGAGGTCCGCGCGGTTGCGGACTTCGCCGGCCTGCCGGGCCGCCTCGAGGCCGTTGGAGTGGGCGAACCCTCCGGTGGGAAGGGAGGAATCCGCCAGTTGCCAGAGCAGGAGCGTGGACACGGCCGGGTTGGAAATCGGGGGAACGATTTCCGGGTTGGGGGCGGAACGGACAGGTTGCAGGAGGCCTCCGTGGTTCGGATCAGAACAGGTTGTAACGCTGGGTGAGCGGGAGTTCGCGGGCTGGTTCGCAGACCAGGGGGATGTCATCCGCGCGAACCTCGTAGGTTTCGGGATCGACGGTGATGCGGGGGGTGGCCGAGTTGAGCTTCAGGTTTTTCTTGCCGATGTTGCGGCAGCCGCGGACGGCTTCGATGCGTTTGGAGAGCCCGTAGCCGGCGGCAATGCCGCGTTCGTGGCAGAGCGCGCTGACGAAGGCCACGGAGCAGACGCCCGGGGCGGAGCCGAACCCGCCGAACATGGGCCGCATGATGACCGGCTGGGGGGTGGGGATGCTGGCATTCGGATCGCCCATCTGCGCCCACGCGATGACCCCTCCCTTGATCACCAGCTCGGGTTTGGCCCCGAAGAACGCCGGACGCCAAAGCACGAGATCGGCGAGCTTCCCGACTTCGATGGAGCCGACCAGATGGCTGACGCCGTGGGCGATGGCGGGGTTGATGGTGTACTTGGCGAGGTAACGGCGGATGCGGAAGTTGTCATTCTGGCCGGTCTCTTCGGGCAGACGTCCGCGCTGCTTCTTCATTTTATCGGCGGTCTGCCAGGTGCGCGTGATGACCTCGCCGATGCGGCCCATGGCCTGGGAATCCGAGCTCATCATGGAGATGGCGCCCAGGTCGTGGAGGATGTCCTCGGCGGCGATGGTTTCGCGGCGGATGCGCGATT
>CAYZAE010000113.1:7134-22122 GCA_964476125.1 uncultured Verrucomicrobiota bacterium | reverse complement strand
AGATGGTGGTGGAGTTCACGCGACCTGATGCCACGGCCCGTGCGGAGCTGTGGCGTCGCCTCCTTCCGCCCCGGGCCCCGCTGGCGCCCGAGGTTGATCCGGAAACGCTGGGGAACGCGGTGGCCCTCACCGGCGGGGCGATTCGCAACGCCGCCCTGCACGCGGCCTACCTGGCCGCCGGACGCAACCAGTCGATCGGCCTCGCGCACCTTGCCCACGCGGTTTACCGCGAGCTTTCGAAGGACGGACGCGAGATCGCGCTTCAGGAACTGGGAATGCTGGCGGCGCATCTGCCCGCCGAACTGATCGATGAAAACTGAGATCGGACGGATCCAACTTCGGCTGCCGGCGGGACTCGAACGCCGTTCCCGGCGCATCGGCCGCCTGGTGGGCGAGGCCCTGGCGCGGTGCGACCTGCCCGCGGGCCGTGTCGATCAACTGGCGGTCGGGCCCGTGACAGTGGATGTGCGCCGATCGGATCACGCCATCGCGGATCACATCGCGGGAAACATCCACGCCGCCATCGGACGGCAAACCCGGACCTCCTGAACCATGCTCTCACCCACCAAGGGATTCCTGATCGAGTACGCGCTGTCGCTGCCGCCGCTGGTGCTGGCCTTCGACTTCAATCCCCAGACCCTCACGCGCAACCGGAGCATCACCCTCACCCTGGGCAGCACGCCGGCGACGCGCGGGGGTTATGATTTCACGCTCCCGACCGAGACCGCCCGCGTGGCGCAGGGCGTGGCGGTCGAACCCGAGAGTTTCGATGTCGAGATCCTGCTCGATGCCACCGACCGGATGAACAGCGACGACGTCCTAGCGCGCACGCTGGGCATCCAGCCGGAGTTGGACACCCTGCGATGCATGGTGGAGCCGAAGACCCAGGGACCGGGCGGGCTTCAGACTTTGGCCAGCCTCGGCCTCGGTGGCACCCGCGCCTTCCAGCGTTCCCAGTGCGCCTCCGTCCTGCTGTTCGTCTGGGGAACGCACGTCCTGCCTGTGTTCCTGAAGAGCATCGAGGTCGGTGAATCCGCTCACCTGCCGGACCTCACCCCCTACCGGGCCACGGTGAAACTCGGATTGCAGGTGATCGAGGGCAACAACCCGTTCTACGAGGTGGAGAAGATCCGGCAGGTGATCGGCGCCGGACTCAACACCGTGCGCACGGCGGTCTCCGCCGTGGGAGGACTTTTCTGATGCTGCTCAAGAACTCCCGTTACAAGGACGCCCGACGCTTCGAACCGGATGCGGAGGGAAACGTCCGTTGCAAGGGTCTCCGACCCCGACCCATCGGACCCGCCGTGGGGGTGCTGGAACACGTCGTTCGCGAGGGCGACCGACTGGATCTTCTCGCCCGCCATTACTACGGCGACGACCGCCTCTGGTGGCGGATCATCGATGCCAACCCGGATCTCCTGAGCGGCGTGGAACTGTCCCTCAAGGAGCGCGCCGGCGAGATGATCCTCATCCCCAAGGCCAAGGAGTAAGCCGCCATGCTTCTCGACCTGTTCTCCGAAAAAGACCGCGCCCCGGCCGAGTTGGTGATCTTCGTCGATGACGTCGAGATCACCGAGCTCTACCCCTTCCTGCTCGAGGCCACGGTGGAGACCAGCCGGACGGAGGCCGCCACGGCGTCCCTGAGCTTCGAGACGCGCCGCGATGAGTCCGGACGTTGGACGGTGCAGGATGCCGACATTTTGAAGCCGTGGTCGCGGATCGTGATTTCGGCGGCCTTCGGCAGCCGGGTGGAGGAAGTGATGCGGGGGTACATCCGCGAGGTGAACCTGGAGACACCTCAGGACGCCGGGGCCGCGCTGGTGAAGGTCGAATGCCAGGACGACTCCCTGCGCCTTGATCGCGAGCACCGACGGCGGACGTGGGGCACCACCGACCTTCCAACGACCGACCGCCAGTTGCTGGACGAGATCCTGCTCCCTTACGGCCTGGCTGCCGACCCCGAGTCGGGGCCAGGCCAGTCCCGCCTGGTGGGAGTGGCCCAGGACGACACCGACATCAAGTTTCTGAGGGCCCGCGCCGAGTTCAACGGGTACGAACTCCTCTTCCGTGAAGGCACGGTTTACTTCGGTCCCCTGCGCCTGACCGCGGATCCGCAGGACACCCTGATGGTTCAGGCGGGGGCGGACACCAATTGCATCGCGATCAACGTCCGGGCCGACGGCCACCAGGCCGATGCCGTGGCCTACGATGCCCCGGCGGAAAGCGGCGACGCGACCACGCCGGAAACGGTGGAACCGGATTTGCCGCTGCTCGGACTTACGCACGCCGACAGCAGCGCCGCGGGGCTCGAGCCGTTCGTGTGGAAGATGTCGGCCGAAGCGGGCGCGGATCCGGAACGGCTCCGGGCCCTGGCGCAGATGAAGGCCAACGACCTCGACATCCACCGGGTCCAGGGCGAAGGCGAACTCGACGGGACCATGTACGGCCACGTGCTGAAGGTCGGACTCCCGGTGCCGGTCGATGGCCTCGGCGACTGGATGTCGGGCGTCTACTACGTCGATGCCGTCAGCCACAGCTTCACCGCGGGCGGTTACAAGCAGCGGTTCCGGCTCCTGCGAAACGCGTTCGGCGACAATCTGGACAGTGTCTCCGGCCTGGCCGGCGCGCTGGCGGGGGTTCTCTGATGCCTGAAGATGTCCAACGCCAGCTGGCCCGGAACCTCGCCCAACGCCGGGCGTACGGGAAATACCGTGGCTTCGTCACCGACAACGCCGATCCCGACAAACTGGGGCGGGTCAAGGTGCGGGTCCCGTCGCTCCTGGGCGATGCGGCGACCGATTGGGCGCTGCCGTGTGTTCCCTGCGGCGGCCTGAAGAATCTGGGATTCTTCACCGTGCCCGGCGTCGGAGCCCAGGTCTGGGTCGAGTTCGAGGGAGGCAACCTCGATTTCCCGATCTGGACCGGAACCTTCTGGCAGCAGCCGGGAGACACGCCGTCGGAGATCCAGGATCAGGCGACCACCCAGGTCTGGCGGACCGCGAAGGGGCACGTGCTGCTGTTGGAGGACAAGGACGACGCGGAGCAGGTGAAGCTCCTCCACTCAGCGGGTGCGATGCTCGACCTGAACAAGGACGGCAACGTCGAGCTGACCGACAACAACGGCGCGAAACTGACCCTCGACGCGGCCAACAACCAGGCGGTGCTGGAGGATGCCAATGGCAACACCCTCACCCTGTCGAGCCAGGGCGCCACGCTGGAGGATGCCAATGGGAACAAGATCGAGATGACAGCGTCGGGCGTGAAGGTGAGCGCCAGTGCGACCATCACGCTGGAGGGCAGCCAGGTCCTGCTCGGCGGGGCCGGGGGCGAACCCGTGATCAAGGGCACCAGCTTTCTCACCCTCTTTGCCACACACATTCATCCCACCGGCGTCGGACCCTCGGGCCCGCCGATTCCCCAGGGCGAAATGAGCAGCCTCTCCACCAAGGTCATGAGCGCGTAGGCACCGGTTCCGGCCGAACCCAACCCCAAACCCAACTCCACCCGATTCCATGGCACGACGCATCGTCGATCCTCCCTACCTGGCTTTTCCGTTCCACATGGACGGCGCGGCGCCGGCGCTGGCCACGCGGTCGGCCCACATCCGGGGCCAGATCGAGCAGGTCCTGTTCACCCTTCCCGGCGAGCGCGTGTTCCGTCCGGAGTTCGGGGCCGGGGTGAAGGCGCTGGTTTTTGAACCCAACGACACGCCCCTCTGGCAGATCACCAAGCGCCGGCTGTTGTCCTCCCTGGCGGAGGCGCTGAAAGGCGAGGTGGATCCGAAGAGCATCGAGGTGGAAGTCACCGGCGAGGAAGCCAACCTGAGCATCGCCATCGCCTACACCCTGGCCGCCGTCGGGCACCGCGAGAGCCAGCTGTTCCAGGTGGGAGGTTCCTGATGGCCAGCGATCTCATTCCCGAGCTCCTGTTCGACGGCCGCTGTCCCGACTGCGGTCGGCGCCAGGTGGACCTGCCCGACACCCTGCCGGTCGTGGGGGACGACTTCGACTGGGACCAGCGCGATTACGACGGATTCCGGCTGTTCATGCTCCAGGAGCTGGCGGCCCGGTTTCCCGAGCGGCGGCGCTGGACTCCGGCCGATGTCGAGGTGGCGCTGATCGAAGTGCTCGCCTGCGCGCTGGACCAGATTTCGGACGCCACGGATCGCGCGGCGGCCGAGGCCTATCTGGAAACCGCGCGCCGCCCGGAATCCCTCCGTCGCCTGCTGTTGCTGGTGGGGTATGACGTCGCGGGCCTGGCGAAGCGGCTTCGGTCGAAACCCTTCGAACACCTGAGCGAGGCCGAGGCGCGACAGGAGGTGACAGCCGCGGACCTGGTGGTCTTTGACAACTGGTGGCTGGACCATCCGGAGCGGATGGACCAGGCGCGCCTGGAGGGGCCGCGGGCGATCCATGACCAGCACCGGATGGTCACGATTTCCGATTTCGAGAACCGGCTGGAGGATCATCCGCTCGTCCTCCGTGCCCACGCCTGGGAACGCTGGGACGGTTCGTGGTCGGCGGTGCACGTGGCCGTCATCGTCTGGAAACGGGCGGGCCTCGATGAGGCGGTCGTGTTCGACGACGAGATCTGGTCGGAAATCACCGCCTTTCATGCGGAGCGCGACCTGTTCCTGCCGGCGCGAACCGATGGGCCGAGCGTGCGGGCGATCCTGTATCCGTATCTCGAAGCCTACCGGATGGTGGGCCAGGAGGTGGTGCTGGAGTCGGCCCAGGAGGTGGGCATCCAGCTCGCGCTCTCGATCCAGGTGGATTCGGACTACTTCCAATCGGAGATCCGCCACGCCGTCGAGAAGGTGCTCGGCACCGGGCCCGGCGGGTTCTTCGAGCCCGGGCGCCTGCGCTTCGGGGAGGACCTGCTGGCCAGCGATCTTTACCAGGCCCTGATGGTGCTCGATGGGGTCGACAACGTCTGCCTCAACCGTTTCAAGCGCATCGGGGACCGCTTCGCCGATCAGGCCGCGTCCGGCCGCATCGTGCTCGAGGGACTCGAGGTGGCGATCTGTGACAACCGTCCCGATCGTCCTGAACGCGGTTACTTCACCTTGAAACTGCACGGGGGGAGGAAGGGATGAGCGACCTGACCCGATGGAACCGCGCCGGTCTCGCGCGCTTCGAGTATCTCGATGGCAACGCCGCCGTTTACCTGGAGCGTTTGCGGGCGGGCCTCGCCCGGGAATTTCCGCACTGGACCCCGGCGAGGGCGGTGGTGCCGGTGGACGAGACGGAGGAGGCGCGCAAGCAGCGGTTGGAGGAACTCTATGCGGCCAATCCCGACGACATGCTCTGGCAGCTCACGCGCCAGTTCGCGCGCTCCTGCCATGTGCTCGGGGTGCACCTCGACGCCTACGCGAACGAGTCCTATCTCGAGACCGCCAGCCAGTGGGACAATCTTCGCAAACTGGTCGCGCTGCTGGACTACGCGCCCCGTCCTCCCGCGTCGGCGAGCGCTCCGGTGGCCCTGATCCTGAAGCCCGGAAAATCCGGGGTGATCACCGCCGGCCTGCAAATCAAACACAGCCCGGCCACCGGGGCGCCGCTGATGTTCGAAACCCTCACCGACCTGGAGGCCGATGCCGCCTGGAACGTGGTCCATGCCCGCGACTATCTCCGAAATCCCGCCGAGCTCTCCGGCGTGTCGGTGGTGCTCGAAGGTCGCCTCGACAAGCTGAAGAACGGCGAGCCGCTGGTGCTGGAGGATGAACGCGACGGCCGGCTGTCCGCGCATCTCCTGGAAGGGATCGTCCTCGGCGAAGCAAGCACCGCGGTGACCGTAACCCCCGAGTTTCCCGCTGGATTCGCCCGGGGTTGGACCCGGGTTCATCTGTTGCCGAAGGAGAAGCTGACCCCGATCGGCCCGGCCACGACCGGCGTGGACACGGTCGGCCACAGCCTTCATCTGGCCGTGCCGACCGATGGACTGGCGGCGGGGGACATCGTGGTGATCCGGTCGGAGGACGACAAACCGTACTTCCGCCGCATCAAGGCGGTGCACGACCGGCGCCTGGTCTTTTTTCGCGCCATCGATCAGCTCACCCTGGCTGGCGCCACGGTGGCCCGGCCGGTCAGCGTGCCCCTGTCGGATCTGGCGAACCCGCCGACCGGGCGCACCCTCGACGAGGATGGCACGGTGTTTGATGTCGTCTTCGCCGCCGGAGACTGGTCGCGGCTCGCGGGTCAGTGGCTGGCGGACATTCGGATTTTCGGCGAGGGCGCTGAACGTCGCGAATACCTGCCCGCCTACCGCTGTCTCCATGCCAAGTACGTGCCGGTGACCACCGACAGCGAAAAGGTCATGCCCGGGGATCGTCCCGGGTACACCGCCCTCACGCTGACCTGGCACCCAGACACCGATGGCGTGCCCGGCACGACGGATCTGAAGCTGAAGAATCCCCAGGCCCTGCTGGCGCCTCCGCCGACGGCGGGCTCCTGGCGGGTCGATCTGTTCCTGAACCGAAGTGACAACGAAGGGTTTGGGGAGGTGTTGATCACCAGCCAATGCAAGCACACCACGGCCGGGGATCTCGCGGTGGTGGTGAAGGGCAGCCAGATGGCCTGGGCCCGGCTGGGCACGGTCGAGACGGACCAGGAACTTGAGGAATCGACGCTCACCGCCGAGACCCACTGGCGGGACCGCGGCGGGGGACCCTTCTTCCTTTCCGCCACGCGTGTCCACGGCCACTTCACCCTCGAGTCGAGGACCCTCGACTGGACCACCAACGCCACGACCCTCACGGGTCGGCGGATCGTGCCGGAGACCACGGTCGCGGGCTGGAAGACAGGACGCGCGTTGATCGTCGACAACGGAGCTTCGGTTCTCGAGACCAGCCTCGCAGCGATCGATCCGGCCGGGGCCTGGTTCGAGTTGGCGGACGAGGTGCCGGCCGGAACCACGGTGGGTAATCTTCAGGTTTACGCCAACGTGGTGGAGGCCGGGCACGGCGAGACCCGGCCCGAACGTGTCCTGGGAAGCGGGGACGGAACCCGGAGCAATCAGCAATTCACCCTGGAGGTTTCGGACCTGAGCTTTGTGGCTGATCCGACCATGACGGCAGGGGTGCGCGCTGACCTCGACGTCATCGTCGCCGGGGAGACCTGGACGCAGGTGGCGAACCTGAAGGACTCGGAGTCGAGCGATGCCCATTATCAGGTCCGCGTGGACGAGGACGGCCATGCGACGATCCAGTTCGGTGACGGCCGACATGGACGCCGGCTTCCGAGCGGAGGCAGCAACGTTCGGGTCGCCTTCCGGCAGGGTTCCGGAAGCGTCGGCAATCTGGACCCCGGCAGCCTGGTGAAACTCTCCCGCCCGCACGCGTTGATCGAAAGCCTGGTGCAGGCGATCCCGAGTTCAGGCGGAGCGGATCGCGAGACGAACAGCGACCTTCGGGAAAATGCGCCGGCGACGTTGCTGGCCCTGGATCGGGCGGTGTCGCTGGAGGATTACACCCAGCTGGCCCGGGGCCATGCGAGTGTCTGGCAGGCGCGCGCCTTCCGGCGTCAACCCGGTCTGGGCCAGCGTGAACGACTCGAGGTGGTGGTCATGGCCGCCGGCGGTGGTGTGCTGTCCGAATCGCTCAAGGCCGAACTGCGGGACTTCCTCGCGGCCCGCGGCCAGCCGGGCGTGGTGATCACGGTGGGCGACTTCGAACGCGTCACGTTCCGTTTGTCCGTGACGATCCGGGTTCGGACCGAGGCCTTTGATCGGCTCGAGGTGATTGACGCGGTGCGGACCGCGCTTGAGTCGGGGTTCACCGAAAAGGTTCGGCAGCTGGGGCAACCCCTGTATCGCGGCGAGATCTATGAGGTGGTGGACCGGGTGACCGGGGTCGAGAACAGCGATTGCACGATCGCCCTGGTGCCGCCAGCCGCCGGGGTCTCACCCGTCCGCGCCGCGTTGATTGATGGCAGCGTGCTGGTGGCCCGTCCGGGCGATCGCCAGTGCCTGGTTCTCGCAACCGGTGGCGCCGCCATCGTCGTGGAGGAATACACCCTATGAGCCGGAATCCGAACTACGGCGAGCGCCTGAGGCAATGGCTGCCCGCGGTGTGGCGGGAGCGCGACGAAAGCGGGGATCTGACCCGTGTCCTGCGCGTCTACGGCGAACTGCTGGACACCTTTCACGCAACCGTGGTGCAGCGGCGCGACGACAGTTTCCCCGACCAGGACACCGAGGGGGAGCACTGCCAGGACTGGCTCCTGCCTTACTTCGCGCGGTTGCTGGATGTCCGACTGGTGTCCCCCGACCCGGCCGGGCGCCGCGCCGAACTCCGGGACGCAGTCGCCTGGCGGCAGCGCAAAGGAACGCGGGTTTCGATCGAGGCCATCGCCGAGGCCGTGGGCCAGTTCGAGGTGGAAATCCACGAGGGCTGGAAACGGCTGGCGATCACCCCGCGCGTCGACCGGCCCCTGATTTCGGAGGCCGCCTACGGCGAACGCCCCATTCCCACGCCGGCCACCCCGGCCATGCGGGCCGAACATCCGGGACTGCCCGCGGTGACGCTGGATCTCCGACGTTGTTCGCGAGCGGTTCAATGCGATCCCGGCAATCCCGGCGCGCACGAGACCCGCTTCGCCGACACCCGCCTCACCTGGCGCCAGGTCCATCGCCATGGCGTGCCCTGTCTGCCGGACAGCTACCAGGACGTCTCCCGCCGGACGCCTGATGTGCGGACACCCGCACGGCGCCATGGGCTGTATCATCCGCGGCGCATCCTGCTCCACCTGCCGCCGCCCGAGGGTTTCTTTGCCACCGGCCACACCACGGTGAACTGGAGCAGCATCGAGGCCGTGTTCACGAAGCATCTGGAGACGAATGTTTCGGCGTGGCCCGAGGATCGGTTGGACACGGTCTCGCTCGGACCAGCGCTGGAACTGACCCTGCGCCGGATCCGGTGGAAGGGCGGTTCACGGATCCGCATCAGCCTCCGTGGGCTGACGCCGGCACCGGTCCAGCTTCGGGGCATCGTCGAAATCGATCATGCGGCGTTGTTCGTGTTCGAGAACCTCTGGCTCGATAACCGGGTCGAGATCGCGACCGGTACCGTGCAACTGGTCGGATGCGCCGCCCGCCAGCTGGTCGTCACCACCGCCGAGACCACCTTGCCCGCGGTCGATGCCCGGGCCTGTCTGTTCAAGAAACTCGAAGCCAGTCCCGGCCTGGTCCGGCTCGAGTTCGTCACCGTGCTCGAGACGCTGTTCGCCGACCGATTGGAAGCCAGCGATTGCATCCTGGTTCCGGAACTTCGGAAGAAAACCGGGAGCAACGATCTTCCGTCCGCGGGTTGCGTCCGGTTCAGCCGGATCTTCCACATTCCACGTCCGCCGGATCCGAACGATCCGACCCTGGTCAACGACCTGCTCTGGGTCTCACAGGGCCGGCGCTCCGGGCTGCGTTGCCACGGGGTCTCGTGCACCACGGCCGAACCGTTGTTTTGGAGCGACACCTTTGGCGAACCCGGCTGCGCGGTGCTGCATCCCGAATGCGCGACGGCCATCGCCTCCGGGGCCGAGGACGGCGGCGAGATGGGGGCGTGCCATGAATTCCGGCACGTCCTTCGCCGTCGGGCCGTACTCGACAAGCTGATGGAATTTCTCCCGGTGGGCATGGAGGCGGTGCTCGTCCCGGACACCAGTCTCGCCTGCCCGCCGCCCGAACCGATTTGAAAGGGGTAACCCATGAAGACCCAGATCTCCCGCGACACCTTCCAGCCGTCCCGTCACTACTCGGCCGTCTATCTGCAACAGGGACGAATGATCCTGGATGCCGATTGGAACGAGCTGAGCGACATCCAGAAAACCGCGCTGGAATCGTCCCTGCGCGACGTCATCACCAGCGGAGCCCCCAGCGTGGGCGGCCTGGCGGTGATCGCCGATCCGCCCGGCTCCACCACCCTCCGCATCCGGCCCGGGGCCCTGTACGTCGACGGTGTTCCCGCGCGTCTCGATGCCCCCGCACCCCTGGCGATCAGCGCCCAGCCGGATTATCCCATCGGTGTCGCGGATAGCGGTCAGAGCCTGAAACTGTACGCCGACGTGTGGGAACGCACGGTCACGGCCCTGCAGGACCCCGCGCTCATGGATGCCGCGTTGCACGGGGCTGACACCGCGACGCGCACCCAGACGATGCTTCAGGTCAAGTGGTGCCCGGACACCCTCGATCCGCTGAACGAGGCGACCAACCCGACGCTGGGCACCGCGTTGTTGTCCCTGAAACTGCGATTGATCGCCAGTGGCGGGGACAAGTGCGACCCGTGCGCCAGCCAGGTGAAGGTGGACGAGCGCCTGGGCAATTACCTCTTCCGGGTGGAGGTGCACAATTTCGATCCCGCGAGCCAATGGCTGACGCTGAAGTGGTCGCGCGACAACGGGGCCGAGGCCTGCAAACCGGCGGAGATGCCGGCCGGGTTCAACCAGGGACCCTGGGTTTGGGAGTACTTCGACGACACCACGGAACGGCTGCTGGGAAATCATTTCGTGGGCACGCCGCCCAAGCTGCGCGGTCTGATCCAGGAGACCGCGGTGGTGCCGGTCGGGGCGAACGATCCGAAGCAGTATGTCCGGCAGTGGGACGGTTATCTCCGCATCAAACTCGACACCGGCGTCCTGTCGGCAGGGCGGGATCGCGGGGTGGCGCTTGCCCTCGGATTGGAAGCCAGCGAGAGCCACGGGCGCGTTCATCTCGCGGCGGGCAGACTCAAGATCAACCTGGAGCTGCTCGAGCTCACCCTGGAAACCGCCGGCCGGCGGTTTGTGCCGGGCGATTACTGGCATGCCCAGGTGCGGGAGGCTTCGAATGCCAGCGGGGACATCGTGTTGACGGCAGCAGCTCCGCGCGGGGTGCGGCACCATTACCTGCTGCTGGGCGTGGTTGGCGTGGATCGGCGCCTCGTCCCGCAGGGCGACGCCTTCGCGCGGCGCATGGCGTTTCCGCCCCTGACCAATCTCACGGCCGACAAGGTCGGCCTGACCAACAACTGCGCCAAACTGTACGGAAACGCGGTGAACGTGCAGCAGGCGCTGGACAACCTGTGCGCCATTGAGGCCACGGACATCGCCTACACCCTTCCCGGGTGCGTCGGGAACACCCTGCGTGGGCTGCTTGGGTTTGTGCCGGCGGACGACAATGTCGCCGCGGTTCTGGACAAGATCCTTTGCGCACACAACGCGACCAACCTGCCGTACGCGGTGCCCGCCTGCGGGACCGGGCCGACGGTGCGCAGCCTGTTAGGACTCACGGCCGGCGCCGGACAGGTCGCGCCGGTCCTCGACGCACTCATGTGCGGGCTGAACGCCGGGACCTTGCCGTACACCATTCCTGACTGCGGCACCGGGGCGAGCGTGCGTGGGCTCCTGGGCCTCACGGCCGGCGGCAACCAGGTGGCTCCCGTGCTCGACGCCCTGATGTGCGGGTTGAAGGCGGATGTCCTGCCCTTGGACAAGACCGACACGAGCCTTTGCCCGGATCTTCAGGCGGCCAGCGTGGTCACAGTCCAGGATGCGCTCCGGGTGCTTTGCGCGAGGTCGGGCGGCGGGTGCGCGATCGTGGTGAGCACCGCGGAGATGCTGACGGCACTCCTCACCGAGTTCGCGGGCTCGACCACCACCATCGATCTTTGGCTTTGCCTGAAGCCGGGAACTTATCCGCTCCCGGAGATTCCACCGATCAGCGGGAAACGGAGTCTGCGAATCTGCGCCGAGGGACCGGAGTCGGTGTTGATCCAGTACTCCGGCACGGTGCTGAGCATCGAGGCCGCTGAGGTTCTTCTCAGCGACTTCAGTTTCACGTTTTCCCGCCTGAACGGGCAGATGGTCATCCGGGCGGCGGAATCGAGAACACGCGGATGCCGCTTCGCGCGCACCAGCATGCTGGCCAATGGGCCCTCCATGATCAGCGTGGGCGGACGCGGCACCGGTTCGTGCCGGATGGACTGGAGCGGCAACTCGCTCACCGCCGAAATCAGAATCCTGGTTGGCACCGGGGGCGACCGATTCGCCGGCGTCAATGCGGTGGGCGACGCCCGGCTGAGCGGCGCCCTGCTGGCCCTGGGGGAGCAGCACCTGCTTGAGGACAAGACGGCCTTCGACAAGGCGATCCTGGTGGCTGCCCGGCAGATCGTGGCGTTTCCGAAGGACCGAAGGCTTGAATGGAAAAACAACCTGGATCGTGTGCTGACTCCCCGCGCCTTCGGCCGGGTTTCGAAGGCGGGTGGGGTCACGATTTCGGAACTCTTGAAAACCGACACCTTTACCCTCGCGGAAGCGGTGACGGCTGTGGAGGACCTGGTCGCCCAATGGATCCTATCCAATCCCGACCACGTCCTCCGTCTCGAAAGCGTGCGTGTCGGCGGTTCGCTTTCCGGGAATGAAATCGACGGATGGCTGCTGTTCGCCAATGGCATCGAGGGCTACCAGGTGCCAGGGGTGGAATTCGTCCACACGGAACTTCCCGCGAGCGCCGACTCCGTCCTCGGTGGAGGAGGGCAGTTGAACCTCGAACACAACCAGATCACGGCGATCCGGGCGAATCTTCCCGAGGGGGCGATCAACGTCGATGGCGCCCTCACCCGGGCGGTACCGGGCCATGCCCGGGTGATGATGACGGGGAACAGTTTCTCGGATTCCGGCATTTCACTGACCGCCGCCAGCCTCGTGGCCCAGGGCAATGTCTGGTTTCTCGAGCCCGGTCAGAGCACCAACATTCCGCCCGTGGGCAGTCTCGTGGCGAACCGGGTCGCGTTCACCGGGAACCTGCTCGAAGGCTTCACCGGCCAGGCTTTCGTCTATTGCACCGCCCCCACCGCCCGGCG
Source organism: uncultured Verrucomicrobiota bacterium (assembly GCA_964476125.1). Classification (GTDB taxonomy): domain Bacteria; phylum Verrucomicrobiota; class Verrucomicrobiia; order Limisphaerales; family CAIMTB01; genus CAIMTB01. Next base: position 9,293 of record CAYZAE010000113.1, on the reverse strand, counting down.
CCGATCGACGGGCAATGTGCTCGTGGACCTTTCCGGGCCGTAGCGGTTACGGCCGATCCCCGGCCCGCCCTGTATCCACCCATCCCCGCCGCCACATCACCGACGATTGCCCATGAAAGCCCTGCAAAAAAAGAGACGTGCCAATCGGGCGCGGGGACGTGTTCCCGGCCGGCCTGCGAAGGCTGAGGTGGACCGCAGCTCGATCCGCGAGGTTCTCGGTTATTCGGCGCCTTCGGTTTCCGCGCTGGCGAGGGAATCCGCGTCAGGAGTGCCAGCGGGCTCGGTCGCCGTGAACCAGGCCCCGGTGGTGCAGCGGAAGTGCGACGACTGCGCGCGGGAGGACGAATCGAAGACCGGCGGAGCGCAGGCCGCGAAGCAGCCGGAGGAGGAAATCCAACGCAAGTCGGAGCCGGGGCGTCTGCCCGAACCGGAGGCTGTGTCGGAGGTCCTGGGTGGCGCCCGCGTGGGCGGCAGCGGTCTGCCCACCGCGGAGCGCACGCACGTCGAGGGTCATCTGGGATGCAATCTCGGCGGGGTGCGGGTCCACGCGGATTCCCATGCCGCGGATCTTTCGGCCCGGTTGTCCGCGCGCGCTTTCACGGTGGGGAACGACGTTTATTTCGGGCAGGGCGAGTACCAGCCCCAGACGCAGCACGGCCGTTTCCTGATCGCGCACGAACTGACGCACGTGGCCCAGCAACGTCAGGGCGTGCAGGTCGAGGGCGGCGTGGGGCGCGAAGGCGATGCCTACGAGCGTCAGGCGGATGCGGTGGGGGAGAAGGTGGCGCGGGGAGAGCCGGCGCCTGCGACGGCAAACCCAGCGGAAAGCGGTGCGACCGCCGCCTCCACGCCCGCCGTGCAGCGCTATGCCGAGGTCACCGGCCAGCCTTACGACCGGCTCTCCGACGACGGCAAGCTGGCCGTGAAGGATCACAAGCGCGATGCCTGGGCTGATCCCTCCCAGATCACGCAGTCGAACAAGGTTCTCGATGGCCTGAAATCGAAGGTGAAGGTCGAGGAGCTGTCCGGAAACGACGTGACCGTGACCCCGCCAGGGAAGAAGTCCGCAGTCACTCTCAAGAAATTCCGAATGATCAATCGGGTGGGGGGCGCGGAGACGGAACTGGTCGACGATTGTGGCGGCGCGAACCAGCAGATCCTGGGTTCCGAGACGCTCGGCTACGAATCGTTCGTGGGGGTCAACAAGCGCGGGACCACGCAGGAGTACACTTCGCCGTCGGCGTACATCGCCGACGACAACGCCGCGGGCGGGATCGTGTCCACGACCGAAAAAATGTCGGGGGAGATCTACATCCGGATCTTTGAGCGGGAGTTCAAGAAGACGCTCAGCCGGAAGGACGCGCTGAAGGAGTGGGCCAAGCTGGATGCCGCGGAACAGAAGCGGTTGAGCCAGAAATACGGGATCAACGAGTTCGCCGTACCCGAGGTAGGCCAGGGGATCACCATCGGCAGTGAACGCGACATGCCCGGCTCCAGCCAGAACGGCTACAACTTCCACTTCGGGTTCAACCTGATGATGTCGGGGCCCGACTACATCACGCTTGAGGACTACGACAGTTCCGGGGTCCGGTATTACTTCGACATGTACGGCCCCGAATCGAAGGGCCAGGCCTGGGCGCAGGCCGCATCCAACGTCAACGCCCTCGACGACCGGTTCACCGTGATGGTCGTGCAGCATCCCGAATCGCTGAAGGGAACGATCAACACCGCCGCCGCGCATTTCGAGGACGACCCCGGCGCGGCCACCGGGACCAAGGCCTTGGACAAAGGCACCCAGGTCGTGATTTTGCGCAAGGGGGTCAGCTGGATGAAGGTCGAGGTGAAGTCCGGTCCGCGCACCGGGCAGTCGGGTTGGATTCTCAACCAATTCTTCTCGGGCACCTGAGCGAGCCACGCCATGCCCGTTCCCGTCCGCGTCCAGAAACCGCCGGTCCCGACCCAGCGCTCCCGGGCGCACGGGCCGCGGGCGGTTCTGCCGCCGGGAGTCCACGCCCGGCTGAAGCTGGGCGCGGTGCAGGACGAAGCCGAGCGACAAGCGGATCGCATCGCCTTGCGGGTGTTGAATCGGACGTCCTCGGGAGTCGCCGGCGCGGCGGGAGGCAGCGAAGGACAGGGTGCGGGAGGCGGTCCGGGAGGGG
>CAYZAE010000113.1:0-7034 GCA_964476125.1 uncultured Verrucomicrobiota bacterium | reverse complement strand
GGGAGGGGCAGCAGGAGGGGACGGCGGCCGGAGTGCCGTGCGGCGGATCGTGACCCGGTCGATCGAACCCGAACGACCCCGGCCTTCGATCGAGGAGGAACAGGACCTTCCCGTGTCCCTCGAGCGCGAAGTGGTCGCGCTGCAGGCAGGCGGGGATCCCCTGCCACCGCGGGTGAGGCAGGACATGGAGGGAAGGTTCGGCCTTCCTTTCGAGACGGTCCGCATCCACACCGGGCCCGACGCCGTGCGGTTGAGCGAGTCGATGCAGGCCCACGCCTTCGCCGTCGGCGAGCACATCGCCTTCAACGAGGGTTGCTTCGCCCCGGACACGGCCCAAGGCCGGTTCCTCCTGGCGCACGAACTCGCGCATGTGGCCCAGCAGCGCGGCGAGGCCGAGGTCGCCGGGGTGGAGCAGCAACCGGCCCGCGTGCGCCGCGGATTCTGGAGTGATCTCTACGATTCCGCCGCGGAGACGCTCGGGGACGTCGCCGACTGGGCGGTCGACCAGGTGCGGGATTTCGGCTGGCGACTGCTGGAGACCATTTCGCCGGAGTTCGCGCGCACGGTGCGGGCGATCGTGGATGAAGGGATTCTGAGCTGGCTGGGACGCCAGGTGGCGCGGGCCTGGGAGGGATACATCGCGACGCTCCGGGCGCTGGTGCCGTTCGAGGGACCCCGCCAGCTCATCGATCTTTTCGCCGGGCTGGTGGAACGCGCGGCGGCCATCGCGTCCGCGCTGGTGTCCGGCAACTGCGAACCGCTGATGCAGGCCATCGGCGAGTTGAAGTCGTTCGTCACCGAAACCGTCGGCGTCGCCTGGGACCGGCTCACCGAATTCCTTCGGCCGGTGGGCGAATTCTTCACCGGGTTGTGGGCTGACTTCGGCGCCCCGGCGGTTCAGTGGCTCCAACAATTTGGGGGCGACGTCTGGGAGGGTATCCAGCAGCTCGGACGGGATTTCTGGGAATGGGTCCGCCCCGTGCGCGAGGCGGCGGAACGGGTCTGGAACTGGTTCAAGGAAGTGCTGTTCGGCCCGGCCGACAGCGGCGATGAAACGGCCGGCAGCCAGGGGGGGGTGATCGGTTGGATCAGCCGGAAGGCGGGCGAAGCCTGGGATTGGGTGAAGGAACGGACCCGGCCCGTCTGGCAGCCGGTGGCCGACGTGGCGGCCAAGGTGGCCGAACTGATTCCGCCGGCTTTCATCCGGGAAATGGGCGAACACGCCCAGCAGCTCTCCACCGAACTCGACGGGGCGGCGGCGGGCATGGACGGCGGCGAAGGCGTGCCGGAATCGCGGGACACCCTGGCGTCGGTGCTGCCCTCGGTGGAGGCGATCCTGGGGACGGTGCGGCGGATTCTGGTGGGGGCAGGCCGTTGGCTCGCGGAACGCGTGGCCGGGGTGGGATCGGTGTTTACGCAGCTTGTGGGCGGCCTGCGCGCCAGCGATCTGCTGTCCTGGCTGGCCGGAGCCTTCGGCTGGCTGGAGGAGGCGGTGGCGGCGTTGGTGACCTGGGCCAACGAGCGGGTGGCGGTCCTCTTCGACTGGCTGGTGCGCGGTTTCGACGCGCTCACGCCGTTCCTGCAGCTGGTGCTCGAGACCGTGCGCAATGTGATCTCGATCTACGGGGACCTGCTGCAACTGCCGCTGCTGATCTCGAACTCGATCTGGCAAGGGGTCCCGGCCTGCATCCGCGAACCGGTCGAGAACTTCATCAAGACCCAGGTGCTCGCGCGAATCCCGGTCTTCGGACAGTTCTTCAGCGATCCGGAACTCTGGCCGCGGGTGCAACAGACCGCGCTGAACATCCTTCGACGCATCTTCGTCGACGGCGATCTCCGGGGCGCGGCGTGGGCGTTCTTCCAGGCGGTTCTCCGCATCTTCAACGTGCCGCCTGAACTGGTGGTGCAGATTCTGGCCAAGGCGGCCGGAGCGATCGGTTCGATCCTGACCAACCCGCTGGGGTTCCTCGCCAATCTCCTGCGCGCCATGGGGGCCGGGTTCACGGGATTCTTCAGCCGGATCGGAACTCATTTGCTAACTGGATTCACCAGCTGGCTGTTCAGCACCGTGCGCGAGGCGGGCATCCAGCCGCCCGCGGATTTCTCGTTCCGATCGGTGTTGGGGTTCGTGCTCGAGGTGCTGGGGGTGACCGTCGACAACATTTTCGCCCGGCTGGCGCGACGGCTGGACCCGGCGATCGTGGCGCGGCTGCGGTCGATGCTGGAAGTGGCCACCGGCGTCTGGGGTTTCGTGGCCACGCTGGTGACCGAAGGTCCAGCCGGGTTGTGGCGTGAGCTGACCGAGCGGTTGTCGAACCTCTGGGACACCGTGGTGCAGGGGGTTGTGGGGTTCATCACCGAACGGGTGATCGGTTGGGCCAGTCGCTGGCTCATCTCCCTGCTCGATGTCTCGGGAATCATGCCGGTGATCAACACCCTGATTGCCATCTACCGGGCGATCGAATCGTTCATGGAATATCTCCGGCAGATGCTGGAGATCGTGAACCGTGTGCTCGATGGCATCGCCGGCATCGCCCGCGGAGCCATCGACGTCGCCGCAGGTTTCGTCGAAAGCGCCCTGTCCAGTTCCCTGCCCATCGCCATCGGGTTCCTGGCCAACCAGGCGGGACTCGGCCGGTTGTCCCAGCGGCTGCGGGAGATTCTCGCCGGACTTCGCGAACGGGTGGACGCTGCCATCGACTGGCTGATCGACCGGGCGCTACGGATGGGCCGCGCGGTCATCGACATGGTCCGTCGCGGAGCAGCCGCCGTGCGCAGGGGCGTGGCCCGGCTGCGAGACTGGTGGCGGGCCCGGCGGGAATTCCGGGTGGGAGGAGAGCCGCACAGTGTGTACATCGAAGGGCAGGGTCCGTCCGCCCGCCTGATGGTGGCTTCCACACCCACGAGTTATGAACGATTCCTGGCGACCGTGACGGTGGCTCCCGATAAGGAGGGAGACAAGGCCGAGGCCATCCGGATCGCCGGGGAACTCGGCGAAGCCATGCGGGCAGCCACCGGGGAGGAAGCCGTCCGGGCAGGTCGATCAGGAACGGCTGCATCGGGTCCCGGAACGACAGACCACGCGGCGGTCATTGATGCCAAGCTCGGGCAGTTGGCCACCGTCACGGCTCGATTCATGCCGGCCCAGACACTCACCCGCAGCAGCGATCCGGGCTACGGGGGGCTGCATGCCGGTTCCTTCGGTACCTCGGTGACCGTGACGCGTCTGAATCGCCTGCACCAGCGCGGGAGCGAACCGGGCAGCAACGATCCCAGTGGATTCTGGGACAAGCTCCGGCATCGCTACCGGGGAGGATCCACGCTCTACGTTCGGGGTCATCTGTTGAACGACAACCTCGGAGGCCCTGGCAACGACTGGCGAAATCTCACGCCGCTGACCCAGGACGCGAACAATCGCGGGGGAAGGTCGATGCTTCACAGCTTCGAAACCCCCGTGAAGAACGCCGTCGACGCGGGAAAGACGGTCCATTTCGTCGTCACCGCGAACTACGGTCGTTCCCCGATCAACGCCAGCGCCGCGCGCGCCGCCGGAGAGACGTTGAAGGCCGAAATCGCGGAGGCGGAGCAGCACGTTCCACTTTCCGTGACCTGCAGTGCGCACGAGGTCGACGCCAGCGGCAACACCGGCGCAGCCATCGCCGCCCCCCCAGCGGTGTCCAATGACATCGGCTCGGAAGCGCCGGAGAATTACCAACTCGCCCCCGGTGTCGCTTCCATTGACCCTGCAGCCGAATTCGCGGCCTTGAGCGGCGAAGCCAACGCAGCTTTTGCGTCAACTCCGACACTCACTTGGACCGCGTTCCGGAATGCCGGTCGCAACGGCCGTATCGATCGCCTGGAGGCTGCCGATTCCGCGCGGGTGGTGGGCCTTCGCAACCTCTTCCGAGACCATCATCTCGGCCGGTTGTTTAGCGCCGAACAGGCCGCCATCGCGGCCCTGACCGAGCTTGGAACCTGGAACGACTTCAAACGCGGACGCGCGGCCTACGATTCGACGCGGCCGGAGGACGAACGGCTGGCGAATTCCCAGATCGGAACTCTGGAAACCGCCTTCAATGCGCGGCGGCAAGTGCTGCGCAATCAGCGAACGCAATTCCTGGTGAGCCTTGCGGGAGGGCTTTCCGCCCGGGAGAACTGGGGTGATTTCCGCCGCCGCGAACGGGTGATCGAGAGCGAGGGCGGACTGACTCAGCCGCAAGTGGCGGAGGTCCGTGGTGCGTTCGACGCCCGCATGGCGACGCTCCCCTGAACGTTTGCCGAATCGAAGCGCCGCGGTTGCTTTCAAAGTCGCGTATCCGCCGCCCGTGCTTCGACGAAGTCGCCGCTGCCGAGGCTACGCGCCGACGTCTTCCTCAAAAACTCGAATTCGTCCCGCCTCAACAATCCAAAGCTTCCCCTCCAACGTCTCTCGTTTCAGCGCGGCGGCCAGGATGAGCAGAAGGTCATGAAAGTCTGCTTCCGACGCTTTGCGGGGCAGCCGCAAGACGGCAATCCCGGCGAACAGGCTTGGCTGAAACCGGAGGGGGTTCGCGAAGTCCAAATCCAACGTTACGAGTGCACGACCCTCATCACAGCAGGCCTTGATTAGGTCGGCGTCGAGGGCGCCTTCCATCCTTTGATCGCGCACCGTGGCGACGTCGTGCCCCGCTTCGGAGAGCATTGCCCGTCCGCGCTCGCCCAGATTCTCGTCCAGCTTCAGCTTCACGAACGCGATTCCAACGCGATGTCGACATAACGCTCGCGAGACATCTCCGAGCCGTACGCGATGCAGGCTTGAATGTCCTCAAGCTGAATTCCCGGGTACGCGGCCAGGATCGCTTCGAGGGTGCTGCCCGACGCCAACAAATCGAGGACCAGCGAGACCCAGATGCGGTGCCCGCGGATACAGGGCTTTCCACCACACCGGGCAGGATCGATCCAAATCCGATCAAGCAATTGGCTGCGCGTCGGTGCGTCCATGGGGGGACTCTACAACTTGAAGGCCGCATCGGAAAGCCTGCGCATAGACTGCTGGATCCGTTGGACACGTCGTCAGGTGGCATTACCTGAAGGTCCTCGGTTCAAATCCTAGCCCCGCAACCAATTTCCGTTGCACCGCAACGACTTAAGCCGCTGGCCTCCAGCGGCTTTCTTCTTTTTCTGGCACGCTTCCTGATTGTCCCTGGTTTTTGGGCGCACTGGGGCACGTTTCCAAATTTTTGCCAAATAATTTGCCCCGAAAGGCCTGCCAAATCGAGGTTCATACGGGGCTCAATCCTGAAGGGCTTGAGTTCAAGTGTGCCACGAAAACGGAGAGCCTACGCGGGCAGACGAGCACAACTCGCCGATCGCTCAGCTTTCGGCGCCAGCGGGGCCAGACGATGGAAGCGACGAGGCCCGATCTCGAATCCTGCCTCACTCGGCTTCATTGCTTCAGCCGAAGACTGAGGGACGGGATTCATCACCGAAGACTCCCTGCTCGACAATCGGCTCCAGCAGCCCATCTTTCCACCCCAGACCAAATCTTCTCCTTCAGCCTAGGCTAAGAATCAGGTGGTGCTTGAGGAACAGCGCAATCGTCGCCCACAAACATGATTTCAATTTCCATGTTCAACAACAAGGGTGGGGTCGGGAAAACCACCCTCACCTGTAACCTTGCTGCCTATTTTGCGATCTCAAAGCGACTGCGGATTCTGGTGGTCGATTGTGACCCCCAATGCAATGCAACTCAGTTGATAATGGGAGAGGATTATTCCACCGAGCTCTATTGGAATAAGGACACACCGGTCGATATCACAACAATCAAGCAGGTCCTCCAACCAATCGAAGATGGAGACTCGGATATTGCGACATCCATCGTTCCAATTCGCTCCTCGAAGAATCGGTTCTCAGTCGATCTCATCCCGGGCCATCCTGGTTTCTCGATAATTGAGGACCGCCTCGGTGGCGCCTGGCATGAACTGCTCGGTGGGGATATCGGAGGAATACGGAAAACAAATTGGAACGCCGCGTTTTGCCGTGCAATTGACGCGTCTTACGACATCGCTTTTTTTGACTTGGGGCCAAGTCTTGGGTCGATCAACCGAAGTGTCTTGATTGGTTGCAATCACTTCCTGACCCCGATGGGCGCTGATGTCTTCAGCATGCTCGGAGTAGTGAACATTGCTGCTTGGATCACGGGCTGGCTTCAACTCTACAGGAATAGCCTACGTCTTGCACAGGAGCGCACACCTGGCCGAATTGAAAATTACTCCATCGGTCTGGAACCTAGAATTTCTCACGGGTATCTGGGTTACACCTTGCAGCAGTACATAACCAAAGCCAAAGAAGGAGTGAGACGTCCGACAAAAGCATACGAGGCCATCCTGAGCAAGGTGCCTGAAGTCGTGACCTCTTCGCTAACATCATTTTTTGCGCATGGTGTGACTGCTCAAAATGCAAAGCTGGGAGATGTGCCGCATTTATATAGCTTGGTGCCTTTGGCTCAGTCCGCTGCAGCGCCAATACTAGACTTGCAATCATCCGATGGCCTGGTCGGCTCTCATTACAAGCAACGCGAGGACTACGCGGAAATCATCGCTGCGATCGGAGATGCACTACTCACGCGTCTCGGGCTTTAACAAATTCAACCATGGACTGGCCGAAGGCATTAGTCGCAGAGTTGGCTTCGCGACGGTGTGTCATCTTTCTGGGGGCGGGAGCGTCCGCAGGTTGTTCGTCTTCCGTGAATCCCGCCATCAAACCGCCTGGATGGGAGGCTTTCCTAAAGCACCTCCAGGGCCTCATAGCTTCCGTGGCAATCAAGGCCTCGATCGATGAGCTCGTGAAGTCGAAGCGTTATCTTGATGCTGCAGAAGTAATTCTAGCTAACCTTCCCCCGGCGGATTTCACCCAATCGGTTCGCGACCTGTTTCTTAAGCCCCATTTTCAGGCTGGGAGTTTTCATGCTTCCGTCCTGAAGATTGACCCCAAGGTCGTGGTTACGACAAATTACGACGACATCTATGACACATACTCTCGCAGTGGATTGGCAG
>CAYZAE010000112.1:0-22127 GCA_964476125.1 uncultured Verrucomicrobiota bacterium | reverse complement strand
AGCTACCTGGTCTACGGCCCCCTCGCCAATGGCGGCACCGCCCTGATGTACGAGGGCGCCCCCAACTGGCCCGAACCCGACCGCTTCTGGCGCATCGTCGAGAAATACGGCGTCACCATCCTCTACACCGCCCCCACCGCCATCCGCGCCTTCATGAAGTGGGGCGACGAATGGCCCAAAAAGCACAACCTCAAATCCCTCCGCGTCCTTGGCTCCGTCGGCGAACCGATCAATCCCGAAGCCTGGATGTGGTACCACAAGGTCATCGGCGGCGGACGCTGCCCCATCGTCGACACCTGGTGGCAGACCGAAACCGGCGGGATCATGATCACCCCGCTGCCCGGCGTCACTCCCACCAAACCCGGCTCCGCCACCCTCCCCTTCTTCGGCATCCAACCCGAGGTGGTCGACGACAAAGGCGTCGAAGTCCCCCGCAACACCGGCGGCAAACTGGTCATCCGCAAACCCTGGCCATCCATGCTCCGCGGCGTCTGGGGCGATCCCGAACGGTTCAAACAAACCTACTGGTCCGAGGTCGCCAACAGCTACTTCACCGGCGACGGCTGCCGGCAGGACGAGGACGGCTACTTCTGGATCGTCGGCCGCATCGATGACGTGCTCAACGTCGCCGGCCACCGCATCGGCACCGCCGAAGTCGAATCCGCTCTCGTCTCGCACCCCTCCGTCGCCGAAGCCGCCGTCGTGGGACGCCCCGACGAAATCAAGGGCCAGGCCCTGGTCGCCTTCGTAACGCTCAAGACCGGCATCATCGCCAAACCGGAACTGCGCGAGGAACTCCGTCAGCATGTGGGCAAGGAAATCGGCCCCGTCGCCAAACCCGACGATCTCCGCTTCGCCGAAGCCCTCCCCAAAACCCGGTCCGGAAAAATCATGCGCCGCCTGCTCAAACAGGTCGCCTCCGGGGTCGAGGTGAAGGGCGACACCACCACGCTCGAGGATTACAACGTCCTCGCCCACCTCGCCCAAGCCGCGGAGTAATCCGCCCAAGCAGGCCGCGAGCCCGCCTGATGTGCAGGCACGGGATGCCAACGCAGTCCACGCCGCTCCAACGAGCGGACACTTGACCTGTGGACTGCGGTGGCACGACACCGCTTTGGATTCACCGTCCCTTCGCCCCCCACCGGCGGAGCAGCCACCCCCGCGCCGTCCGCGCTCCCCCGCCGAATCCAAAGCGGTGACATGTCACCGCACTCCACACGCCCCTCTTCGCATCCCCCGCTTGCTGGGGAACCAACGCAGGGAAACGCACCGGCGTCCGGAACGGAACGTTGGCGAATCCAAAGCGACGTCATGACATCCCCTGTCGCTCCGCGCCTCCCGACTCCCGACTCCCGACGCACGACGCACGCCCCACGACCCACGCCCCATTTCGGCCTTGCCTGAGAATCCCGGATCCTTCATCGGTCGGGCATGCCCATGATCGTGCGCCTCCGGCCGAGGCTTCGTGCATTGTTCGCCGTCCTGATCGCGACGGCCACCCTCCCCTGGCTCCCCACCGATGCCGCCACGGCTTCGGCTCCTGCCCCGGCAACCCGTCCGAACATCCTGTTCATCATGACCGATGACCATGCCGCCCATGCCATCGGCGCGTACGGCAGCACGATCAACCAGACCCCTCACCTGGACCGACTCGGCGCCCAGGGACTGCGTCTCGACCGCTGTTACGCCGGCAATTCGATCTGCACCCCCAGCCGCGCCACCCTTCTCACCGGGCAATACTCGCATCGAAACGGCGTCCCCACCTTCAACCACATCGATCCCCGGCTGAAAACCGTGGCCGGCCGGCTCCAGGACGCCGGTTATTACACAGCCATGCTGGGCAAATGGCATCTCGGCTCCGATCCCCAGGGGTTCGATCACTGGAACATCCTCCCGGGCCAGGGCCGCTACAACGATCCCGTGCTCTACGACAAGACCGGCCACCGCGTCTACCGGGGCTACGTCACCGAGGTCATCACCGACCTCGCCATCGGCATTCTGGAAAAACGGCCGAAGGACAAACCGTTCTTCCTCATGTGCCATCACAAGGCCCCGCACCGCGAATGGACCCCGTCCGAAAAATACCGGCGCGAATTCGCCAACCGGACGATTCCCGAACCGAAGACGCTCTGGGACGACGGCGCCGGCCGCACCGACGCGCTGCGTGAACAGAAGCAGTCGGTCTTCAACGACCTCACCCGGCGCGATCTCAAGCTGGAACCACCCGCCGACATGCCGTCCTCGGAACGCGGTCCCTGGCTCAACGTCAAACCCACCGAAGTCGAAATCGAACGGGACGGCCGCAAGGTGAAGCTGACCGGCGACGACCTGAAACGCTGGAAATACCAGCGCTACCTCCAGGATTACCTGGCCTGCGTTCAAAGCGTCGACGACAGCGTGGGCCGGCTCATGGACTGGCTGGACGCCAACGGACTGCGCGAGAACACCCTGGTCATCTACACCAGCGACCAGGGCTTTTTCCTCGGCGACCACGGGATGTACGACAAGCGGTTCATGTACGAGGCCCCCTCCCGGATGCCGTTCCCGCCCCGCTGGCCCGGAGTCATCCCGCCCGGAACCACCAGCCCGGCCCTCGCCGTGAACTGCGATTTCGCCCCGACCTTCCTCCAACTCGCCGGCGCCGCCATCCCGGCGGACATGCACGGACGCTCGCTCGCCCCGCTCTTCCGCGGCGGCAAACCCGACGGCTGGCGCTCCGAGATCTACTACCGCTACTACCACGACCCCGGACATCACAACACCCGAGCCCATTACGGCATCCGCACCGACACCCATAAACTGATCCACTTCTGGAAGAAGGATCAGTGGGAACTCTACGACCTCGTCCGCGACCCGGACGAAATGAACAACCTCGCCGGGGACCCCGCCTTCCGTCCGTTGCTCGACCAGCTGCGCACCCGTCTCGCCCGGCTCAAGCAGGAGGTCGGCGACACCGACCAGTTCGCCGCCGAACTCCCCCGCGACGACGTCGACAACGCCCCGCCCCAGCTCAAGACACGGCACGCGGATTCGCAGCTCTGATCCGAGCCCCACTCAACGCCCCCCGCCCATGTCCAACCCCAACAACCTCCCCACGCCCCATTCGCCGGAGCCCAACGACAGGCAGGGTGCGCCCGCCTTCTCCGAACAGCGCGCCGACGCCGAGGCGCGTCGGCGTGCCTTTCCCTACCGGTTCCCCCGCGACCGACGGCATCTTCACGGTAAGTTCAGCGTCGCCGAAAACGCCCGGCGTCTGCTCCGGTTCTTCTACCTCGAACGCCGGCTCATGCAGGCCCTGGGCGCCTGGACCCTGTCCATCCCGGAGCTGGAGGTGAAAATCGAAACCGGACGGCACCTCTTCTACCATGCCGACGCCGCCCGCCTGCTCCGCGAACGACTCACCGAACAGGAACTGCGCCCCCGCGAAATCGACGGGTTCCGCGACCCGGAAATCGACCGGTTCATCGACGAAATGTTGAGCGCGAAGTCCGCGCCCGAACTGCTGGTCGGGGTTCATCAGGTGCTGGGACGCGCCCTCGCCAACACCTACCGGCATCACATCGACGACACGGATCCCATCGCCGACACGCCCACGATCCGTTGCCTGCGCCGGATACTCGTCGATTACGAACCGATGCTCGACTGGGCCGACGACGCCATCGCCGCGTACGTCGAGGGGGGTGTCGACGAAGCCCCGCTGGCCGCCTGGCGCTGGCATCTCCAGCGACTGCTGGCCTCCATGGGCGGGCCCACCGGCACCGACCCGCGCAACCCGGCTCCCAGCCCCCTGCGCATCGACACCACGCCGTTCGTGCGGGGCACCGTTCCGCTTCGGGACTGCCGCTTCGCCACGTTCAAAAACACCGGTGACTACGACGTCGCCGATGGCCAGCCCCGGTTCCCCAAGGAATCTTACGAAAGCCTCCGGCTCCGTTTCATCCGCACCCAGCGGGACGAGGTGGATGCCATCGAAGCCTTCGGCACCTTCCTCTGGGACATCCGGTTCAAGGATTTCCAGGCCGAGTACGACCTCGCCCGGGTGACCTGGGACGAAGCCCGCCACACCGAGATCGGGCACCGCGCCCTCCAGGCCTGCGGCTTCGATCCCTTCGAACTGCGCAACCGCCTCACCGGCTCCACCTGCCGCGGCCCCATGGAACCCGCCTTCGCCATGGCGGAAATCAACCTCTTCGGCGAAGTCGGCGTGCTCAAGACCATCAATGGCCTCATCGACACCGCGGCGGAACGCCACGACGACCTCCTCCATCACATCGCCGATTTCATCCGCGCCGACGAACGAACCCATGTCCGCAAGGGCCAGGGCATTCTCAAGGTGATGACCAGCCTGGAATCCAAGGCCCTTGAGCAGCGCACCCGCGAACTGTTCACCGAATGCCTGGTCAGCCTCGGCGTCGTTAAAAAGGACATGGACGTCTTCACCGTCTCCCGCGAAGACCTCGAACACCTCGTCGGCGAGTAGCCGCCGTCTTCTCCCCTCTCCGCCCTCCCGCCTCCCCACTCCGGTCTCCCTTCTCCCTACTCCCCACTCCCCACTTCCCCACTCCATGAAACTCGGCGTCTTCACCGTCATCCTCAATTCTCTCGGACTCGAACCCGCCCTCGATTACCTCGCGGGGCTTGGGGTTCAGGCCGTGGAGATCGGCGCCGGCGGTTATGCCGGCACCGCCCATTGCAACCCCGACGAACTGCTGGGCAGCGACCGCAAGGCCGACGCGTTCCTGGAGGCGCTGCGTTCCCGTGGACTCACCCTCTCCTCGCTGTCGGTTCACGGGAACCCAATCCATCCCGATCACGCGATCGCCGCCGCACATGACGCGGACTTCCGACGGTGCATCCGCCTCGCTCAACGGTTGGGGGTCGAGGTGGTCACCACCTTCAGCGGCTGTCCGGGCGGGGCCCCGGGCGATCGGCAGCCCAACTGGGTCACCTGCCCTTGGCCGCCCGAGTATCTCGACATCCTGGCCTACCAATGGAACGAGGTGGTCATTCCCTACTGGGTGGAGGCCACTGAATTCGCCGCGCGCCATGGAGTGAAGAAGATCGCCCTCGAACTGCATCCCGGGTTCGTCGCCTACAACCCCGAAACCCTGCTCAAACTCCGGGCCGCCGCCGGCCCCGCCATCGGCGCCAACCTCGACCCCTCCCACCTCTTCTGGCAGGGCATCGACCCCTGCGCGGCGGTCCGCGCGCTCCAGGGCGCGATTTGGCATGTGCACGCCAAGGACACCGCCATCCACGAATGGAACTCCCGGGTCAACGGCGTGCTCGACACCAAGCACTACCGCGAGGAACTCCAGCGCGCCTGGATCTTCCGCACCGTCGGTTACGGGCACCCGCGCCAGTTCTGGTGCGACTTCGTCTCCGCCCTCCGCCTGACCGGCTACGATGGGGCGCTGTCGATCGAGCACGAGGACAGCCTCATGACCGCACGGGAGGGGTTGGAGAAAGCGGTTCGCTTCCTGCGCGACGTGATCCTTGAGCAGCCCAAAGGCGCCGTCACCTGGGCCTGAAGGAACGCAACCCTTTCGAGTGCGGCAGCCCTCTGCCGCTTTCCAACCAACCGCTCCTCGCCCCAAACCGTCGGAATCGATCCCCTCCCCCCAACTCCCCACTCCACTCTCCGAACTCCAAACTCCGCTCACCGAACCCCGACGATTTGCTTGCCGCTGTCGTGAGGGCGGGCCTAAGGTTTGCCCCACGACGCGAACCTTCCCGGTTTGCCGTCCCCCCGAGTGCGCGGGTAGCTCAATTGGCTAGAGTGTCGGCCTCCGGAGCCGAAGGTTGTGGGTTCAACCCCCGCCCCGCGCACCACTTCTGATTCCCCCAGAAAGCCAACACCTCAGCAGGTCGAATCTTTGCCTGGTGATCCCACCACAGAGGGCGCCGAGAGCACAGAGACCACAGGGTTGGATTCGGATCAAAACAGCCAAGGCACCACCGCATCGTCCCTGCCTTGTCACGACTCCATCGAACGAACTATCGCAGCCCCGCCTCAATGCTTTTCTCTCCCTCGGTGCTCTCTGGGTCCTCTGTGGTGAACCATCCTGGAGGGATAATCCGGTCAGTAACAGAGGCATTGGGTTCGTCTCCGCGTTCACTATCCCATGCCACCCTGGTCGCCCGCGAAACCTGGGCTCGGATTCTGGGCAGGTAGCGTCCCCTCGAGGTGGTTGGAAAGCGGCAGAGGGCTGCCGCACTCCACATCAACGCCCGGCTCCGGCGGAGGCCGCCATCGGGCCCTCGGGACGCAGCCACCAGGACAGGACTGGGGTGTATCGACAGGGACTCGGACGCGCCGGATCGACCATCACCCGGTCGTGGACGCCGACGGAGTATGGGCCGGTCGGTTTCAGGAACCACGTGAGCAGGTGATTCAATGGCCAATCTACCGTCGCCGACTGGAAGACCGGCGGTGCCGGTCCCCGCTCCTCGGGGCGGTCCGAATGGAATTGGGAACTTCCCTGTAACCTCCGGCCACGTCCGCTTTGGATACAGGTGAGACGCAATGAACCGCACAATCACTCCTTCACCCAGACGGGGCATCCGCCGATCCCGGTGTCTGCTCCATGTTCTGGCCGTGGCTTTGTATGCCCTTGGGCTGGGAGCCGCATCGCACGCCGCCGAGAACTGGATGCTGTCCACGCCCGAACCGCTCCCCAGCCCGATCAATCTCCCGAACACCTTTTCGGGCACCCCCTGCATGTCCGCCGACGCGTTGACGCTGTACTTCGCCTCCGACCGCCCTGGTGGGTATGGCAAGTGGGACCTCTGGGTGGCGACCCGACAATCGACCGCCGAAAACTGGGGTGAACCCGTCAACCTGGGTCCCGAAGTGAACACGGACGCGGCCGAAGTCATGCCCAGCATTTCGGCGGACGGACTGACGCTCTTCTTCGGCGACGGGAATCCGTTCAATTGGCGCGCACGCAATGGCACAGCCAACGACTACCAAGTCTGGATGACCACCCGTGCCACCCGGCAAAGCCCGTGGGGCAAGCCCGTCGAGCTTGGGCCGCCCGTGGGTAGCACTTACATTGACGACTACCCTCATCTTACCAGCGACGGCTTGTCCCTCTACTTCACCTCGGCGCGGCCCCAATCATACGGTCTAAACGTGGCGGAACGGGCCTCTCCGAGCGGTCCCTGGCTCACCGTCAAGAACCTCGGCAGCGCCATCAACGTGACCGGAAGCTGGAACGCGTTCCCCTGGCTCAGCACCGACGGGCTTCGCCTGATCTACCAATCCGATCGGCCGGGGGGACGTGGCGGGATGGACCTGTGGATGAGCACGCGGTCCTCGACCTCGACCTCGGCCGCATGGCCAACACCGGTCAACCTGGGCGCACAGGTGAACAGCGCATTCCACGATGTGTCGCCCTGCGTTTCGGCCGACTTTCCAGCCATTGGATCCTCCCTGCTGTTCTGCCGCAACGACATCAACGGCTGGAACATGCGCTTCAAGATCTACCAGTCGGTGGCGATTCCCAACGTCTCCCTGCTGCGCTCGACCTCGCTGGAAGGGCCCTGGAACCCCGTGACCGCTTCGTTCGTGCCGGTGTCGAACGACACGGTTCTGGCGGAGGGCGCTTTCGTTGGCAACGCGCCGCAGTTCTTCTATCGCGTGAAGATGCTGGGCGAAACCGGCAGCGTCCGCCTCCTGACGGCCGAAAAGTCCGGCACCAAGTTTCGCGTGCGGATCGAGTGGGCTCCGTAAAAGGCAATGGGGTCGCGTCTAAATTGTTGACATTCTACACTCCAGTACGCCCCACGCTTTTTTCGCAGTCTCTCTACGCCACGGAACCCGGTGAAGATCTGCTGTTACCTTGCCGACGCGATATTTGCCCGTTATCAGCCTGTGTGATGGGAGCGAGTCGCGACGCACAGCGAAGTTGGACAGTTTGCGCGGGAGGAGGGCCCGTTCCAGATCGAACGCGTCCGGAGCGCTTTGATGGTCGCCCGCGAAACCTGGGCTCGGATTCTGGGCAGGTAGCGTCCCCTCGAGGTGGTTGGAAAGCGGCAGAGGGCTGCCGCACTCCACATCAACGCCCGGCTCCGGCGGAGGCCGCCATCGGGCCCTCGGGACGCAGCCACCAGGACAGGACGAAGATGATCCCCACCCCGGTGCAGATGGCCGAATCCGCCACGTTGAACGCCGGGAACCCCAGCAATTCGCCGTCGCGCCGGATCACGTGGAAATAGAGGAAATCCACCACGTGCCCGCGGGCGATGCGGTCCACCAGGTTTCCCAGAATGCCGCCGAAGACGAGTCCCAGAGCGATCTGCCCCGCCGGACGATCGCCTTCGAAGTGGCGTCGGGCCCAGTAGAGGAGCCCCAGCGCTGCGAATGAAACGACGGCCAGGGCGCCGTTGCTCCCGTGGAACGTACTCCACGCCGCGCCGGTGTTGCCCCAATGCACGAACTTGAAGAAGCCCGGGAGAAATTCCTGCTCGGCCCCCAGCGCCAACCGACGCACCACCACCCACTTGGTCCATTGGTCGAGGACCAGGATGGCCAGGGCGATCAGGCCCATTCGTTTTTCCGCGGCGTACTTCATTCCCGTGTTCGAGGCCGCCACGTCTAGCGAACTCACGCCGCCACGCACAAACCAATTATCCGAGGCCGCCTCTCCCCCCACGGCTCCTAACGCGGTCCAAGCTGCGCAACGGAGCGATCTTGGCGTGGGGACTGCGGGGACATGTCACCGCTTTGGATTCACCGTGGGGATGGCACCCGAAGCAGGCCAGCGATCCGGCATCAGGGGGCGAAGCCTCGGCGAATCGAAAGCTGCGACAAGTCGCAGCACTCCCAAGGACATTCCCCCCGGCTCCCCGGATGCTCCCGCTCCTCGGATCCATCCGCCGGCCGACACTTCGCAGGGAAGCCTCGCCAACGGCACGCACGGTTGGATGAAATCCCATCCGCAACGGCCCGCCCCCGCCCGCTTGAGGGATCAGAAGAACCCCCGTAAGTTCCACCCAAAACCGCCCCACGACGCACGACGCACGCACTCCCCACTCCCTACCCCCCCACTCCCCCCACCATGAGCACCCCTTCCCGGATCGACGCCTCGGTCGTCCTTCAGCACGACGGCCGGCCCCGGGGATTCCAGCTCACCTTGGGTTCGGAATCCGTCGTGCTGGAGCCCGGACGTCCCTGGCCTCAGACCGACCGCTTCAAGTGGGCAACCCGCGGCCTGATCGAGCCGCCGCAATCCTTCGCCGTGCATCCCGATGGCAGCGTCGATTTCAACGGTGAGACCTATCGCCCCGGGGAACCCGGGAGCGCGGATGCGCTGACTGAACAACTCAACAAGCATCACCTTCCCCAGCCTTCGCCGCGCCACGAACCAGCCCACCGCCAGGCCGCGGCCTCGACGGCACATTCCCCTCAAACCCAGGGCACCCATCGGGTCCGGTTCCGCGTCCATTTCGACTCGCGGTCCCACGTGCTGATCGAGGCCACCCGCAACACCGAGCGCACGGAGACCGGACTTCGCGGACTCGACCACTTATCGGTGGATGGCTGGATGATCCGTCCCGCGTCGCTCCACGTGGACCCTCTTCAGCGCTACGTCGAGATCGATGGCATCCGCTTCGAGGTCAGCGCGGAGGGTGTTCGCAGCCTCGAAGAGGCGTTGAACCAGCGCTATGCCCCGGAGACCGCAGCCAGCGGTTCCGCGGCCATCGAGATCCGCGAAAACGCGGGGGCGTCCACCGGCTTCGACATCCATTTCCGGATGATCCGGGCGGGAACGCGCGTCGACGTCACGGGCCATCTCTCCCAGGACAAGCTCGACATTCTCCAGGACCACGACAAATGCGGCCTGCTCCGGCCCGGCATCATCCTGCGCATCTCGCCGCCGTTCCTCTATCTCCGGCGCCGTCGCCCCGATGGCGGCGAGGAACCGATTCCCGAGATTCCCGACATCAAGTACCGCGCCATCTCCGCTCCCGAATTGGAGCGGCTGTTCAACGACCCGCGAATCCGGGCCATGACCGACGACGAGGCGGCGGCGGCGGCGGAGAAACTCAAAGCTGGCTCCTCCGCCACCCCATTCGGGGCCCCTGCCTCCGCCCACCCCTCCGCCCCGTCGACCGCGGCGTCCTCACCATTGACGCCGCCGCCTTCGGTCTCGATCTCGACTCCCGATGCCTCGGCCGGTTCCTCAACCTTCCCGGCCACTCCCCATTCTCCGCCGCCGCCACCACCACCGCCTTCCCGGCCTCCGGCCATCGAACAACCCGAGGATCCTGTGGTGGCGGAATTGTTCGCGGTCACGGACCCGCAGCAGGTGAACCTCGGTGTCTTCCGGCAACTCGCCGAGCGCCTGCATCTCGCGCCGCAGGACGTGTTGCTCAGTCTGCCGAGGGTGTTCGACGACCGGGAATTCGAGATCCTGGCCTTCGAACCGGAGGAGATCACGAGCGTGCTTCAACTCCGGGGCAACCGGTTCTACGGGTTCTACCTCACCCACCTGGGCGCTGATCGCACCGATCTCGTCTACGCCTGCCACGGGACCCACATCGAATGGAGTGTTCACAAATGCGCGATCCAGCCGTGCGCCGGATCCGAAACCGTCGAGTTTCACGGCCCAGCCCTCCGCGGTCTGGCGCAGAATGCAGACAACCATTTCGTCTTTCTGGTGGAACCGCGCTTCCGGGAGTTTGCGCGGCATCACGAGAAAGCCTGCCAGGCCGCCTTCGCGCACTTCCTGACCGTTCACGAATGGGCCGAACGGCGGACGGAATTCCCTCTGCTCTGGCCGGTGGCGGGGTAAGCGCAGCGCCTTCCCCCGCGACCAGGCTGCCGTTAATCTCGGCTCGTGACCCAACCAGCGCCACCCGCCTGGCTGCACCGAGACCCCCAGCCTCCGGTCCCCGTGACCGGGAATTGCTCGCTCGGCCGGGCTGTCGGCAACGACGTCGTGCTCGTGGACGACCGCGTCTCCCGGCGCCACGCCACCATCCATTCCCAGGGTGAAGGCGAATTCTGGCTGGTGGACCTGGGCAGCCGCAACGGCACCTACCTCAACGGCCGCCGCGTCAGCCAGCCCACCCGGTTGCGGGACGGCGACCGCGTCCAGGTCGGCCCGTTCGCCCTCGCCTTCCGGCTTTCCACCGACGCCCTGGACCGCACCCACGGCACCTGGGCCAGCGACCAGACCCAGGCCGACATGCGGACCCTGGACAGTTGGCTGCTCCTCTGCGACATCGCGGGCTCCAGCGTGCTCGCCCGCGAACGGTCCCCGGAGGAACTCGCAGTGCTCGTGGGGGGATGGTTCGCGCGCTGCAAGGAAGCCATCGAGGACGCCGGTGGCACGATCAACAAGTACCTCGGCGACGGTCTGCTCGCCTACTGGCCCGCGCGCGAGGACACCCTGGTGCACGTCATCCAGGCGCTCCGGGATCTCCGCCGGCTCCAGGAGGATCCGCGCCCCCCGTTCCGCATCGTCGTCCATCACGGACGCGTTCTCTTCGGCGGCATTCCGTCCTCGGGCGAGGAAAGCCTGGCCGGACCCGAGGTGAACTTCGTGTTCCGCCAGGAGAAACTCGCCGGTGAACTCCGCGCCATCCGCCTCGCCAGCGACGCCGCCGCCACCCGGCTGGGAACCCAGATGACCCTGGTCGGCGCCGGGGAACACGAACTGCCGGGGTTCGACGGCAAATTCCCGTTCTTCACCTTCTGACCGGACCCAGCAAAGTCGCCCCCGCCCATCCCTGTTGATGCGGGACGTTCCAAACCTCGACGCGTCTCACATGCGGACGCCCGTCGCGGCCATCCAGGCGAGGAACAGGGATTTGCCACCCAGCACCCAGCCCAGCGCCGCGGCGGCGAGGTAGGGGCCGAACGGAATCCGGGCCGACCACTGGCGCCGACCGATCAGGATCAAACCGACGTTCACCGCCAATCCCACCAGCGAACTGCCGAGCAGGGTGAACAGAACCCCCTCCCAACCGGTGAACGCCCCGATCGCCGCCATGAACTTCACATCCCCAAACCCCATCGCCTCCCGGGGAACCAGCACCGTGTCGGTGGTCGCCTGCAGCCACGGAACGGTCGCCGCCTCAATCTGCTCCTCCCCGATCCTCAGCACGTTCCCGCGCAAACGCAGTTGGACGGGAACATCCCAGTAACAGCGGTCGACCAACTCAAGGCGCTTGGCCTGGAACTTCAGGGTGTCCGACACGCGGTAAAAGATGTCCTCGTACGGCAACACCGCGTCCGGCAGGTGGAGATCCGATTCCGTGAAGGTGATCCGGACATCCCCGGTCCAGGCGAGTCGTTGTCGCCCGAACAGGACCTTCCCCAATTCGAGCATGGCAAACACGATTCCCGATCCCAGCGCCGCCCCGATGAAGGCGGTCTTCATCGAGGGCCAGGCGTATTCCACTCCGTGGATGCCGGGCGCCACCACCGACAGAATCAATCCCAGCACCGCACCGCCCAGGGTGATTTCGTCGGGAATGATCAGGTGCTCGAGGTCGATGAACGTCGCCACGATCAGGCCAGCCGCGAAGATACAAAGGGAGATGGACGCCAGCGGGCCCGAGGTTCCGTGAAACACCCAGACCGCCGCGAAGCATAATCCCGTCAACGCCTCCACCAGCACGTACCGCGGCGAGATCGGCATGCGGCATTCGGGATTCGCGCAGCGCCCGCGGAGGAACAGCCAGCCGAAGATCGGGATGTTGTGCCGCCACGCGATGCCCCCGCCGCAGTGCGGACATCGCGACGGCGGATGGACCAGGCTGAGGCCGAGCGGCATCCGGTGAATGCAGACGTTCAGGAAACTGCCCACCACCGTGCCGAACACGAAAAAGACCACCGTCCAGAAATGGAACGGCAGCACCTCCCAGGTGTGGGCATCGAAGACCGCCTGACCGATCAGAGCACCCCCGGCAACGTTCATCACGGCGTCACCCCATCCATGTGCTCCCGCAGCGCCCGCCGCATGGTGGCCACCGGCGCCGGCCTGCCCGACCAGATCTCCAGCGCCGCCGCCCCCTGGTACAGAAGCATGCCCAAACCATTCGACACCCGGGCCCCCGCGCGTTTGGCCGCAGCCAGAAACGAGGTTTCCGCCGGCCGGTAAATCATGTCGTAAGCCGTCCCCGCCCGGGCCAGGTCGAAGCGCGCCGGGTCATACGGCAACGGGTCCGCCGCCTTCAGTCCCGCGGAGGTGGCGTTGAGAATCAGATCCACCGTGCCCGGGGGATACCCCACCGCAACCCGCGAACGGCATTCAGGGAACAACCGGGGAATCTCCTCCGCCACCTCCCGCGCCTTGCTCTCGGTCCGGTTCACCAGCCAGAGCTCGGACACCCCCTCCGCCGCCAGGCGCAACGCCGCAACTCTTCCCGCCCCGCCCGCCCCCAGAAGCAGAACCCGGGCTCCCTTGGGTTCGAGGGAGAGATCCTCCCGCAGCGACCGCACGATGGCATCGGCATCGGTGTTGAACCCATGGGCGCGCACCGACTCCACCTCCACGCCTTCGAGTTCGACCATGGGTTTCCAGGTGCCCGTGGCATCGCGGCCTTCGAAACGGACGGTGTTGACCGCCCCCCAGCGGCGCGCGGATTCGTCGAGCACTTCCACCAGGTTCAGGGCCAGGAGCTTGTGTGGAACCGTCAGATTCACCCCGATGAACCGCATGGCCGCGGCCCCAGCCAACGCCGGGCCCAGATCCTCCGGTCGGACCTCGCACGCCACATACCGCCAATCCAACCCAAGTTCCCGGATGCCAGCGTTCTGCATCGCCGGCGACGCCGAGTGCCGGACCGGCCGACCGTAGACCGCGCAAAGGCGTGTGGTGGCCCGGATGGCGTCGGTGGGTCCCATGGACATGTGGGGGGCGGTTATAGGCGGGCCGGGAACGGCCGGTGAAGTATAAACTCCGCCCGGTGAATCCGGTTGCGCCCCGGGCCGTCCATTTCTAGCGTCGGGCTCCACGCTCCAGGCGTGCATCCGAGCGCCCGAATCCATGCCCAAGGCATCGTCCCCGAACCCAACCGCCCCCCGGCCGTCGACTCTTTCCGTCCCCACGACCGGGGCGCCGTCGCATGGCTCGGGCTCCCGCCGGGACGCACGGGTCACCCTGGCGGTGACCTTCGCCTTCCTGGCCTTGCTCCTCGTTTCGACGGGCTGCCGGACCTACGCCACCAAGACCGAGTCCTTCCGCCAGACCTGGCAGGCCGGCCAATACGATCAGGCGGCCAAGTCCTTTGGCTCCAAAGCCGACAGCGTCTCCAATGGACGGGACGCAGTCATCTGGCGCCTCGAACACGCCACCGCCCTGCGCGCCGCCGGCCGTTATCAGGAGAGCAACCAGGCCTTCGAACAGGCCGAAGCCCGCATGGCCGAGTATTCGGCCCGCGCCAAGGTCCGGGTGGCCACCGAAGCCATGGCCACCATGACCACCCCGGCGAACCTGCCGTATGAGGGGCGGGCCTACGACCGCATCATGGCCGCCACCTACCGGGCGCTGAATTATCTCGCACTCGGTGAGCCCGACTCCGCCCGCCCCGCCCTGCTCAAGGCCTATCAGTACCAGCAGGATGCCGTGGCCGAAAACGCCCGACGGATCCAGCGCGCCCAGGAGGACGCCGCCTCCAGCTCGCAGGCCGACACCATCCAGCGCACCCGCAGCAATCCCCAGTTCCAGAACACCGTCGGTTCGCTCTACTCCAAGAACGCCTCGCTCAAGCCCTACTCGGATTACGTCAACCCGTTCTCCGTCTGGCTCGATGGCGCCTTCTTCCTGGCCACCGCCCAGGACCTGTCCGATCTCGAACGCGCCCGCAAATCCCTGGAACGCGCCCTCGCGTTCAACCCCAACCACGCCGCCATCCGCGCCGATCTCGAGGCCTGCGACCGGCGCCTGCGCGGCGGCGCGCCGGAACCCGTCACCTACGTCATTCTCGAAACCGGCCGGGCCGCGCTTCGTCAGCAGGTGCGCATCGATATCCCGATCATCTTCGCCAACGTCTCCTACCTAGGCACCGCCTGGCCCGTGCTCGAAGCGCAGTCCGGCAACCTGCTGACCGTGGGCATCAACACCGGCCAGCACCGGCTCAATACGGCGACGGTGGCCAGTCTCGACAGCATCATCGCCCGGGATTTCGAGGACGAAAAACCGGCCATCATCACCCGGACCCTGATCTCGACCCTGGCCAAGGGCGCGGCCGCCTTCGCCGCCAACGAAGCCGCCAGCCAGCAGGACCAGGGACTCGGCGCCCTCGTACGGATCGCGACGCTCGCCTACCAGGCCTCCGTCAACATCGCCGACACCCGCAGCTGGACCACCCTGCCCAAGGAGTTCCAGATGTCCCGCTTTCCCACCCCGGCCAACCGGCGCATCGACATCCAGTCCGGCACCGGCCCCGCCCAGCCCGTCACGATTGAAGAAGGGCGGGTGAATATCGTCTATATACACTCGGTGAGTGGCTTCGCGCCCCCGCGGGTCACGCAAATGAAGCTCCAATAATCATGAACTCTCCGTCCGTCTCCTCCGCCTCCCCCGTCCCGGCTCCCGTTCCTTCGCCAGCCCCCTCCAACGGCCTCCGCCGCTGGATCGCCGGCGCCTTCGCCGGCTTCGTCCTCGCCGGCACCGGCTGCTCCACCAACCAGAACGGAGTCAACACCGTCGAACCCGCCAACCCGGCCTACGTCGAACGCAGCATCCCCGACAAACGCGTCGTCCGTGACCACGAAACCGCCCGCGCCGTCGCCGTGCTCAAGGTCATCGACGGCTCCTCCGACACCGGCCTGGCCCGGATCGGCGTCGAGGTGCAGAACCTCACCCGCTCGGTGTACCGGTTCAATTACCGCTTCGATTGGTTTGATCACCAGGGACTCCCCGTGGCCACCCCGACCGCCACCATGCTCTCGCAAACCATCGAGGCCGGTCAGGTGTTCACCCTCCTTTCCGTGGCCCCCACGCCCAACGCGAAGGACTTCCGTCTTTCGATCCAGAAGAGCACGCGCGGCTTCTCACCCCTGCTGCGCAAGAACTGACCTCCAGCTCCCCCCTCCCCACTCCCCACTCCCGACTTAGGCCCCACTCTCTCCAAGCACGCCTCGCCATGAAACGACTCCTCGTCTCCGCCGCGCTCGCCGCCGCCGCCGTCACCACCTTCACCGGCTGCACCCGCCCCGCCCAATACGTCGATCCCAAGGGCGGACGGCTCATGGTCACGCTCGACCAGATCAACATCCAGGACTGGTCCATGGCCGCCGAATCCGCGATCAACGAACTGCTCGCGTCCGGCGCCCTCGATAAAGTCCCGGCCCCGCCCGCCGTCATGGTTGTCAGCCGGGTGATCAATTCCACCAGCCAGCAGATCGACACCGACCTGCTCACCAAGAAAATTCGCGTCGCCCTGAACAAGAGCGGCAAGGCCCTCACCATGACCACCCGTGGTGCCGGCGGCGCCGTCGAAGACGAACTGGCCAAGGAAATCGCCCAGGAATGGAAGGACATGGGCCTGGAAAAACCCGCCGCCCGCCCCCCGGATTTCTCGCTCTCGGGCAAAATCATCGAGACCTACACGCGCTCCGGGAACTACCGCCAGGCCGCCTACACCTTCCAACTCTCGCTCTCCGACCGCCGCGGTCTCGCCGTCTGGGAAGGCGAAAAGGAAGTCGTCAAACAGGGCCGCCGCCCCTCCGTCGGGTTCTAACGCACCGCTGGTGCGGAGTGCGGAGTGGGGAGTAGGGAGTTCGGAGCGCCCGACTCCCAACGCCGGGGTCTGGGGTCTGGCGTCTAGCGTCTGGGGTCTCGGAGATTGGAGTTCGGAGTTCGGGGCGACACACGACCTTCGACAATCGACACACTCTTGGTACGAGTCGACGCACGACCTACGACCAACGACACACTCTAGCTTCGGGGCGCCCCACTCCCCACTCCCCACTCCTCACCGCATCCCCCGGTGGATCGTCATGATCCCGCCGAGCAGGCCCCACCACTCCACTTGGCGCCAGCCCGCGGCTTCCATGCGACGTGCGATGTCGTCGGCATCTGGATAACGGCGCAACGACTCCAGGATGTAGGCGTGCGTCGCCGAGTCGCCGCATAAGAGACGGCCAAGCACCGGCACGAAGGTGCGGAGATGCAGGAAGTAAAGCGCCCGCCAGAGGGGGTTCCGGGGTTTGCCGAAGTCGAGGATCAGCAGCTTCCCGCCGGGCCGGGTCACCCGCGCCATTTCCCGCAAACCGCCCTCAATGCTCCGAAGATTGCGCAGGCCATAGCCGATGGTCAGGCCGTCAAAAGTTCCTGCATCGAAACGCAGTTGGAGCGCATCCCCCTGCTCGAACCGGGGCATCGGCGCCCTGTTTTTCGCTCCCGCACCGGAGGTCGCCCCGCCGGAGCGGCGTCGGGCCACCGACAACATCGGCTCGCTGAAATCCACCCCGGTCACGTCGGCTCCGGCCCGGGCCAGGGCGAACGCGATGTCGCCGGTGCCGCAGCAGAGGTCCAGGAAGTGGTTGCCCGGCTTCACGCCCGCCAGCCGGACCAGGCGTCGTTTCCAGGCCCGGTGCAGGCCGAAGCTTTGCAGGTCGTTGACCAGGTCATAGCGCGGCGCCACGGAGGCAAAGAGGTCGCGCACGGCCTCCGCCCGCCCTTCGCCTTCCACATAAAATCGATTCCCACTCACTCGATGGCCGCAGCCTAGCCCCGGTTCGTCGCCGGAACGAGCCCGACGTTCCGAAAGCCTCCACCTTCGGACTTGGGTTCCCACCTGGTTCTGTCGCAGAACGTGCCGGTCATGCCCTCCCACGCCCCCGTTCGTCTCGGCATTCTCGGCGCCGGCAACGTGCTCTCCGGTTACCGCGGAATGCTGGACCAACTCCGGCAACGCCGACTCATCAGCCTCACCGCCCTCTGCGGTCGGGAGCCCCAGCGCGCCAACGCCAGCGACCTGCTGGGCGAAGTCCCGTTCGTCACCGACCCCGCGCGCATTCTGCACGGCGACGACGTCGATCTGGTGCTGATCCTCACCTCCATGCCCACCCACGCCGCCCTCGCCCGGACCGCGCTGGAGGCCGGAAAGCATGTGGTGGTGGAAAAACCCGTCGCCACCGAACTCCCCGAAGCCCTCGCCCTCGCCCGCCTCGCCCGCGAACGCAACCGATTGCTTTTGGCTGCTCCCTTCACCCCGCTGAGTCCCACCTTCCAAACCCTCGCGCGCCGCATCCGGAACGGCGACATCGGCAAGGTCTGTTCCGCCCGCGCGCGCTACGGCTGGTCGGGTCCCTGGTGGAACGAGTGGTTCTACCGCCCGGGCGGCGGCTGCCTGTTCGATCTCGGCGTCTACTGTCTCACCACCCTCACCGGTTTGATTGGTCCCGCCCGCCGCGTCATGGCCCTCACCGGCATCGCCATTCCCGAACGGGAAATCAATGGCCGCCGCATCACCGTCCAGGCCGAGGACAACGCCCAGGTGCTGCTCGACTTCGGCCACGGCGCCTCGGGCGTCGTCACCACCGGCTTCACGCTCCAGCAATACCGCTGCCCCGCCGTCGAAATCTATGGCACCGAAGGAACGATCCAGATGCTCGGCGACGACTGGGATCCCGACGGCTACGAGCTCTGGCAGAATTCCGTCGGCGCCTGGCAATTGTTCAAGGAAACCGCCCCCGACTGGCCCTGGACCGATGGCCTCCGGGAAGCCGTCGAGAGTCTCGTCCACGGCACCCCGCCCCGACTCAGCCTCGACCACGCGATCCACGTGCTCGAGGTGATTCTTGCTGCCCGCCAGTCCTCCGCCGAAGGCCGCGCCATCGAACTCACCACCCGTTTCGATCCACTGCCCCTCGGCGCACACCGCACCGCCCACTCGGAACCCGCCCATTTACAACACGACCGCACCCGCTGAGGGGAGAGTCGGTCGTGGGTCGTGGGTCGTGGTTGAGAGTGGGGAGTGGGGAGTGGGGAGAAGAGCGGCGAACCTGCCGTGATGGTTTCTATCCCACACTCCCTCTGTGCTCTCTGTGTCCTCCGTGGTGAACCTCCCGGATTAGTGGGGCAATGGGGTCAGACCCCCACATTCGACAACTCTGCCGGATGGGTGCGCTGCGATTTTTCACCCCAGAGGGCACAGGGAGCACAGAGGAGAGCTGAGGGGATTCGTCATCTTTCCTGAGCTCACAGCGGATCCCGAAGGGCGTGCCACAAGCCCCTGCACCCTACCTCCGCCTCCTCGCCTCGCCTTCTGTGACCCCTCCGGGGTCGGGATCCAATTTTTTTAGGACTTCCGGAGGTCGCGCTGACGTCCGACCTCCAGCCACTTTCTGGCATGCCTCCCGGCATGCTGGGGCCGGCCATAGGATCCCATTTACCGAACCCCGAACCCCGAACTCCGAACTCCGAACTCCAGACCCCAGACCCCAGACCCCAGACCCCAGACGCCAGACGCGAGACCCCAGCCCCAGAATCGGACTCGCGGACTCCGGCGCGTCGGCGCATGATCCCCTCACACCACGCCCGAGCCGCAACTTCCTGCGCCCATGAACGCCCACGCCCAAGCCATCAACCGCCGTCATTTCCTCGCCGCCACCGCATCCGCGACCGTCGCCTTTATGTCCCATTCGACCCTGGCCGCCGAATCGAAGAAACGCCGCTTCACCCTGGATCTGTCCCCGGGCTCCATCGGGGTGGGAGGCGACCAACTCGAACACCTGCGGCTCGCCCAGGCGCACGGCTTTGAATCGGTGCAGCCCGACGGCGGATTCCTGGCGCGCCAGGACAAGGACGGCATCGCACGCATTCGCGAAAACCTGGCGAAGGCGAAACTCGTCTGGGGCTCGGCAGGAATCGGCGTTGATTTCCGCAAGACCGACGAGGTGTTCCGACAGGAACTCGCCGGCCTTCCCAAAATCGCCGCGGCACTCCGCGAAGCCGGCGTCACCCGGGGCGGCACCTGGATCTCCCCCGGCGGCGAACTGGAATACCGCGCCAACCTCGAACGCCACGCCGCCCGACTCCGGGAGATCGGGGGCATTCTGCGCGACCACGGAATCCGCTTCGGTCTGGAGTACGTGGGCACCCCGAGCCTGCGGAAACGGTTCCCGCACGAATTCGTCCATAACCTCGCCCAGGCCCGCGAACTGATCGCGGCCATCGGCGTCCCGACCGTCGGCGTGGTGCTCGATTCCTGGCACTGGTTCACCGCCGGCGACTCCGTGGAGGCACTGCTCAAGCTGCGCAACGAGGACATCGTGGCCTGCGATCTCAACGACGCCCCCGCCGGGGTCGCCCTCGCCGACCAGCAGGACAACCGCCGCGAACTCCCGGTCGCCACCGGTGTGATCCCGGTGAAGGCGTTCCTCCAGGCCCTCGTCGACATCGGCTACGACGGACCGGTCCGCGCCGAACC
Source organism: uncultured Verrucomicrobiota bacterium (assembly GCA_964476125.1). GTDB lineage: Bacteria > Verrucomicrobiota > Verrucomicrobiia > Limisphaerales > CAIMTB01 > CAIMTB01. The sequence continues at coordinate 1,730 of CAYZAE010000112.1, read as the reverse complement.
GTTCAACCGTCCTCTCAACGACCTCGACGACGAGGCGGGCTGTGCGAAGACCATCGCCGCTATGAAAAAGGCGGTGGCCCTCCTCGGCTAGAGATCTGGCCGCCCGCCCCCGGGCTCTGCTAGCGTCTCGCCCGTGAGCGATCGTCCCGTATCCGCCCCCACCTCCGTCCATCATCGTCGAGCCGCCGCCGATTCCGCGGTCACCGCACCGCAGGTCGCCGAAGTCATCGCCGCGTCCTGTCCCGTGGCTGATTACCGGGGACTCCGCGTCCTGGTCATCGTGCCCGACCACACGCGCACCGCCCCGGTCGGGCTCCTGTTCCGAACGCTCCACGAACAGATCGGGCCGGCGACGAAGGCCCTCGATGTGATGATTGCCCTGGGCACGCACCAGCCCATGTCCGAGGCCGCCATCTGCGAGCGCCTTGAGATCACGGCGGAGGAACGCGCCGGCCAGTTCCGGAACGTCGCCTTCATCAACCACGAATGGGACAACCCCGACGCCCTCAAACTCATCGGGACCCTCCCGGCCTCGGAAATCTCCGAACTCACCGGCGGCCTGTTCGCGATGGATGTCCCGGTCAACATCAACCGACGACTCTACGACTACGACCGCATCGTGATCATCGGCCCGGTGTTTCCCCATGAAGTCGTGGGGTTCTCCGGCGGGAACAAGTACCTGTTCCCCGGCGTGGCCGGCCCCGAGATCCTGAACTTCTTCCACTGGCTCGGCGCCGTCGTCACCAACCCGATGATCATTGGCAACCAGTGGACCCCGGTCCGCAAGGTCGTCGACCGCGCTGGCGCCATGGTCACCCTCCCCAAGACCTGCCTGGCCATGGTCGTCCGACCGGACAAATCCCTGGCGGGTCTCTATGCCGGCACCCCGGAGTCGGCCTGGGCCGCCGCCAGCGATCTGTCCCGGGAGATCCACATCACCTACAAGGATCACCCCTTCCACACCGTGCTGTCCTGCGCCCCCACGATGTACGACGAGCTGTGGACCGGCGGGAAGTGCATGTACAAGTTGGAGCCGGTGGTCGCCGATGGCGGGGAGCTGATTATTTACGCCCCGCACATCACCGAGATCTCCGCCACGCACGGCCGGGTCATCCGCGAAGTCGGCTACCATTGCCGCGACTACTTCCTCAAGCAATGGGACCGCTTCAAGCACCAGCCCTGGGGCGTGCTCGCCCACAGTTGCCACGTCTTCGGCATCGGCACCTATGCCAACGGGATCGAAACCCCGCGCGTCCGCGTCACCCTCGCCACCGGCATCCCCGAAACCATCTGCCGCCAGATCAACCTCGGTTACCGCGATCCCCGGTCCATCGACCCCGCCACCTTCGCCCATCGCGAACACGAAGGCGTCCTCCACGTGCCCAAGGCCGGAGAAATGCTGTTTCATCTGAAACAAAAGCCCGCCTGGGCGGGTGGCCAGTAACGTCCGGCCAAAATGGAAGGTAGGTGGTGCGTCGTGGGTCGTTTGTCGACCCGAACCAAGAGTGGGTCGTTGGTCGAAAGTCGTGCGCCGACCCGTACCAAGGTGTGTCGATTGTCGAAGGTCGTGGGTCGACCCGAACTCCGAACTCCAGACCCCGGAGGTGGGGAGTCGGGAGTGTGGAGTTGGGAGCCAGAAGTGTGCCGATCCGAACTGCGATCTCCGAACTCCAGACCCCAGACGCCAGACGCCAGACGCCAGACGCCAGACGCCAGACGCCAGACGCCAG
>CAYZAE010000111.1:2167-22184 GCA_964476125.1 uncultured Verrucomicrobiota bacterium | reverse complement strand
AGGGCTTTTCGGAGGTCGGCGAGGGACAGCGTGTTGATGATGTCCTTGCGGGTGAGCCAGCCCTTGCGGGCGATGCCGGCGCCGAGCCGGAGGAATCCGGCGTGGTCGAGACGGTGGGCGTCGCAGTTGATGACGCAACGGACGCCCTTGTCCCGGGCCCGACGCCAGTGGCGCCAGTCGAGATCGAGCCGCCAGGGGCTGGCGTTCAGTTCGATCCAGGTGCCGGTGGCGGCGCAGGCATCGATGACCGCCGTGAGATCGACCTTGTAGGCTTCGCGCTCGAGCAGCAGCCGGCCGGTGAGGTGTCCGAGCATGTGCACGTAGGGATTCTCGGCCGCGCGGATCAGGCGTTTGGTGTTCTCCGCTTCGTCGCCGGAGGGCACATGCAGACTGGCCACCACGACGTCGAGCTGGGCGAGCACGTCATCCGGGAAGTCGAGTCCGTCGCGGAGGATGTCGACCTCGGAGCCGGTCAGGAGCCGGAACTCGGAACCTTCCTCGGCGAAGGTGCGGTTCAATTGGGCGATGGCCTCGATCTGTTCCCGCAGCCGTGCGACGCTGAGCCCGTTGGCCTGGAAGGAGGCGCGCGAATGGTCGGTGATGGCCCAGTAGGCACAGCCCAGTTCCATCGCGTGCCGGGCCACGTCCTCGAGGGTGTTCCGTCCGTCGCTCCAGTCGGTGTGGTTGTGCAGGGACCCCTTGAGCTGTGTCCATTCGATGAGACGCGGGATCTCGCGGTTCTCGGCGGCGGCAAATTCTCCGGCGTCCTCGCGCAGTTCGGGGGGGATGTAGGCGAGGCCGAGTTGGTCGAAGATCTCCTCCTCGGTGCGGCAGGTCACCCGCAGGTTCGGGTCGCGGGTTTCCTCGGTCGACTTGAAGAGCCCGTATTCGTTGAGGCGAAGTCCGCGGGCGATGGCCCGCTGGCGCATGACGATGTTGTGTTCCTTGCTGCCGGTGAAGTAGGCGAGGGCGGAGGCGAATTCGGAGTCGGCGACCACGCGGAGATCGGCCTGGAGTCCTCCGCCCAGGACGACGCTGGCCTTGGTTTCGCCGCGGGCGAGCACCTGGGTGACCTCGGGCAGCGTGGTGAAGTCGTCGAGTACGGCGGCCGGATTCTTGGAGGACACCACGAAATCGATGTCCCCGATGATCTCCTTGGAGCGGCGCAGGCTGCCGGCGGTGCTGCACCGGAGCACGTCGGGATGATCGCGGAGCCGGTCGAGGATGGGGTCGGCGACCAGGAGTGCGTCGATCAGGCGGTGGCGGGAGGCGAACTGGCGGCGGAAGGCGATGCCCTCGAGGATTTTCTGCTGAGATTTTTCGCCGAAGCCGGCGAGGGTGGCGATCCGGCCGGCGCGACAGGCGGCTTCCAGTTCGTCGACGGTGGTGAGGCCCAGTTCGTCGTTCAGTTTTTTGACTTTCTTGGGGCCGACGCCGGGGAGGTTGAGCATTTCGACGAGCCCCGGGGGGACGGAGGCTTTGAGCTGCTCGTAGTAGGGGAGGGAGCCGGTGGTGACGAGGGTGGCGACCTTTTCCTGGAGGGCTTCGCCGAAGCCTTTGATTTCGCCGAGCCGTTTTTCGGCGACGATTTTTTCGAGCGGTTCGGCGAGACCTTCGAGGGTGCGGGCGGCGTTGGTGTAGGCGCGGGTTTTGAAGGGGTTTTCCCCCTTCAATTCGAGCAACACCCCGATTTCCTCAAGAATGGCGGCAACCTCGTCCCGATTCATGGGGAGATCCTAGCGGGGAGTGGGTGCGGGGGCGAGCGAAGGGAAGGGGTCATCAACGGGTTGTGGGGTGAGGTAGAGCGGCTTCTCCGCGGGCGCTGTGCCGTGCTGAAGGAGAATTCATTTGTTTGGGGGACGCGGTTCCCTAGGGTGTCGTGCACTCCCATGAAGGCTCGTGTGCGCTTTTTTTGCCGGGTTGGTTCGCGGTTTGGATGCCGGTCGGATGCGGCGTTCACCTTGATCGAACTGCTGGTGGTCATCGCGATCATCGCGATCCTGGCCAGCATGCTGTTGCCGGCGCTGGGGAAGGCGAAGCGGAAGGCGCGCGAGACCAACTGCCTGTCGAACTTCCGACAATGGGCCATCGCCGCGAATCTGTACGCCGGGGATGACGGGAAGGGACGGTTGCCGATGTTGGGGGACATCGGGAACAACCCGTGGGACGTCGCGGATGCGATGATTCCAGCGGTGCAGGAGTACGGGTTGACGGTGCCGATGTTCTTCTGCCCATCGCGACCTTCGGAGCTGTCGGAGGCGCAGGCCTGGTTTCAGAGGAGCCAGAGGCGCCCGATCACGAACAACGAGGATCTCCGGCGGTACTACAGCCTGCGCTGGACCTTTGGATTTGCGATCATGCAGCACAGTTGGTGGGTGCCGCGTTCAGGGCAGGCGGGCTACAAGGTGATGCCGGCGACTTCCCGGGTGAACACGAACACCATGACCGACGGCTGGCCGGTGAAGCTCGAGGATGCCGGGGCTTCGACCAGTCCGATTGTCACTGACACCCTTTACCACGACGGTTTCGTCACCAACCTCGCCGTCGCCTGGGGCGGGCATCCGACGCGGAAATCGGACTCAGGTTTCCAGATCCAGGGCGGGGACGCGGAATCGATCAGCCGGGCCTATGCGGACGGACACGCGGACCTCGCCACCCGGTCGCGCATCCGCTGGAGGCACTTTGGGAACTGGACGAGTTTCTACTGACGGAGGCGGGGGGCGGTGTCAGGGGGCGAGCCGGTGGACTTTCCAGCCGGGTTGATCGCCCTCGGCGCGTTCGTACATGAACCGGTCGTGAAGCCGGCTTTCGCCGCCCTGCCAGAACTCGAAGTCGCGGGGGATGACGCGGAAGCCGCCCCAGAAGGAGGGCACCGGGACTTCGCCCTCGCGGAACTTGCGCTTCATTTCCTCCCACTTCATTTCGAGCACGGACCGGGTGGAGATGATGCGGCTTTGGGGGGAGGCCCAGGCGGCGAGCTGGGAGCCGAAGGGGCGTTTGAGGAAGTAGGCCAGGACCTCGGCGGTGCTGGTGCGCTGGGCGATGCCGTTGATGGCGAGCTGCCGCTGGAGGGGCAGCCAGGTGAAGAGCAGGGAGACGTTGGGGTTGGCCTCGATCTGCTGCGCCTTGCGGCTCTCCAGGTTGGTGAAGAACACGAACCCCCGCGTGTCCCAGTCCTTGAGCAGAACCGTGCGCGTGGAGGGCCGTCCGTTCGCATCCACCGTGGCCACGGTCATGGCGTTGGGTTCGAGCAACTGCGCCTGGCAGGCCTGCTCAAACCAGCGTCCGAACTGCTCGAACGGATCGGGGTGGAGATCCTTTTCGTCGAGGTGCCCGAGGGTGTAGCTGACACGCATCGAGGCCAGGCGCGGTTCGGGTAAATTCATGGAAGGGGGGAGAAGGGGGACCGGAGGGTTTGGGGTCTGGCGTCTGGCGTCTGGGGTTCGGAGATCGGAGTTCGGAGATCGGGGCGACTGACGACCGACGACCTTCGACAAACTCCGCGCTCCGCGCTCCCTACTCCCTACTCCCCACTTCATCACTTGGTGGCTTTGACTTCGATGACGTCGTGGGGGGCGGATTCGCGTTGGCCGGCGGAGGTGACGCGGATGTAGCGCGCCTTCTGGCGCAGGTCGGCGAGGTCGACGGCTCCCAGGTAACCCATGCCGGACTGGATGCCGCCGATGAGCTGGGTGAGCACGGAGTCGATGGAGCCGGAGAGTTCCTTGAGCGCTTCGACGCCTTCGGCGGCGATTTTCTGGCTGCCTTCGCGGGTGTGACCGTAACGGGCGGCAGCCCCGGCCTTCATGGCGGCGAGGCTGCCCATGCCGCGGTATTGTTTGTAGACCTTGCCGCCGATCTCGAGCGTTTCGCCCGGGGCCTCGACGCAGCCGGCCAGAATGCCTCCGCAGATGACCGCGTTCGCGAGGGTGAGCGCCTTGACGATGTCGCCGGACTTGGTGATGCCACCGTCGGCGATGATGGTGACCCCCTTCTTGCGGGCGGCCTGGGAGGCGACGTAAAGGGCGGTGAGCTGGGGAATGCCGACGCCGGCGACGAGACGGGTGGTGCAGATCGAACCGGGACCCTGTCCGATCTTGATGGCGCTGGCTCCGGCGTCGGCGAGGAAGTCGACTCCGGCCGCGCTGGTGACGTTCCCGGCGATGATGGGCAGTGCGGGGAAGGCGTCGCGGATCATGCGGACGGCTTCGCCGACACCCTTGGTGAAGCCGTGGGCGGTGGAGACGGCAACGACGTCGAGTCCGCGGTCGACGAGACCGCCGACGTGATTGATCACCCGTTCGCGGTCCAGTTCGCCGAAGGCATTGCGGGTGGCGGAGATGGCGGCGCCGCAGACCAGTCGGAAATCGGTGTCGCGGGCGGGTTTGAACTGGGCGCGTCGTTCCTGGCTGATGCGTTCGATGTCGCTGAGCGTGAACAGCCCGTGAAGCCCGTCGTCATCGCCGACGACCAGGATTTTGTGGATGCCGGGATTCTCGGAGAAGAATTTGTCGGCGCGGGCGATGGGGTCGTTGCCGAGTTCGCGGACGTTGAGGGTGTGGACCTGGGAACGGGGCGTGAGGGCTTCGGCGACCTTCCGGTGGGCGTAGCGCGGTTTGATGACGTGACCGGGGAGAAGGCCGACCAGCCGGTTGGCGGTGTCGACGACGGGGAAGGTGCTGAAGGAGAACCGACGTTCCTCGACCATGTGGAGGATGTCTCCGATCAGCTGGTCGGCCGTGACCTTGATGGGTTCCTGGATGAGCCCGTGGACGTGGTTCTTGACCCGGCTGACCTCCCGGAGCTGGTCCTTTTCCGGCATGTTGTAATGGACCAGCCCGAGGCCGCCGTTGAGGGCGATGGCGATGGCCATGCGCGCCTCCGTGACGGTGTCCATGTCGGCGGAAATGATGGGCAGATTGAGCCGGAGGCCCTCGGCCAGGACGGTGCTGAGTTGGGTGTCGCGGGGCAGGATCTCGCTGTAGAGGGTGGCGAGCGTGACGTCGTCGTACGTCAGCGCCATGTGCCGCTGGGACCGGAAGAAGTCGTCCGCGGCGAGGTAGAAATCGGAGTCGATCGGATGTGGCGTTGCTGCCATGGGAAAACTTGCGGAAGTCAGGGCGCGGGACGCAACGCTGAAGTTCCGGGCTGCCGGACGTAGATCGGGTTCGAAAGGATCCAGCAGCGTTCCTCGCCGTCCAGTCGGAGCCAGCCTTCCATCCGGTAAACCCCGGCCTCGGTGACCCGGTGGTCGAAGGTGTACCCGCGTCCAAGGGCGACCTGGGCGCCGTTCCGGATCAGCCGGATGCGACTGCACGGGAGCGGGAACTGCGCGGCCAGCCGAAGTCCGGTTTGGAGCGGGATTTCGTCGCCGGATAGCGCGTCCGGCTTCGCGTCGCCGGTTCCGTGCACGGCCGTGAAGCGGAACCCGGTGGCATCCCCCATCCAGTCGAAGCTGACATAGGCACGTCCGCCGCGCAGCGCATCGCGGATCGCGGTTTCCTCCAGGGCTGGGGCGAGGATGTGGGTGCAGACCGTACGAAACGAGACGGGGTAGGGATCGAAGTCGAGCCGCACCACCGTGTCGCCCGGTTTGTGCCCGCGGACCAGTTCCCGGATGGACGGCCGGAGCAGGGCGGTGACGCGTTGTTTCTTTTCGTCGGGATCGACGATCGTGCCGAGCAGCACCGTCGAGTCATCGACCATTTTCACCACGAACACCTGGTTGTGATGGACGTCGTTGGCGGCCACGCCGGTGAGCCGGCGTCGGGGCGTTTCGCTGTCCCACTTTTCCAGATAATCGGCGGGGTAATCGATCTGGGAGGCGAGGAGTTCGGCGGGGAACCGGCGCAGGCCTTCGGCGAGTTCGGCGACGGAACGGGGATCCGTGCATTTAAGAGCCAGCGCGATGAGCGTGGAGCGGTCGCGTTTGGCGTCCCAATGGCGGTTGTAGATCTCCATGCCATCAAGGCCGTCCATGGGATGATCCGGGCGCTCCTCCATGTGGGAAAGGAAGGCGAGGCCACCGTTGGTGGTGACGCGTCCGAGGAACTCGGGCGTCGGACGGTTCATCTCGGCGAGGATCGAATCCCGGGGATGGATCAGGAACCCGCGGGCTTCGGAGCCTGGAATGAACAGCACCCCATCGCGCAATCCCCGCCAGCCAGCCATGAAATCTCGAGGCGGCCGGAAGTGGTCGGTGAGCAGGATCACCCGCACGCCGGCCGTCCGGGCGCCTTCGAGCATCTCGGGCAGGGTGCCCCCGGTGTGGGTGGAATCCTCGGCGTGGGCATGGCAGCTCGCACGGAAATCCTCCAGACCAGGGAGCGATGGAACGTCGCGCCGTTGGCGGGAGAGGCGGGCAATGTCCTCCTGCACGGCCTGGAGCCGCGGGAGTTGCATCCGTTCCAGTGTCGAAAGCCGGCGGGTGGGCGGGGAGGTGGGATTCTCCGGGAACCGGCCGTCGACGACGAACCACAGGGCGGTCAGGCCCAGGGCCAGAAGGCCGGTGATTCGCGGGCGGCGGGGCATTCTTGAGTGGGGAGTCGGGAGTCGGGAGTCGGGAGTCGGGAGAGGGGAGGGTTTGGGGGCTGGCGTCTGGCGTCTGGGGATCGGAGATCGGAGATCGGAGATCGGAGTTCGGGGCGGTTAGGATTTGGGGGTGATTTCGATGACGCCGTCCCGGATCTCGACGGTGGACTGATCGTTCCCGGGCGTGAACAGGCGGAGCGGGCGGGCGGGTTGGCCATGGACGGACACGCGGATGCGGCGGGGTTCGGCGGTGACATCGAGGGTCACGTCGTGAAGCCGGATGCCGCGGACGGTGAGCGAGGGCCAGTCGGCGGGGAGCTTGGGCATCAGCAGGCAGCCGTCGAGGCGAGGTCTGAAGCCAAGAAAGCCGTAGAGCACGGTTTGGGGCACGAGCACGCTCTCGAAGAATTCGGCGTCGAGGCCAAGACCGCCAGCCGTGCCGCCACCCTGCAGGCTACCCCGGGATTTGTCGGAGTAGTATTTACGATAGCCGCCCGCCTGCTGGACTTCGCCAAACCAGCGGCTGACTTCACGAAGACGTTTCCAGGCGTCGTCGGGGCCGTTGACCTCGAGACGGGCCATGAGGTCGTGGAACGAGAATCCGAGCACCGCGCCGCCGTCCTGCACCTGTCCGCCGAAGGGGATGCTGGCGGGGTCGGCCCAGCCCCAGAAATAGGTCTCCACATTGCGGCGGGTGGTGGCGCGGGGACCGAAGCGCCAGTGGTAGATGTCGGAGCCGGTGGAGGTGTCGCCGGTGACGGTGCGCCGGCCGTCGAGCCAGTCGCGGATCGACTTCGACTGCGGCTGGCCGGCGAATCCGTAGTAGATGGCCTCGTTGTTCACGAACGAGAAACCGTAGTCGTAGGCGCGCCCTTCGACATCCCGCCAGCCGGCGAAGCGGCCGGTGGCCTCGACCCAGAACCGTTCGTTGCCGGTTTCCTGGATCGACTCCGCGAGCGTCAGGAGCTCCGTGGGTTCGAACTGGAGCGGGCCGCCGGGGAGGTTCCATTCCGGGTGACGCGCGATCTGCCGTTCGAGGGCGGCCATGCGGCGGATGGCGTCGAAGTAGTAGATCGTGGCCAGGGTGTCTTCACCGCCGAACGGGAGGAGGTCCCAGTAATTGTTCCCGACACCATGGCCTGGTTTGAGGGTGCGCTTGCCCGCGGCGTCGATGAGGTGACCGCTGCGTCCGTCGTGTCCGACCCAGGGGGTGGAGACGAGTTCCTTTTCCGGGATGTTGAACTCACGCAGCGCCCAGGCGAGGGCGAGCCGCATGCGCTGGAGGTTGCGGCGGAGGAAATCGAGGTCGCCGGTCCAGCGGACGTAATCATCGCAGGCCTGGAGGTAGACGGCGTTGTTGATGTTGTGTCGGCTGTCGGTGGCGGTGAACGCGCGTTGGAGCGTCACGGTCGCACCCGGGCTGGCACCCTGGATCCGCCAACGGAACCGGACCGCGCGCCCCACCCAGGCGGGCTGGCGGTGCAGGGGGAGGTTCAGGTCTTCGACGGCGTCGTCCCGCGCCGGAGTCGGGAAGAGAAGGGCGCGGTCGGCGGGGAAATCCGGTTCGCCGTCGAGCTGCCATTCGAGTGCAGCCCGGGCGGTCGGGCCCAGGCCGTGTCCGGACCACTTGAGACGTAGGAACGGTGCAGCGTGGGTGTCGAGGTTGAAGGCGGGTGAGACGAGGGAGGCTTCGGGGGAGTCGAGGCGCAGTGTCCAGCCGGTGGAGGCGGCGTTGGTGACGGAGGAGGCGCCGGTGAACGACCAGTTGGTGACGGTGCTGGTGCGGTGCACTCCGAAGTCTTCGCCGTAGGGAACACCGGCCACACTGAACATCCATCCGGCTCCGCCCGCCTGGGTCCAGAGTGGAAACGGCCAGCCCTCGCCGTGGGCGAGACCTTCGTGCTGCTGGGTGGACACGTAGCCCTCGTCATCGATGCGCCGGCGCAGCAGCCGTTCGCGGTAGCTGGCCCGAAGGTCGCTGATGGCAGGGGCGTTGGTGGTGTCGAGCCATAGCACCGACATCGGAATCCAGGGATCCCAGAGCGTGGTGTCGGGACCGGGGACCCGGTGGAGGCGGTACATTTCCTCGATCGGGGCAAGGTCCGCCTCGTGGCCGGGAACTTCAAAGAGCGCGGCCCTGGATGAGGCCAGGGTGCAGGCGAAGGCCAGGCCGATGGGGAGCACGGCGAGCGGGGGGAATGCGGAACGCGACACGGCATCGAAGTAAACGGGGCGCAATGGCGGGGGCAAGCTTGGGGAGAGGGGGGATGAGGAGTGGGAAGAGGGGGAGTGGGGAGTGGGGAGTGGGGAGATGATGGGGGGGGATTAAGAGGGAGAATAAGATTAAGATTACGATTAAGATTAAGATTAAGATTAAGATTATCGAAGGGGGGTGTTGCGCGGGTGTGGCGAAGGAGGCCCTTACTCACACTGGTTCCACGTCGTATTCCTATTCATATTCTTAATCTTAATCTTAATCTTAATCTTAATCCCCCCCCCCTTCCCACAGAGTGGGCAAGGCGACTTGCTGCACCACGAGGCTGCGGAGGGTGGGGTTGAATCGCAGAGTCGACGTTCGGGATCGGTTTTGGACACCCTACGGACATGGGATCCGAGTTGCTCATCCGGACGGCTGTTCCAGCGGATGTTCCGATCATCGCGGAGTTCAATCGGTGTCTGGCCTGGGAGACGGAGCGTAAAATCCTTCCGCCCGCGACGATTCTCGCCGGGGTCGACGCTGTGGTGAGGGATGCTGCGAAGGGAACCTATTTCGTGGCTGAAGCCGGGGGGCAGGTCGTGGGCCAGTGCAGCATCACGTTCGAATGGAGCGATTGGCGGAACGGGAACATCTGGTGGTTTCAGAGCGTGTACGTGGACGTGAACTTTCGGTCGCGCGGGGTGTTCCGTTCCCTGTTCGAGCACGTCCAGGCCGCGGCCGTCGCCGCTGGGGTGGTGGCGCTCCGGCTGTACGTCGAGGGCGACAACGCGGTGGCTCAGTCGGCTTACAGCCGTCGGGGCATGAGCCGGACGAACTACCAGGTTTACGAGGCCGAACTCGGGGCGACCGGGACGGCCTGACCGAAGGAGGTGGTTCTTGATGCACGAGGAAGAGGCAGGGATTGGCGTGGCACGGGCATGAACGACGAGCATTGGATGCGGCGGGCATTGGCACTGGCGCGGAAGGGGCGGGGTCGGACCTCCCCGAATCCCATGGTGGGCGCGGTGCTGGTGCGACGGGGGCGGATGCTGGCCGGGGGTTGGCATCACCGGGCCGGACTTCCGCACGCTGAAATCGAGGCGCTCGCCACGGCGCGACGGGACGGAATCGATCCCCGCGGGGCCACGTTGTACGTGACTCTTGAACCCTGCTGCACCCACGGCCGAACGCCGCCCTGCACCGACGCCATCCGCGCGGCCGGCATTGCCCGGGTGGTGGTGGCGGCGACCGATCCCAATCCAAACCACGCGGGGCGCGGATTCGAGATCCTGCGAGCCGCGGGCATCGAGGTTGTTTCCGGTGTGCTGTCGGAGGCGGCGACCGAACTGAACGAGGCGTTCAATCACTGGATCGTCCATCGGACCCCGTTCGTGACCGTGAAGGCGGCGATGACCCTGGATGGCAAGATCGCGACGGTGGCCGGCGAATCGCAGTGGATCACCGGCGAAAAATCGAGGGCGCTCGGGATGCGTTTGAGGCGGGGGGTGGATGCGATTCTGGTCGGGGTGAATACTGTGCTGACCGATGATCCTTCGCTCACGGACCGGGGACCGGGTGCGGCCACACGGCGGCCGCTGCGAAGGATCATCCTGGATTCGCGAGCGCGGACGCCGTCCAAAGCCCGGGTGGTGACGGACGAACATCGCGAGACCACCCTGATCGTGGTGGTGAAAGGCGCCCCGACACCTCGGGTGGAGGCGTTGCGTCGAAGCGTGCGCGTGATCGAGTCGCCCGCGGGAAAGGAAGGGCGGGTTGATTTGCAGTGGTTGCTGACGTCCCTGGGGGCGGAGTCGGTTACCTCTTTGCTGGTGGAGGGTGGCGGCGAGGTCAACGGCTCCTTTGTGGAGTCGGGCCTGGTGCACCGGCTCGCGCTCTTTTACGCGCCCAAGATCGTGGGAGGTGCGGCGGCACCTCGCGGGGTGGCGGGTGGTGGCGTTGGACTCGGGGCCGGGCGCGGGGCCGGGCGCGGGGCGGCCGGGTTGCCGCGATTGAGGGCGTTGCAATGGCGCCGGGTGGGGGACGACCTCTTCTGCACTTCGCGGCTCGGGGATTGAAGCCGGGGGCCGGCGGGCTTCACGCTGGGCCCATGTTCAGTGGCATTGTCGAAGAGGCCGGAAAGATTGTGTCGGTGGAAAAGACGCCACGATCGATCCGGATGGTGGTCCAGGCCGCGGTGGTGGGGCGCGGGGTGAAGATCGGGGACAGCATTGCGGTGAATGGCTGCTGCCTGACGGTGGTGAAGCTGGTCCGTGCGCGGCAGGGAACACGCCTGCATTTCGACCTGCTCGAGGAGACCTGGCGGAAGACCAGTTTCGCGGGTCTGGCGGAAGGCGGGGTGGTCAACCTGGAGCGGTCACTCCGGATGAACGACCGGCTGGGGGGCCACTTCGTGACGGGTCACGTCGATGGCACCGGGGAGATCCTCCGCTGGGAGCGGTCGGGGCAGGACTGGGTTTTGGAGGTCCGGCCGCCGGCGGAGTTGATGCGGTATTTTCTCTACAAGGGCAGCGTGGCGATCGACGGCATCAGCCTGACCGTGGCGGAGGTGCAGGGGGATTTCGTCCGCTGCTGGATCATCCCGCACACCTGGGAGGTCACCAACCTGCGGGAAAAGAAGGCGGGCGACCGGGTGAACCTGGAGGCGGACCTGCTCGGCAAATACGTCGAGCGGCTTATCGCAGCTCGGGAACCTTCATCGGCGACCCCAGCGCCTCCTTCGAGTAAGGCTCGACGGAGCGCACGCGCAAAGTGCTGAGCTCGTTCGTCCGACCGCTGCCGTCCTTGTAGACGTAACGGCTCTGCACCAGCTTGGGCTTGGTGGCGGTGATCACCTTGGCTCCCGAGGTGGTGGTGATGATGTACCGCTGGGAACAGCCCGTGAGCCCCGACGCGGCGGCGAGAACGACGGCCACGGTGAGGAGCAGTCGGCTGAATCGGAGGTTCATGGATGACGGAGGGACACTGCCTTGGTTTCCGATTCCGCTCCCAACCCTGGGAGCGTGTTTTGCCTGCGGCTGCGGAGACTTACGATTTCTTCCGAATTTCCGGGCCCACGCGGTCCGGAGGATCCGGCTACTCCGAGACCAGAACGGCCTTGCTGGTGACCAGATATTCCTGCAAATCACGGATCGAGGACATGGTGGTGGGGGTGCCCGGGCGCTTGGCTTTGTAGCGCTTGTAGTGAACCAGGATTTTCCCGACCTGCGTCACGGCGACATTCACATCGCCGATCTGCCAGACCTGTCCCTTGGCAAAAGGGGTGAGAGCCATCACGCTCGATGCCTTGGACGGCGACTTCTTCATAAAGCGATGGTAGCAAGCAACCTGTGTTGAAGCAAGCATCCGGCGCGCCAAGACCCTCGCAGCCGCCCCTCCCAGGCCCTCGCGGCAAGCTCCGCCGCCGCCTCCAAGGCGTTGTTCCAACCGGATGTCAGGAAGCGACTTGGGACGGGTGGGCTGGGCGCTCCCGAGCCGTTTTCCGGGCCGCTTCCTGGCCCGCAAAAGATTCCTGAAGTTCACGGTTGGAACCGCGTTCCCGAAGGCTTGGCGGGGCCTCAGATTGAGTCCACGGACGGTGATTCGGTCGAAGTTTGCGTCTGGGGGTGGCGTTCGGCCGGCACGACCCGTGCATCCGGAAGCATGCGCCCTTCAAGCATCGGGCTTCCTTCCGATACTTGACCGAATGGTTTAGAACGGTAAGGTGGCCGGCGTCGCCCGCGGGGTCGGGCCATTCGGTTTTGAATAGGATTGGATGGGACGGGATGCACGAAGGGATGAATTGATCAGGCCAGAGTTGGTCTGCCGGGATTTGCTATGGGACGTGTCAGCAACGCGCGGGAACGTTTGATGGAGGCGGTGGCCGAGCTCATCTGGACGGGCTCCTACGGCAGCACGACCATTGATCAGATTTGTGACAAGGCTGGGGTGAAGAAGGGCAGTTTCTACCATTTCTTCGATTCCAAGGCCGATCTCGCCGCGGCCGCGCTCGATGAGAAGTGGGAGGAGAACCGTCCGGAACTCGATGCTGTTTTCTCCTCCACCGTGCCGCCGCTCGAACGGCTGAGGCGCTATTGCGACATGGGCTTTCGTTTTCAATCCGAGATCAAGGCGCAGTTTGGCTGCGTGCTCGGCTGTCCCCTTTTCGCGCTCGGCTCCGAGGTCTGCACCCAGGATGACCGCCTCCAGCGGAAGGTGCAGGAAATCCTCGGCCTGAAGCAGAAGTACCTCGAATCCGCCATCCGCGACGCCCACGCCTCCGGCGTGGTTCATGCCCCTGACGCCCCGGCCAAGGCGCGGGCCGTTTTCGCCTATTTCCAGGGCCTTCTCACGCAGGCCAGAATCCAGAACAACCTGGAACTGGTGCGGGAGGCCTACCCCGGGATTCTTGGTCTGCTGGGAGCCCCGGTGTCCGAACTTCGGTCGGCCTGATCCTGCCCCCCGATGATCCGCTCCCGTGCCCCGTTGTTTTGCTGAACTTGACTAGATAGACAACTACTCGCGCCATGATGTCCAAGCGTTCCCTGCCCAAGGTCGGTCTCGTCGCCTTGCTCGCCGCCGTCCCGTTCGTCGGCGCATGCAGAAAAACCACCGGCCTTCCGGAGGCCCCTACGCCTTCCGTGTCGGTCGCGCCGGCGCTTCAGAAGGAAATTGTCGAATGGGCGGAATTCACGGGTCGCGTGGAACCCGTGGAGTCGGTGGAGGTTCGCCCCCGCGTGTCCGGCTACCTCCAGAAGGTCGAATTCCAGTCCGGTCAGCTGGTGAAAAAGGGCGACGTCCTGTTCGTCATCGATCCCCGCTGGCACCAGGCGGATTTCGATCGGCACCAGGCGGAGGCGGAGCGGGCGCGGGTGCAATTGGAGACGGCGCGGCGCGAGGCGGATCGCACGCCGCAGTTGCTGGCGAGCCGGGCGATTTCGGCGGAGGACGCCGAGGCGCGGGTGGCGCGGTTTCAGGAGGCGAAGGCGGTGTTGCTGGGTGCGGAGGCGGCGCGGGATTCGGCGAAACTCGACCTCGAACACACCCAGGTGCGCGCCCCTATTTCCGGTCGGGTGAGCCGGGCCCTGCTGACCGAGGGCAATTACGTGAGTGGCGTGGCCGGGGCGAACTCCCTGCTCACCACCCTGGTTTCGGTGGACCCGGTTTATGTGTATGCCGACGTCGATGAGGACACCCTGCTGCGGTTCAACGGCCTGGTGCGCTCGGGAAAGATCGAGCTCGATGCGGCGGGGAAGGTTCCCGCGATGCTTCAGTTGGGTGATGAATCCGATTTCGTGCACCGGGGCCATGTCGAATCCTTCGACAACCGGCTCGACTCGAACTCCGGCAGCATTCTTGTGCGGGCGATTTTCCCGAACCCCGAATCGCGGATCGTTCCCGGGTTGTTTGCGCGCATCCGGCTTCCGCTCAGCGGCCGGCACCCGGTGGTTCTGGTTTCGGAACGGTCACTCGCGACGGATCAGGCGCAGAAGTACGTGATGACGGTGACCCCGACCAACACGGTGGCGTATCAGGCGGTCACGCTGGGACCGGTCATCGACGGATTGCGGGTGATCCGGACTGGCGTGCAGGCGGGAGAACGGGTGGTGGTGAGCGGACTGCAGAAGGTCCGTCCTGGAATGCCGGTCCAGGTCCAGGCGGAGACCGCAGCGCAGGAACCGGCCCAACCGGCTCAACCGGCAACCCATTGAGGCCCCGGTCCGAGCGCTGACCCCGACCGTTTTCCCGCCCCCCACCCGAGTCCATGAACTTTTCCCACTTCTTCATCCGCCGGCCGATCTTCGCCGGCGTTCTGTCGATCGCCGTGTTTGTGGTCGGCCTGATCGCCATGTGGCGGTTGCCGATCAGTGAATATCCGGAGGTTGTCCCTCCCACGATCGTGGTGCGCGCGGCCTATCCCGGCGCCAATCCGAAGACCATTTCCGAGACCGTGGCCTCGCCGCTGGAACAGGCGATCAACGGCGTGGAGAACTCGCTCTACATGGTGTCGCAGGCGACCGGCGATGGCGTCATGACGCTGACCGTGACCTTCAAGCTGGGCACAGACATCGACAAGGCGCAGGTGCAGGTCCAGAACCGCGTGTCCCAGTCGCTGCCCAAGCTGCCGGAGGAGGTGCGCCGACTGGGGGTCACCACGGTGAAGCAGTCGCCCGACCTCACCATGGTCGTGCACCTGTTTTCCCCGAACGGCCGTTACGACGAGGTGTATCTCCGCAACTACGCCAGCCTCCAGGTGAAGGACGTTCTCGCGCGCATTCCCGGTGCCGGCAGCGTGGAGATCTTCGGTTCCGGTGATTACGCCATGCGGGTGTGGTTGAACCCGGACCGCATCGCGGCGCGGAACCTCACCGCCAGCGACGTGGTGAACGCGATCCGCGAGCAGAACGTGCAGGTGGCGGCGGGTGCGGTCGGTCAGCAGCCGCTGCCGGCGCCGGTCGACATCGAACTCCAGATTAACGCCAAGGGCCGCCTGGTGTCGGCGGAGGAGTTCGGTCAGATCATTGTGAAGACCGGACCGAACGGGGAGAAGACGCTGCTCAAGGACATCGCGCGCATCGAACTCAGCGCTGGCAGTTACTCCCTGCGATCGCTGTTGAACAACCGGACGGCGGTGGCCTTGCCCATCTTCCAGACGCCGGGTGCCAATGCCCTCCAGCTTTCGGAGGATGTGCGGCGGACCATGGACGAGCTGAAGCGCGGGTTTCCGGACGATGTGGATTACGCGGTGGTCTATGACCCGACGGTCTTCGTGCGGCATTCGATTCATGCCGTGGTGGACACGCTGCTGGAGGCGACCCTGCTGGTGGTGATCGTGGTGATCGTCTTCCTGCAGACCTGGCGCGCCTCGCTGATTCCGCTGGCGGCGGTGCCGGTGTCGCTGGTGGGCACCTTCGCGGTGATGCTCGCGCTCGGATTCTCGATCAACAACCTGTCCCTCTTCGGCCTGGTCCTGGCCATCGGCATCGTGGTGGACGACGCGATCGTGGTGGTGGAGAACGTCGAGCGGAACATTGCGCTGGGGTTGTCGCCGGTGGAGGCGTCGCAGCGGGCGATGACCGAGGTCACCAGTCCGATCATCGCCACCGCGCTGGTGTTATGCGCGGTGTTCGTGCCGACGGCCTTCATCAGCGGGCTGACGGGGCAGTTCTACAAACAGTTCGCCATCACCATCGCGATCTCGACGGTCATTTCCGCGTTCAACTCTCTTACTCTTTCGCCGGCCCTCTGCGCCGTGCTGCTCCAGGAACACGGGGCGCCCCGCGACCCGTTCTCACGGTTCATGGATCGGGCGCTCGGATGGTTCTTCCGTCCGTTCAACCGGGCCTTTGCCTGGGCGGGCCGGCGTTACTCGGCGGGGGTGGCGTCCTTTCTGCGCAAGAGCGCTCTCGTGCTGGTTGGCTACGCCGGCCTGGTCATTCTCACCGGCTGGGGATTCACCAAGGTTCCCACCGGCTTCGTGCCCACCCAGGACAAACAGTTCCTCATCGCTTTTGCCCAGCTGCCGGATGGGGCGTCCCTGGACCGGTCGGATGCCGTCATCCGCAAGATGTCGGAGATCGCGTTGGCGCAGCCCGGGGTGCAGGACGCGGTGGCGTTTCCGGGCCTGAGCATCTCCGGGTTCAGCGTGGCGCCGAACGCGGGCATCATTTTCATCGGCCTGAAACCCTTCGAGGAACGGCGCACGCCGGATCTGAGCGGACCGGCGATTGCCGGGACGTTGAACGGGAAGTTTGCCGCCATCGGCGACGCCTTCGTGCTCGCGGTACCGCCCCCGCCGGTGATGGGGCTGGGCACCATCGGGGGATTCAAACTGTATGTGGAGGACCGCGCTGATCTGGGTTACGACGCCCTGTTCCAGACCGTCCAATCGCTCATCGGCCGGAGCTACGAGACGCCGGGGCTGGGGGGCGTTTTCTCGACCTTCACCGTCAATGTGCCGCAGCTCAACGCCGACATCGACCGGGTGAAGGCCAAGCAGCAGGGCGTGCCCTTGCAGAACCTGTTCGAGACCATGCAGGTCTATCTTGGGTCGCTGTACGTGAATGACTTCAACCGGTTTGGCCGCACCTACCAGGTCATTGCCCAGGCCGATGCGCCGTTCCGGGATCGCGCCGAGGACATCACCCGGCTCAAGACCCGCAATGCCCGGGGCCAGATGGTGCCGCTCGGCACCCTGGTGAAGGTGACGGAAACCCACGGACCCGATCGCGCGATGCGTTACAACGGCTATCCCGCGGCCGAGATCAACGGGGCGCCGGCGCCGGGATTCAGTTCGGGCCAGGCGGAGGCGCTGATGACCGGGCTGGTGGCGGACGGACTTCCGCGGGGCATGGCCTTCGAGTGGACCGAACTGACCTACCAGCGGATTCTCGCCGGCAACACCGCGGTGTATGTCTACCCGTTGTGTCTGTTGCTCGTGTTCCTGGTGCTCGCCGCCCAGTACGAAAGCTTCCGGCTGCCCATTGCGATCATCCTGATCGTGCCCATGTGCCTGCTCTTCGCCATCCTGGGGGTCTGGATCAAGGGCGGGGACAACAACATCTTCACCCAGATCGGCCTGATCGTGCTGGTCGGCCTGGCGTGCAAGAACGCCATTCTGATCGTCGAGTTCGCCAAGCATAAGCAGGACGAGGGCATGTCCCCGTTCGACGCGGCGGTCGAGGCCTGCCGCCTCCGGCTGCGCCCGATCCTGATGACCTCGATCGCCTTCATTGCCGGTGTCTTCCCGCTGGTGATCGCGCATGGGGCCGGTGCCGAGATGCGCCAGGCCATGGGCGTGGCGGTGTTCGCCGGGATGATCGGCGTCACCCTCTTCGGACTCTTCCTCACCCCGGTCTTCTACGTGACCCTGATGAAGCTGGGTCGACGCAAGGGAACGGTGACTCCACAGGCCGCCTCCGGCCGTCCCCACGGGCACACTCCCGGGGCCGCGGGCGCTGCCATCGGTCTGATCCTTCTGTGCGCCTGGCTTCCGGTTTCGCGCACCGAAGCCGGGCTGCCGGCCGTTGGTCCGGACTATCAGACCCCGACGAACACCGTTCCCGCGACCTTCAAGGCCGCCGAGCTGGGAGCGTGGAAGGAAGGACGTCCCCTCGACGCGGTGCCCAAGGGGGCCTGGTGGAAAGTCTTCGGAGACCCGGTGCTGGACGGTTTGCAGGAGCAGGCCCTGGCCTCGAACCAGGATTTGAAGGCCGCACTTGCACGGGTCGAACAGTCCCGCGCCACCGCCCGCTTCGCGCGTGGCGAGCTGATGCCGTCGCTCGATGCGAACCCGAGTTTCCGTCGGGAGAAGTACTCCCCGAACCAGATCCCCAACTTTGGTGATATCACCGTGAACACGTTCCGCGCGCCGCTCGATCTCAGCTACGAGATCGATCTGTGGGGCCGGGTGCGGCGCGGCTTCGAAAGCGCGCGTGGCGAGGCGCAGGCGTCGGTCGCTGCGTTGGGCAACGTGCTGCTCGGTCTCCAGTCGGACGTGGCGCAGAACTATTTCGCCGCCCGCGCGCTCGATGCCGAGATCGCGACCGTGACGGCCACCGTGGCCTTGCGGAAGGAGCAGGTCCGCCTCGTGCGCAGCCGGTTCGAAGGCGGGATCGGGAATGAGCTGGATGTGGCCCGTTCCGAGACCGAGCTGGCACTCACCGAGACCGAGGCCGCCGCCCTGGCGCGACGGCGCGCCCAGCTCGAAAACACCCTGGCCGTGCTGGTGGGGGAGAACCCGTCCACCTTCCGCCTGCCCCCGCTCGCCACCGCCCCGTGGAATCCCCAGCCGCCGTCGATCCCGGCCGGGTTGCCGGCGGACCTGTTGGAACGGCGCCCCGACGTGGCCGAGGCCGAACGCCAGCTTGCGGCGGCCAGCGCGCGCATTGGCGTGGCGAAGGCGGCTTTTTTTCCGGTGCTGTCCCTCACCGGTTCCGGCGGGTTCCTGAGCGCGGAGGTGGATTCGTTGTTCAACTGGGACAGCCGGATCTGGTCGCTGGGGCCGAGTCTGTCCCTGCCGATTTTCGCCGGGGGCCGGAACCGGGCGAACCTCAAGCGTTCCCAGGCCGCCTTCGAGGAGGCCGTGGCCCGCTATCGGCAGCGGATCCTGGTGGCCTTTGCGGACGTCGAGAACAGCCTTGCGGGCATCCATTTCCTCGCGGACCAGGCGGCTGGCCAGGAACGCGCGGTGGCCAGTGCGCGGCGCGCCTCGGAACTGGCGTCGGACCGGTACCGCTCGGGGATCGTCAGTTATCTCGAGGTCGTGGACGCCAGCCGGGAGGCCCTCGCCGCGGAGCGTGCCTTGGCCAACCTGGCCGGGGCGCGGCTGACCGCGGCGGTGCAGTTGATCAAGGCGCTGGGAGGGGGATGGGACGTGTCGGAGATTTCCTCCCGGGCACCGCGCGACGCGAAGCCGCGTTGAGCCGGTGGGCCGGTGAGCGGTTGGGCGGTTGAGCGGTGGGAGAGTCCACGAGTCGGGACGGTCGCCGGCCCATGCTCAGGGAAGCGGTTGGATCCGGACTCGGTAGAGGCGGGCTGCGTGGGGCGTTGCGTCGGTGCCGAGGCCATCCGTGAGCCGGACCTCGGTATCCCCGACCGGCCCTTCCGGTTGCACCGGGGCTGACGCGGCGATCCAGACCGGCGTGGCGAGGGAACCGGTCGCACGTTCGAGGGTGTAGGATCGGCCCTCGCGGGCCCCGATGCGGAAGGTGGGTTTGCCCTGATCGAGCCCCGCCCATTTCAGCTGCGCTCCGGATCGGGGATTCCTTGGGTCCGTGTCGGCAGCCCATTCCGCGTGATTCGGCAGGCCATCGTTGTCGGGATCCAGGGACGGGGATGCCTCCAGGTTGCCGAAGTGCCATTCCTCCCAGACATCCGGCAGGCCATCGGCGTCGGTGTCGCTGGAGGGGTTGAGTTCCTCGAAGTCGCCGGTGATGACCAGGGCGAAATCCTGGGGGCCGATGACAATGCGATGGGCCCAGACGGAGACTTCGACCAGGCCGGGCGTTTCGGGCATGAACTCGATCTGTTCGACATTGTTCAGCCGGTCGTGGGGGGCGGAAGGATGGGCGTTGGAGGGGTTGCCGCGAAGTGTTCGGTGTTGGGTGCGCACGCGAAGGTCGAGGTCGTTGACGAGATGTCGGTCGGCGCCGGGTGCGGCGGGGTAATCGGTCCAGACGAGGGTGACCCGGAGTGGGCGTTGGGTGGAGGTCAGTCGGAGGAGGACGCGGTGGGGTGGGGCGGGGGTTTCGGTGAAGGTGGTAGTGGTCAGGGCCGACGCCGGATTGATGG
>CAYZAE010000111.1:0-2157 GCA_964476125.1 uncultured Verrucomicrobiota bacterium | reverse complement strand
GGGGGGGTGGGGGGGGGGGTTGGGGGGGGGGGGGCGGGGGGGGGTGGGGGGGGGGTTGGGGGGGGGGGGGGGGGTGGGTCCTGGGGGTGGGGGGGGTGGGGGCGGGGGGCCAGGGGCAGGGTCCGGGAAAGGTTCACCCGTCCCCAGCCCTGATCGCGGGATGGGGGCGGGTTGGCGGCTCCGGACATGGGTTCTGCGGAGTGGATGAGGACTGCCTTGACCAGGGCGGCGCTGACTTCGTGGTCTTGATGATCGGCGGTGGGAAGGCCGGTCGGATGAAAGCCTTGGGCGAAGTAATCGCGCACCAAGGCGGCCAGACCGGCCACGATGGGGGAGGCGAAGCTCGTTCCGGACCGACGGGTCCGATAGCAGTTCGCGGTGGTCACATCACCGTCGCTGGCCGCGGTGCGCAGTCCGTCCCCGGGGGCGGCGAGATCGGGTTTGTAGCGTCCGTCGCTGGCCCAGCCACGGCTGGAGTATCCCGCGATGCGATCCTGGCCGGGGCCTGAGAGGGAGGCGGCGATGCTCAGACAGTTTTTGGACGTGGACGGGCTGCCCACGGTGTCGTTCAGCCCTCCGTTTCCCGCGGCGCACACCACGAGAAACTGGCGGTTGGACCAGGTGACCAGGTCGAGTTCGCGACAGGCCTGGGTGTAGCCGTTGGGGGCCAGGCTGGATTCCTGGTCACCCCAGCTGTTGTTGTGGATGGTGGCGCCCATCGCCACCGCCTGAAGCAGGGTGGGGTGGAACTGGGTGACCGGACATCCGAGACCGGGAAGGTCGGCGCAGGCGTCTCCCCCGGCATGGCCTGCGTCCTGGATGACCAGCCACGCTCCGGGGGCCATGCCGTGGTCCGACTCCAGGTTCCAGGGATCCTCGAAGGACGAGCCCGCGGCGCACCCCGCGACGGAGGTGCCGTGTCCGTGGTTATCCCAGGCCTGCGGGTCTTCCGGGGTGTCGGAGGCGTCGAGAAAGCTGACCGCAATCACCTTGCGCCGTGAACGATCGGTGGCGCTGCCTGCCAGACTCTGGACCGGTGGAAGACCCGGGCCCGGGCCGGGTTCGCGAAAGAAACAGGCATCGATGTCCAGTCCGGTGTCGCAGACGGCGATGGTCTGGTGAAGTCCGTGGATCCCCCGGTCATGGAACGGGGTGGTTCCGGGATCCCGTCCTCCCTGGGTGATCTGGCGGGCTGAATCGTTGAGCAGCCGTGGCCGTCCCCCCGCCTCGATCCGCTGCACGTCGGGGTGTGCGGAGGCGATGCGGAGGAACGCGTCGAAGCGGTGGGCGGGAACGGTGGTGGCGAGATGGGCTCGATCGCCCACTGCGAGGAGGGTGAGTTCCCGGAACCCAGCCCCCTCCAGAGCGTCGCGGAGCCCCGAGATGGGGCGATCGCGGAGGTTGTGCACGTAGAGCGACACCTCGGCCCGGTGCGCCGCGTGCTCGCGCAGCCCGGGTTGGACCCGCAAGGGCGCATCCAGGGGCTGGAAACAAGTCACCCCCGGACAAGGCCGGGCTTCGGGTGTGCCTGACACCCGGACGATCCAGCCGTCGTCCGGGACGTAATCGAGCAGTTGAATGCCGTGAGTGGCGAGGGTGTCGCGGAGGGCGCGTCCCGGTTTGGAATCGACGCCGAGCAGGGCGACGGCGGTGTTGCCGGGTTCGAGCCTTTGCTGGAAGCGGGCCAGGGTTTCCGACGCTGCGGGATCGGGGCCAAAGAGGCGTCCGTTGAACGAGATGCCTGCGGGGGATTGGGGTGCGGACGACGCGGTGTCGGTGGCGAAGGGTGGGTGCGGGGGAGGACCGGGAAGTTGGGAGCCGGGGTGGAGGCGGTGGGGGAGTGCGGGGGAGACCGCGGAAGCGGCGGGATGGGGGCGGAGTTGGGATTCGGGAGGCCGGGCCCGTTGGGGGTTGAGATCCGAGAAGGTGCCGAGGAGCAGGAGGGTGGGAAGGAGCCGTCGCGCGGTGCGTGGGCGCGGGGAGGAGTGGGAGGGGATGGGGTGGGTGGACGGGACCATGACCGGGTCGCCGGGGAGGCCACCGCCCGTCCTCGTGGCTTGAGGAGAGGACGGGCGGTGGTGGAGGCGGCGGAGGTCGGTGGGGGGGTGCGGTCGGCTACCAGTAGCGGGCGTGGGTGCCGAACCAGGTGCTGGAGGC
>CAYZAE010000110.1:5186-22376 GCA_964476125.1 uncultured Verrucomicrobiota bacterium | reverse complement strand
GCGTGGCGCTTCGCCGCAAGGGCCGTCCCGGTTCCCCCCTGCTGGAAACGGTTGTTCACCCGCAGCGTCCGGTGACCGTCGGGAGTCCGGACCACCGTCACCGTCGCCAACGCGCCCTCCTCCAGCCTCCTCACCTCCGCACCGCCCGGCGGGAGATCCAGCAGCCGCAGCCGCGCGGGAAGCAGGGGAATGCTGGCCAGCACCACGGCGGGAATCGCCCAGCGCCAGCCGCTGGTTTCGCGTGGACGAAGCCCGCCCAGATACCCCAGGGCCACCGAAAGCAGGGCGGTCTTGATTCCCACCCAGGGCAGCCAGACGCACATGATCAACGGTGCCGCAAGCGCCCCGCCCAGGGTGTTCCACGCCATCACCCGCCCCACCCCCACCCCGGTGTCCCCGGCCTCCTGGGCCAGGCGCGCAAACAACGCCCCCATCACCATCGAGGGCACCAGGAACATCGCAAGCGACAACCCCACCTCCGCCCCCGACACCCCCAGAACGCGTCGCAGCGTCTCCTTCCCTCCCGCACCCACCGCGATCAGCGCCATCGAAGCCAGGATGGCCATCGACGCCGCGCCGAACAGGGTTCCGTAAACCACCTCCACCCCCCGCCGCTGCCCCCAGCGCAACGCCGCCGCCCCACCCGCCGTGCCCACCAGAAAAACCGACAACCCGATCGCGTAGGTGTGGACCGTGTTCTCCGTGACCTGGGCCAGCGCCCGGACCCCGAGCAGTTCGAATCCCAGCCCCAGCAGGCCGGTGGC
This sequence comes from uncultured Verrucomicrobiota bacterium, assembly GCA_964476125.1. Classification (GTDB taxonomy): domain Bacteria; phylum Verrucomicrobiota; class Verrucomicrobiia; order Limisphaerales; family CAIMTB01; genus CAIMTB01. The sequence continues at coordinate 21,612 of CAYZAE010000110.1, read as the reverse complement.
GAACGCCATGGGCGCCAGACGCCGCGGAATCGATCCCGCCACCGGGGCGCGCGCCGCTCTCGAAAGGTCGCGCCCGGGAGCCTGCCGACGACACCCCATCACACCGACCGCCAGGGCCAGCAGAGCCTGCATCGCCGCGGCCAGGACCAGGGTTCCCTGAAAGCCGAGGCGCGGCATGGAGACAAACACGGCCCCCAGCGTGCCGAGCACGGCCCCGGTGGTGTTGAGAGCGTAAAGTCCTGCGACCGCCCGGCCGTCGCCCAGCAACGGCGCGACGGCCCGTTCCATCGCCGGCAGCGTGCCTCCCATCGCCAGCGCGGCCGGTCCGACCACCGCCAGGGGCACCGCGAACGCCACGATTCCCCGCCAGAACCCGCCCGCCTCCGGCCCGATCCAGGCCGCCGCCAGTCCATTCAGCGCACCGAGCGCCGGGAGCGTCAGCAGGATCCACAGGGCGCTCCCCGCCTCCAGCGCCGCGTACCACAACGCCGGACGCGCGCTGCGCCGCACCGGTCCGTCCCACACCCACGCCCCCGCAGCCAGCCCCGCAAAAAAAGCCGAGACCACCCCGAGCAGACTCGGCAGCTCATGGCCCAGACCCGCCGAAAAAACCCGGGTCCAGGTCAGCTGCGCCGCCAACCCGGGCGCCCCGGAGATCAGGAACAACGCCTGCAACCCCAGCCGCTGGAATTTGAATGGCATTTGTTTCGCCCACGAGCTCACCCGCCCGGGCCCTCGTCCTTCGTTCCTTCCCTCTCGCGCACCCCGGGTCCGGATGAACCGCCCTAGGACACCTCCTGCGCCCGCGTCCGGGAGACTTTCCAGAGGTACCAGGTCAGGGCGACAAACGGGATCATCGAGAGAAAATCAGGCAGCTGCGGTGAAAACAGCCCGACGGAATTCAACCACTCCCCCAGGCCTTCGAACGGACGCCCCTCGTCAAAGGCCTTGAGCGCGTAAAACGGGTTCATGTTCGAGGACCACACCTCCATGCGGTTCGAGAAGTCCGTCATCAACCCCTGGACGAACGCGATCAGGATTCCCGCGATCGCCCCGCCCGCGATGTAGCCCGACGCCAGCAGCACCCCCGGACTCTTGTCCCCCTCCGCCGTCAGCTCATCCTCGGTCAAGCCCCGGCCCGCATGCTGGCCGCGAAGATGGCGATCGGACAACCACCGCAGGGCTCCGCCCACGAAGATCGGGGTGGACGCCGACAACGGCAGGTAAACCCCCACCGCGAAGGCCAGCGAGGGTATGCCGGACATTTCCAGCACCAGCGCGATCATCACCCCCAGCAACACCAGGTGCCACGGGAGTTCCCGGTTCAGAATGCCCTTGATGATGTAACTGATCAGCGTCGCCTTCGGCGCCTCGAACTTCTGCACCTCCGTCCCGTCCGGCCGCGTGCGGTACGCCCCGTTGATCCCCGGATCCACCAGCCAGACCGCCAGGCCCGCGTCGTCCACCAGATATTTGCCGGGCGGCCCCCCGGTGGTGTCGGTCTTGTACCAGACCCGGTACTCCTTCGCGTCCGACTTCTCCTGCGGCCCGCTCAACCGTTCACGCCGTTCGAGGGAAGCGGCGTCGGTCTTCAACCCGGGCGACACCTTGGCGGCCGGAACGTAAACCGTGGCCGCCTTGTTCAATTGCAGCAGAATCGGACCCAGCACCAGGGCCGAGGCCAGGGCGCCGACCAGGATGGCGATCTGCTGAAGCCGGGGGGTGGCCCCCACCAGGAAGCCCGACTTGAGGTCCTGCGAGGTCGTGCCGCCGTTCGACGACGCGATGCAGACGATGCCGCCGATCGACAGCGCGGTGACGAAATAACTCGGCCCGGTCCAGCCCAGGCCCAGGAAAATCAGGCAGGTCAACAGCAGCGTCGCCACCGTCATGCCCGAGATCGGGTTCGAGGAGGAACCAATCTCCCCCGTCAACCGCGAGGAAACGGTCACAAAAAGGAACCCGAACAAAACGATGAGCAGGGCCCCGAGGAAGTTCATGTTCAGGGGCCGCGCCAGCATGATCAGCACCAGCAACACCACGATCCCGCCCCCCACGAACTTCAGGGAAAGATCCTGCTCCGTCCGCGGAACCTCCGCCGTCCGCGCCCCGCGGCTCGCCGAAAAATCCCGCAACCCCGCCCTCAGCCCGTGCCAGATCAGGGGCAATGACCGGATCACACTGATGATCCCGCCCGCCGCCACCGCCCCCGCGCCAATGTACAGGATGTAGGCGTTGCGGATCTCGCCCGGGGACATGGACGAAATCGGCTTTCCGCCCGGGGCCAATGCGGCGGTCAGTCCGTCCCCGAAAAACACAATGGCCGGGATCAGCACCAGGTAGGCCAGCACCCCGCCGGCGCACATAATCGCCGCGATCCTGGGTCCGATGATGTACCCGACCCCCAGCAGTTCCGGGGTGATCTCGATGCCCACCGAGCCCCCTTTGAACGGAGGTCCAAAGACTTTCTCGGGCGTGTCCCGCCAAAGGCGGAGGGCCTTCATCAGGGTGTTGTAGACCAGACCGATCCCAAACCCCGTGAAGATCGTGCTCGCCCCGGACACCAGCGGCGCCGCCCCGGCCATACCCGCCGCGGCACTGGCGGCTACGGGCCGGCCGGAGGCGGCGCGGGAGACCTCGTCCGCCCCCGCCTTCAGCACCTCCCCGCAAGCCGTGCCTTCCGGATACTTGAGGGTTCCATGCTGCTCGACGATCAACGCCCGACGCAGGGGAATCATCATGAGAATGCCGAGCAGCCCCCCCAGAATCGCCACCAGCATCACCCGGGTCACCTCAAGATCGAAACCCAGGATCATGATCGCCGGCATGGTCACCCCCACCCCGAACGCGATCGATTCCCCCGCCGACCCCGCCGTCTGCACGATGTTGTTCTCCAGAATGGTCGCGTTGCGAAAGCCGAAGAACCGGGAAGCCAGCCGAAACAAGGTGATGGAAATCACCGCCACCGGAATCGAGGCACTCACCGTCAACCCCACCTTCAACACCAGGTACAGCGACGAAGCCCCGAACACCATGCCCAGAATCGTCCCCATCAGCACGGCCCGCCACGTGCACTCGGGAATCACTGCGGACGCGGGAATGAACGGTCGGAATCGCGACGCGACGGGCGAGGACATGGCGAACGGAACCTATCGGCTCCGGCCAACCCGCAGCAACCGGGCATTTGCCGGACGCCTCCGTCAACTCACCGACATCAGGCTCACCCGCTCGTTCCGCTCGTTCCTCGACACCCCCTGCGCCCTCGGATCGAGCGTCGCCACGCCGTCCACCCAAAACACATACCGGTGATGCCCATGATGCAGCGGCACCTGGATGTGCCAGGCCCCGTCCGGACCCCGGCTCATGGGATTCGCCCCGGGATTCCACTCGTTGAAATCCCCAACCACCGCCACCTTCTCGGCCTCCGGCGCCTGACAGAAGAAGTTCACGGGCTTCCGCATCTTCTTCGCCGAGTACCGTTCCGCCGATGACGGTTGAGATATCCGACTGCTTTGCATGGCAAATCTTTCGACCGGACCAGGATCGTCCAGGTTCGAAATCCGAACCAACGATCCGTGACAGCCCCACAGAGAGCATGCCGGAGGCGGGGCCGCAAGAGCCCTGACGCAGGATGCTTCGCCGCCGGATTCCCGGTTGAATCATCCGGCGGGAATGCCAGTCTCATCCCGGTCACGGCTGATGAACCCGACCCCGAACCGACAGGCACCGCTCACCGCCGGCCAGCGGAGCGCGCTGCTGATCCTGCTTCAGGACGAGGATCCGGCCGTCTCCGAGGCCGCCCGCCAGCGCTTGATCGAGGAGGGACCCGACCTCGTCCCCTGGCTGCGCCCGCACACCCTGAGCAACGTCCCGCTGCTGCGGCGTCGCGCCCGGGAGATCCTCCGCCGGTTCGAATCCGAGGCCGCGAACCAGCAGATGATCGAATTCTGCCGTCGGGCCGGCGAGGATCTCGATCTTGAGGAGGGTTGTTTCCGGCTCGCCCGGACGCATTACACCGAGATCAACCTCGAAGCCTACCGCGCCATGCTCGATCACTGGGCCGCCCAGGTGTCGGAATGGCTGCCGGACGATCGCAAGGACGACGATGGCGTGCTGGCGGCCCTCCAGGTGGGTCTCTTCCAGCAGATCGGACTGAAGGGCAACGAAAGCAATTACTACGACCCCGACAACAGTTATCTCAACCGGACCATGGACCGGCGGCTCGGCAATCCGATCAGCCTTTGCATTCTCGTGCTCCTGGTCGGCCGCCGGCTCACCCTTCCCCTCACCGGCATCGGTCTCCCGGCTCATTTCCTCTGCCGCTACCAGTCTCCCACCCGCCAGACCTACGTGGACGCCTTCAATGGCGGACGCCTGCTCAACCGGACCGATTGCGTGACCTTCGTGAACCAGCTGGGACGCCCCTTCGACGAGGCGTTTCTCCAACCGGTCAGCCCCCGGCGCATGCTGCAGCGCGTCTGCACCAACCTGGAACACGCCTACGAAAACCTGGAACTCCGCGACGACATGGTCCGGATCCAGCGCTACCATCACCTGCTCGCCGGAGTCTGACTCGTTCCCGCCGCATTTTTCCGTGGCAGCGGGTCTCCGCGAACGCCTAACGTTTCCGTCTCCGGATGGATGGTACCCCGGTCATTCAAGTCTCCCGCCTCACCCGCCGCTTCGGCCGGGTCACCGCGGTCGACGAACTGTCATTCACGGTCGGCCCCCGTGAAATCGTCGGCTTTCTCGGACCCAACGGGGCCGGCAAAAGCACCACGATGCGCATTCTCGCGGGCTTCCTGCCCGCCTCCTCAGGCACTGCCAAAGTCGCCGGGTTCGACGTGTTCCGCGAATCCACGGAAGTCCGGCGTCGCATCGGCTACATGCCCGAGAACAACCCGCTGCCGCCCGAAATGCGGGTCCGGGAGTACCTCAAGTTCCGCGCCCGGCTCAAGGGGCTGTACGGAGACATCGCCCGGGAACGGGTCGATCTGGTCCAGGAACTGTGCGGGCTCCGCGACGTCGGCCGCCGGATCATCGGCACCCTCTCCAAGGGCTACCGGCAACGGGTCGGTCTCGCCGACGCCCTGGTGCATGACCCGCCGCTGCTCATTCTCGACGAACCCACCATCGGCCTCGATCCCAACCAGATCCGGTCGCTGCGCCAGCTCATCAAGGACCTCGGCCAGCGCCGCTCAGTCCTGCTCTCCAGCCACATCCTGCCGGAGGTCGAAATGACCTGCACCCGCGTGCTCATCATGCACAAGGGCCGTGTCCGCGCCGCCGGCACCACCGTCGACCTCCAGAACTCCATCAGCAGCGGCAACCAGGTGGTCGCCGAAATCCTCGCCCCCGAGGAGGACCTGCGCGACTGCTGGGAAACCATGCCCGAAATCGCCGCCTTCAATCTCTCGCCCTCCAGCGGCGACTACTTCCGCTGCGCCATCACGCCCACGAACGGCACCGACCTGCGCGACCGGGTGTTCGACGAGGCCCGGAACCGCGGCTGGCGCCTGCGCGAACTGACCTTCACCCGCCATTCCCTGGAGGACATCTTCGTCCACCTCACCCGCACGGAGCGTCCCGAGGAATGAACTGGCGCGTCTTCCTGACCCTCTGGCGGCGCGAACTGTCGTCGTCGTTCGGCTCCCCCGTCGGCTACGTCGTGCTCGCCGCCGTGCTCCTGCTGTTCGGCATCAGCTTCACCCTGATCGCCGACGCCCTGACCAAGCCCAGCGACATCCCTCTCACCCAGCTTTTCTACGGCTCGCTGTTCTTCTGGGTCATCCTCCTGCTTTCCACCCCCATCATCACCATGCGCGCCTTCGCCGCCGAACGCGCCACCGGCACCTACGAAAACCTCATGACCACCCCGGTCGGGGATGCCGAGGTCGTGCTCGGCAAGTTCGCCGGCAGCCTTTCCTTCTTCGCCATCCTCTGGCTCCCCCTCCTGCCCTGTCTGCTCGTGGTCCGGCATTACACCAACGACCCCTCCTCCCTCGACTGGGGAACCGTCGCCTCCACCTACCTCGGCATCCTTTCCCTCGGCACCCTTTACGTGGCCATCGGCATCTTCGCCTCCGCCCTCACCCGGAGCCAGATCATCGCCGCCATCGTCTCCCTCGCCCTCGGCATGGGCCTGTTCCTGCTCAGCTTCAACGCCCCCGCCCTCGCCGGCCAGGCCGCCTGGTCCGCCGCCCTGTTCCGCGAATTCTCACTCGTCGAACAAATGTGGGAATTCTCCCGCGGAGTCGTCGACCTGCGACACCTGGTCTTCCACCAGAGCCTCGCCGCCCTGCTGCTCTTCCTCACCCTCAAGGTCATCGAGGCCCGACGCTGGAGATGACATGACCGACCCCTCCCCCCATCCCCAGGAGAGCTTCTCCACCCGCAACCGACTCTCCATCGGCGCCAGCGTGCTCGTCTCCATCCTCTCCGTGCTCGCCCTCGCCGGCATCGCCAACTACCTCGCCGCCCATCACCCCGTCCGGTTCTACTGGGGCGCCTCCGCCGACTACCGGCTCTCCCCACTCACCCTCGGCGCCCTCCAATCCCTCACCAACCGCGTCCACGTCACCGTCTTCTTCGACCGCGACCGCGAACCCTACCCCAGCGTCCGCGCCCTGCTCGCCGAATACACCGGGCATTCCCCGTTGATCGAAGTCGAGGAAATCGACTACCGCCGCAATCCCGCCGCCGCCCAGGAGTTCCGCCGACGGTTCCCCATGACCGTCACCGACGACGAACCGGACCTCGTGCTCTTCGAATCGGGCGGTCGCACCAAGGCCGTCCCCGCCCGCGACCTGCGCGACTACGACACGCAAGCCCTGGTCCGCGGCGAAAAGGAGGTCACCCCCATCGCCTTCAAGGGTGAAGCCCTCTTCACCTCCGCCATCAACGCCGTCTGCGAAGGCCGCTCCCGCCGCGTCTGCTTCCTCGAGGGCCACCGCGAAAACGACTTCCGCTCCGAAGCCTCCCACACCGGCTACCGCAAACTCGCCGCCCTGTTCACCGAGGACAACATCGAGGTCGCCCCGCTCCGGCTCACCGGCACCGGCGACGTTCCCCGCGAATGCGAACTGCTCGTCGTGGCCGGCGCCCAGGATCCGCTCACGCCCGGCGAACTGCAGGCCATCGACCGCTATCTCCGCCGCGGCGGACGGCTCTTCGCCCTGTTCCACACCCGCACCCGCACCGGACTCGAATCCCTGCTGGTCTCCTGGGGCATCAACGTCACCGACAGCCTCGTACTCGATGATTCGCAGACCGAGAACGGCCTGCTGGCCGTCGCGCGCGTCGCCAAACATCCGGTCACCAGCCCGCTCGCCCGGTCGCGGCTGTACCTGTTCCAACCACGCGCCCTGGAAGCCCAGCCCGGGGCCAACGTGCTCGGCGCCCCCGCCGCCATCTCCCCGCTGCTGCTCACCGGCACCAACGGCGTCGCCGTCACCACCTTCGTCCCCGGCGGCTACCGGCAAAGCCCCGGCGATCGCCGCGGCGAAATCCCGCTCGCCGTCGCCGTCGAACGCGGCGCCCTCCCCGGCGTCGCCGCCAGCCTCGGCACCACCCGCATCGTCGCCGTCGGCGATTCCACCTTCCTCGCCAACCAGTTCATCGACTGGACCGGCAACGGCCACTTCGCGTCCTCTGCGGCAAACTGGCTGCTCGACCGCTCCCATCTGCTGGGCGGCATCCCGCCCGCCCCCATCCGCGTCTACCAGATCGCCATGACCCCGTTCCAATCGCGCATGCTCCGCCTCGTCCTCCTGCTCGTACTGCCCGGAGCCGCGCTCGCCGCGGGGTTCGTGGTCTGGTGGCGACGTCACTGAAGCCCCCCCCGGACGCCTTCCTCCCCGCACCTCCGACGATGAACTGGCGCACCACCCTCATCCTGCTGGCCTCCGCCCTCCTCGCCGGGCTCTTCGTCCTTACCATCGAACGCCCCGCCCGACTCGCCCGCGCCCGCTCCGCCGCACCCCGCCACGTCCTGCCCGATTTCCAACCCGCCTCGATCCGCTCCCTCCAGGTCCTGTCCTCCAACCGCTCCGTCACCCTGGTGCGATCCAACGGGCTCTGGGAACTCGACGACCCGCTCCACCGCGTCGCCCGCCAGGCCCTCGCCGAAGGCCTGCTCAACCGCGTCGCCAGTCTCCAGGGCGGCTCCATCCTCACCCCCCAGGAACTGAACCAACGTCCGCGGGCGGTCGCCGACTTCGGCCTCAACCCGCCCGTCACCACGCTCCGACTGGATTCCCCCGCCGGCCGCACCGAACTGCGCCTCGGCATCCGCAGCATCAACGGCAACCAGGTCTACTACCAGGTGGACGGCGTGCCCGGCATCTTCGCCACCGACGCCGATTTCCTCGACAACCTGCCCCAGACCCCCGACGGCTGGCGCGATGCCACGCTTCTTCCCCTCGACCGCCTCGCCTTCGACCGCATCCGCGTCGCCTCCGCCTCCGGCGCCTTCTCCCTCTCCCGCGATCCCACCAACGGGCTCTGGGAAATGACCGAACCCCGACCGGCCCGCGCCGATTCCGTCCGCGTCGGACTGCTGCTCCGTCAGCTTGGACTGCTTCAGATCTCCGGATTCCTCCCCGCCACCTCGACGCCTCCCGCCGAGATTGCCGGATTGCGCCCGCCGCGAATCGCCTTCTCGCTGGCCCGCGGCAGCAACGAGGTCTACAGCCTCGCCTTCGGCGCCGCCCTGACCAATGCCTCCGCCCCTTCGGTCTACGCCCAGCGCCCCGGGGAACCCGACACGCTCGTCGTGCCCGCCGAAGCCCAGGAACTTCTCAAGGTCCCCTACAAGGACCTGCTCGACCGGCGTCTGGTCCGCTTCGATCGCACCCAGGTCCGGGAAATGGCCTTTTCCGGTTCCGACAACTTCCTGGTGACCTCCGGCAGCGACGGCTGGACGCTCCAGCCCTCCGGCCAGAAAGCCGACCCGCAGCTGGTGGATCGGCTCTTCAACCACCTTGCCGCCCTCGAAATGATCGAGATCGCCAAGGAGGTGGTCACGGACCTCGACCTCGCCACCTACGGCCTCGCCCCCCCCGCCGCCCGCGTCACCCTGCGGTCCAAGGCCGGCGACACCAACGCTGTGCTCGCCCAACTCGAAATCGGCGCCCTCCGCGACAATCACATGTTCGCCCGCGTTCCCGGTGAGCAGCCGGTCTACCTGCTCAACCCGGCCGATATCGACGAACTGCCGCGCTCCGCCGCCAGCCTGCGCGACCGCGCCCTCTGGCGCTTCGACGCCTCCCAGGTCGTCAGCCTCACCGCCCGCCACGAAGGCGTCGATTGGACCGTGCGCCGCCAGGGCACGAACGACTGGTCCGTGCCCCCCGGCGCCCTGAACGAACTGAATCCGTTCGCCCTCGACGAAGCCCTGCACCGGCTCAGCGAGGCCCGGGTTGCCGCCTGGCGCGGCTCCGGCCCCGCCCGCGCCGCCAGCCTCGGCATCGGCATCAACAAGGGCGTCGAGATCACCCTCGATTTCAAGGGCCCGCCGGCCCAGCCGCCGCTGCGGTTCAAGTTCGGCAAGGCCGCCCCGGGCGGACGCCGCTACGGCGCCCTCCAGCTCGCCGACGGTTCCCTGCCCATCTTCGAAATCCCCGGCCCCGTCTTCGACGATGTCTGGCGGGAATCGGGCATGGCCGCCCAAAGCCCCAACCCACCCCAGTAACAGCCGCGCCCGCTCCCATGGCCGCCCCGGAGAAACCTCCCTGCCGTCCCTTCTGGAGCCGCTGCCGACGCTCCTTCCGGTGGTGTCGGATCGCCGCGCTCGGCGTCGTTCTCTTCGTCCTTCTCGGCCTCACCTGGCTGCGCGTCGCCGGTCTCCCCGACTTCATCCGGACCCGGATCGTCGACGAACTCGGACAACGCGGTGTGACCGCGAACTTCTCGTCCCTGCGCTTCCACTGGTTCCGGGGCCTGGTCGCCTCCGATCTCCGGGTCGCCTGGGGCGGCACCAACGGCCCCCGACTGGCCATCGCCGAGGCCGACCTCGACATCTCCCCCCCGCCCTGGCACGAGCGCCGGGAAGTCGTGCGCGGACTCCGCATCCGCAGCGGCTCGCTCGCCCTGCCCATTCCCGTCGATGACGAACCGCCCCTCGAACTGCAGGTTGACCGGGTCGCCGCGGACATCCGCTTTCTGCCCGGCGATGCCTGGGAAGTCCGCCAACTCGGCGCCCAGGTGCTCGGGCTCGAACTCGACCTGCGCGCTACGGTCACCAACGTCACCGCCTTCCAGAGGAAGCGCACCACGCCCGACCCCGCCGCCGCCGCCCAACGCCGCCGGGTGCTGCGATCCGTCCTCGAACAAATCCGCCTTTGCACGTTTGGTGCCCCTCCCCGTCTCGAGGTGACCCTTCAGTTGGATGGACTCCAACCCAATGCCGCCTCGGGAACCGCGTACCTCGAGATCCCGGAAGCGCGGACACCCCAGGGCGATCTCCGTGGTCTGCGCGTCTCCCTTCGGGACACCCTGGCGTCCGCCCCGGCGGCCGCTCCCGCGCTCGCCCCTCCCCCACCTCATCATTCCGTGGTCACCGTCGAACTGGCCGGAGTGCAAACCAGCCATGGCGGTGCCGACGGCATCTCGGCCCAGCTGGACTTTCGCGGGCCCGCCCGGCCCGAACTCGCCACCAACGCCACCTGGCGCGTCACCGCCGAACACGTGTTCATGCGCAACTTCCGCGCCCGCGCCCTGTCCGTCACCGGCACCAACCTGCTCCTCGCCGCCCCCACCGGTGTCACGCGCGCCGACCTGGAATCGTTGCCCATCCACACCCTGCTGGTCGCCAGAGCCCGCGAAATCGAAACCCTGCCGAACCTCGGAAACCCGGTCACGGGCGTGGATCTCATGACCCACCTCGACGTCCTTCACACGCTGCTGCCCCGTCTCGGATCCCCGCGCACCAACAACCCTCCCGCCGCTCCCACCCCCCTGTCCCTCCATCTCGAAGCCTCCCTCGCCTCCCTGTCCGGCACCCCGGGCACCTCCGGCCCCGTGCGGCTCCAGGTCCATCTCGGAACCCCCGAAGGCGAACCACGCCCCGCCGCGCCCGCCAACGTCGCCGCCTGGTCCCATCTCTGGCCTTTCCTGGGCTCCCTCGACATCGCCCTCGAACAGGTGCAATCCCCGAAGCTCGCCGTCGAAAAACTGGAACTCGGGATCGACTGGAAGGCGCCCATCGCCACCGTCCGCCGCCTCGAATCCTCCCTCTACCGGGGCAACGCCTCCGTCCAGGGCTCCCTCGACGTCGCCACCCGGCTCGCCCAACTGAAGGCGAAGACCACCTTCGATTTCCACGGCATCGATGAACTGCTCGGACCCAAGAGCCGCGAGAACTTCGTCCGCTACCAATGGCAGGATCCCCCCCGGTTCGAAGGCTCCGCCTCCGTCACCCTGCCCCCCTGGGGCGAGGCGAAACCGGACTGGAAAGGCACCGTGAAGAATTCCGCCCGGCTCGACGGACGTTTCGAAACCGGGCCCGGCGGATTCAAGGGCGTGCCTTTCGATTCCGCGCGGTCGTCGATCACCTTCGACGGCTCCGATCTCCTTCTCCCCGATCTGAACACCACCCGGCCCGAGGGTTCCCAGGCCATCCGCGTCGTCTACAACCCCGACACCCGCGAATACCAGGTCGATGCCCGCGGCAGGGTGCTTCCCCAAGTGCTCCGTCCCATCATCGGGGAAAAATCAGCCGTCATCCTCGACCTGTTCGAGTTCAAATCCCCCGTCGACGCCGTCGTCTCCGTGTGGGGGCCCTGGACCGAAGGCGACAAGCAATCGATCCTCGGCACCGTGGTCGCCACCAACCTGGGCTTCCGCGGCCACCGCTTCGACCGGCTCGAGGCCTCCGTGGTGTACACCAACCGCACCCTCGTGGGCGCCCCGGTCCGGATCACCCGCGACCAGGGGGAACTCGTGTCGCCCGGGGTCCGGTACGAGTTCGACACCGACCTGCTCTCGATCACCAACACGCTCAATTCGATCGATCCCACGGTGATCGCCGCCGTCATCAGCCCGGGCTTCGAAAAGAAGCTCGAGCACTACCGCTTCGACAACCCTCCCACCGTCCGCGCCCAGGGCACCCTGCAACCCCGCCGCATCGGCTCGGCCCGGATGGCGTTCGACATCGAAGGGGGCCCGTTCCACTTCTGGCGGTTCTCCGCCGACCGCATCAACACCCGGCTGCTCTGGGAACAGAACAACCTGACCTTCACGAATATCCAGGCCGGGTTCTATCGCGGCACGCTCCAGGGCCAGGCGGTCTTCGATCTCACGGATCCCGAGGACGGTCGTTACCAATTCAAGGCCCGCGTCCGCGACGGGCGGCTCGAGGACCTGCTCAAGGAAGTCACCCAGAACCACACCAACCTCGCCCAGGGCACCTTCGACCTCGATCTGGACATCGACTCGGCACGCACCACGGACATCCGAACCTGGAACGGCTCCGGTTCCGCCAACCTCCGGGACGGCCTGATTTGGGACGCCCCCTTGTTTGGCTTCATGAGCCCGGTGCTCAACGCCATCATTCCCGGCATCGGCAACAACCGGGCCAAACGCGCCGACGCCACCTTCGTCGTCAGCAACGGGGTCTTCCACACCAGGGATCTGGTCATCGCGTGTCCGCCGGCCACGCTGCTCTACCGGGGGACCATCGATCTCGACCAGCGCATCAATGCCAGGGTCGAGGCCCAGGTGCTCGGGGAAATCGCCGGGTTCGGCCCCCTGTTCGGGCTGGTGCTCAAACCACTCACCAAGCTCCTGGAATACCGCGTCACCGGAACGCTCTCGCGCTTCGATGCCGAACCGCTCTATGCGCTGCCCAAGGTGATCCTCTTCCCCCTCCAGCCGCTCCGCTTCTTCCGCGGCATGTTCTCCCCGGCCCCTTCCAAGTCGGACCTGCCCACCAACCCGCCTCCCATCACCCTCCCGCCGCTTCCCCCGCCTCAGTGACGTAATTCGGACGGATCGGACCGGAAAACGGTCAGGGCTTGGGCGGCGTCTTCAGGGTGGTCAGATATTCCACCAGATCGATCAACTCCTGCCGGGTCAGCAGCTGCGCCAGCCCCGACGGCATGACCGACAGCTTCTGTTTCTCGCGTCGCGTCACTTCCAACTTCTTCAATCGCAGAACCACCCCCGTCTGCTGCTTCAACGCCAGCTCCTCCGCGGTCTCGCTGGCGATGATGCCAAACTCCTCGTCCCCTCCCCGCGTCTCCACGCTCCAGGCCTCGTACCCGAAGGCAATGCCGGCACTTGGATCCAAAATCGATTCCAGGATCGCCTGGCGCGCCAGCTTGGTTCCGATCTCACTCAGCCCCGGCCCGAAATCCACACCCTCCGTTCCCACCCGGTGGCACTTGATGCAGGCCGCCTTCTCGCCCCGGAACACCTTCCCGCCCTCCACCGCGTCACCCCGCATCCGCACGAGCTCCCCGATCGTCGGCAGAACCCCGCCGTCCGCCGCCCGGGGCGGAGGCAACACGCGCGCCGCTTCGGACCGGATGTCCGGCCAGCGGGATTGCGCCAGGGCCAGGGACGCCGTGTTCCGCGTGGCATCGTCGAGTTTGCCCGCCTCGGAGAGCTTCAAAACCTCCCGCGCTCCGGCCTGGGACGACGCGAGTCCGTGGACCGCTGTGGCCCTCAACGCACCGTCCGCCGCCGGGTCGAGCAACAACTCCGTCAGCAACGGCAGTCCCGCGGGATCCGCCGCGTTGGCCAGCGCCTTCGCCAACGCCAGACGGCGGGCAGCCGCCGGGCTCGAAGTCGAAGGTCCAAGCGCGGCGCGAAGCATCGATCGCCCCTCCCCCTGGAGCAGCAGCCGGACCGACTCCGCCCCGGCACTCTCCCCGGACAGCTTCTCCGCCACCTCGAGAAGTCCCGCCTCCTGACCCGCGAGGGAAAAATCGCGCACGATCTCGACGAACTGCGCCGTGCCCCGGGTCGATTCCAGAACCTTGAGCACCGCGCCTTTCAGCGCCGGATTGGCCTCCAGATCCATGCCCTTGAGGCGCTGCAACGCCTCCAGCGCCACCGAGGGCCCGCCGGAGGTCCCGGTCTGCGCGCCGGCACCCACCGTCCCCACCGTCCCCGCCGCCAGCATCAACACCACCCGCACCAGGCCGGCGACGCCGCGCCCGCTCCGGAAGGCCGCGTTCAACGACCGCTTCCCCAACTCAGGGCTTCGTTTCATCGCTCTCCTCCTCTCGTTGCTCCGACACCCCACCGGCTCCTTCGGCGGCGACGGACTCCTCCCCGCTCGGCTCGTCCTCCGCATAAGGCCCCGCCCCGCCCACCGGCGGCTCCGGCAATTCTCCGGCTGGCGAAAGGATGACGGTCACCTCGCCCTTCCAGGATTTCCCCCGGGTCGCCGCGATCAATTGCGCAGGCGTTCCCCGCAGATGTTCCTCGAAGCGCTTGGTCAATTCCCTCCCGATCACCACCGTGCGCCCGGGCACCACGGCCTCCAGCTCCTCCAGCAGGCGCGCGATGCGATACGGGCTTTCGTACAACGCCAGGCTGCCCGGTATCTCCCGAAGCCGCTCCAGCGTACGTCGGCGTTGACCGGATTTGTGGGGCAGGAAACCGGCGAAATGGAACTCGGAGGTCGGCAGACCGCTGGAGGTGAGTCCGGCAATGAGCGCACAAGCCCCGGGAATCGCCTCCACCCGGAAACCCGCCTCGATCGCCGCACGCACCACCCGCTCCCCGGGATCGCTGATCCCAGGACTCCCCGCATCCGAAACCAGCGCCACCCGCTCGCCACGTCCCAGACGCTCCACGATCTCCTCGCTGCGCCGCGCCTCGTTGAACCGGAAATAACTGAGCAACGGCTTCTGAAGTCCGAAATGGCGAAGCAACAACCCGGTCCGCCGCGTGTCCTCCGCCGCCACCACGTCGCACTCCTTCAACACTCGCAACGCCCGCAGGGTGATGTCCTCCAGATTCCCGATCGGCGTCGCCACCAGGTAAAGCGTCGACGGCCGCAGCGCCGGCAGTGCCTGGTCTCCCGCGGGTTCCATGACCATGCGACGGGGCTCCAATCAGCGGACGCGCACCCGCAGGAACCGCGGCAGGACCGAATCCCCGCTCCCGCTGCCGGCCCGTTCCCCGATCCACTGGCCCAACCCCGGCTCGGGATAGGTGAGCCGCCCGGACACCTCGGACCACGTCGCGAGATCCGCACTGGCCTCCACCCCATAACTTCGACTCGGCGCCACCGGAAATCTCAGGACATCGATGCCCTCCGAAGTCCGATCCCAACCCGTGACCCGGAAAACACTGCCAGCGTCCGCCGGATTCGTGCCGGCTCCCAGCTCCGCCAGGTTCGTGGCTCCGTCGCCGTCCCGATCTGAATCCCCACCGGAATCCAGGTTGCCGAGCCAGAACCGCTCCCAATCGTCCGGCAGGGAATCCGAGTCGGAGTCCTCTTCCCCCACCAGCACGCCTTCGATCTCAATCCGCGGACCGTCGTAAAGGAGGTTTTCCTTGTTCGCCCACCAGGGATAAGCCCCGGCACCGCCCGCCCCGGTGCCGCCCGGGGTGCTCTGCCCCGCCGGAGAGAGCGAACTGACCATGAGACGAAGTCTTCCGCCATTCAGGGCAGCCTGCAGGTAACCCACCACCAGCGGATCCGACAAATCCACGTCGAAACTCATCGTGCCCTGATCCGGCATTTCCCCGCCCGGCGGCACATTCGTCGTCGTCCCAATCGCCCACGGCCGCACCTCAAAGGGCGGATGGGTCCAGCCGGCATTGAGCTGGCCGACGTTGTTCGCGATGTCCATGAACAACCCGTTGGTGTCGTGCATGGCTCCGTACGCATTCCGCGTCCCGATGGAGATGGTGTTCGAAGTGTAGGCCCCCAACGGGCCGAAAAAGGATCCCTCGAGAAAGGTCTCCACCGTGAATCCCCCCCGGAAATCCACCCCGTACAGTTCAATGGGCCGGCCCGGATCGGAATCCGGCAAGGCCTCCGGCCCGTTCTTCAGGTAGGTCCGATAGGAATCATACGTGGGATCGTAGACAAACGGCTTGTTCGGCAGGATCGGCGCCACCGAGGTCAGCGTCACCCGCACCCGGCTCAGGAGATACCGGCCAGGACCCGCGTTGGTCGCCAGCATCGAGGCCGTGTCCCACCCCAGGAGCAACTCCGCATCGCGGGTGTCGAAGCGCGGATCAAAGGACCCGTACGTCGGCGCCACCGGCCGGTCCGCCGGCTGGAAGTTGAAGGGATAATTCCACCGGTCCAAGGTCGGCTGCTCCGGAGCCAGCCGGAACGGCCCCGCCCCAAAGGCCTGGGCCATGCCCCACAGGAGAAAACCCCAAAAACCCATCCGCGTAATGCCGCGCACGGGGGAAGAAAAAAACGGAGCGCGCATCGATGCGTTGTGAATGGCGAATG
>CAYZAE010000110.1:0-5086 GCA_964476125.1 uncultured Verrucomicrobiota bacterium | reverse complement strand
CCGCCCGCCTTAGCGGCGGGAGCGACGCGCCAGAACCAAAGCCAGGGAACCCATCGCGAACATCGTCCACACGCCAGGCTCCGGAACGACCTGAACATCCAGCGTCGCCGAGTCCAGGCTCAGATTCAGCTCCGTCGCCGGAATCGCGATCGCAAAACTGGTCGCCGCCAAGCCGGTGATGTCCCACTCCCAAAGGCTCGAAACAGCAAAACCACTGCCGGGGTTCGGCGGCGGCGGCCCAAACGCCAGCCGGTCCAGTTCCGTGCGCGGGGAGGACAGACTCTGGGTCCAGGCGACCAACTTCACGTCGTCATACTTCAGCTCCGTTCCCAAGGCCCGGATCTGGAGGACCACTTTGGTGATCGGTTCCGTGCCCGAGTACCGGATCTCGAACGAACTGGCCTCACCCCCGTTGTAGAGGTTGCCCGAACCAAGCACCTGCGCGCTCGGCGAGAACTGGAACAAGCGCGCGTTGCCGCTGCTCCCGGCGAGATCCGGCGTATTGCCGGCTCCACCCACCGCCACCTGGAAACTTTCCCAACCCGAAAAGGTCGACCCGGGCTGACCCCGGAAGGTCGGGACCTGGAAACTGTTGGTGCCGGCCGAAGCCGTCAGGGCGAACGCCACAACGGACGCACCAATCGCAGCCATCGAGAATGTGCTCATTGCTTTTGAAAAAGGTAGTCGCGGGGAATCCCGACGCCAAACAAGTTTTCCGCCGGGAAATACGCGGTTTCAGAGCTTCGCCAGCGCCTCGTCCAGAAGACCCACCAGCGATCCAATGCTGGCCACCGTCTCGTCCCCCATGTTCGAGACGCGGAAGGTCGTGCCCTTGATCTTGCCGTACCCGCCGTCAATCAGCACGCCCCGGTCCTTCACCAGCTTCTGGAACTTCGCCACGTCAATCACCCGGCCGCCGGGCTTCGCCCCGTTGTTCACGCACACCAGGGTCTTCGACTCGTAACCCGCCTCCGGGAACAGGGTGAACCCGTTCCGCGCCGCCCAGTCCCGCAACATCGTGTTGGTCTCCGCGTGCCGGGCGTACCGCGTCTCCAACCCCTCGGCAAAGATGTCGTCCAGCTTCGACGACAGCGCATAAGTGTGGCTGACACTCGGAGTGCTGGGGGTCATCGAACCCTCGGCGTTCTTCTGGAACTCGATGAAGTCAAAGTAGTAACCGCGATCGGCAGCGGTCGCCGACTTGGCCAGGGCGGCCGGAGAACAGGCGAACACGGCAAGTCCGGGCGGCAACGCCAGCGCCTTCTGCACGCCGGCCAGCAGAACGTCGATGCCCAGGGCATCCAGGCTCATCGGCACCGCGCTCAGCGAACTCACGGTGTCCACGATGAACATCACGTCCGGGTACTTGCGCTTCAGGGCCGCGATCTCCTCCAGGGGATTCATCAGGCCGCAGCTGGTCTCGTTGTGGATCAGCGTCAGCGCATCGAACTGGCCGGTGGCCAGGCGGGCGTCGATCGCGGAAGCCAGCACCGGCGAGCCCCACGCCACCTGCAACCCCTCCGCCGCCTTGCCACAGCGCTTCGAAACATCAAACCACTTGTCCGAGAACGCCCCGCACATGCAGTTCAGGACCTTCTTCGACACCAGGTTCCGCACCGCCGCCTCCATCACGCCCCAGGCGGACGAGGTGCTCAGATACACGAGCTGCTTCGTGCCCAGCAACGCCTGCAGCTGCGGCTGCATCTTCGCATACAGATCTTTGTACCCCTGCCCCCGGTGGCCGATCATCGGCCGGCAAAACGCCTCGAAAGTCTTGGCACTGACTTCGACCGGCCCCGGAATGTGAAGCTTGATGTGACCCATAGTTCAGAATCGGTCGCGACTCTCCCGAACCCCGCCCGCCCCCGCAAGGGAAACCACGGAGGCGATCAGCCCCCCCCAGTTTCCTTTTCTGCCGCAGATTCCCTGATGGGTAACCACCAAACACACCAAGACCACGAAGAAAGGCCCCTCGAAATCAAACCGATCGGATGCGCTTGCCGCGCATTCCCTTCGTGCCTCGGGGCGCAATCCGAAATCCGAATTTCCCTCAGCCCGTGGCGCGGGGATCCGTGCCGCCGACCGGGGGATTGTCTCCGAAACAATCTGCTGGCAGCCCGTCCACAACCACGACACGTCATCGCGCCATGAACGCACCCCTGTCCCGACGCTCGTTCCTTCGCACCGCCGCCTCAGCCTCCGCTGCCGCGGCCGCCCTCGCCGCCCCCAACCTCCTGCCCTCCCGGGTCTGGGGCGCCGAAGTGCCGCCCAGCGAACGCATCCGGCTCGGGTTCATCGGCAACGGCACCCAGGGCCGCTACCTGCTCGGCAACTGCCTCAACCGCCCCAACGTCCAGGTCCTCGCCGTCTGCGACGTCGATGCCAACCGGCGAAACAACGCCCGGAACACCATCGAGAAACATTACGCCCAAAAAGGCGGCCCGGACTCCCCCAGGGTGTGCGCCGCCTACGCCGATTTCCAGGACCTGCTCGGCCGCGCCGACATCGATGCGGTGGTGATCGCCACGCCCGACCATTGGCATGCCATGATCGGCATCCTGGCCGCGAAGGCCCGCAAGGACATCTACTGCGAGAAACCCCTCACCCAGACCGTTCACGAAGCCCGCGCCCTCGTGGAAGCCGTGCGCCGGAACCGCCGGGTCTTCCAGACCGGCTCCATGCAGCGCTCCTCCCGCGAATTCCGCCGCGCCTGCCAGCTCGTCCGCAATGGCGCTCTCGGGAAGATCCAGGAAATCCATGTCGCCATCGGCGGCCCCGGCCGCTGGTGCGATCTGCCCGCGGAACCCACGGAACCCGGCCTCGACTGGAACCTCTGGCTCGGCCCCGCCCCCTGGCGCGAATACAACTCCGTGCTCAGCCCCCGCGGCGTGCACACCCACTTCCCCAACTGGCGCGCCTTCCGCGAATACGGTGGCGGCATGGTCACCGACTGGGGCGCCCACCATTTCGACATCGCCCAGTGGGGTCTGGGCATGGACGAGAGCGGCCCGGTCGAAGTCATCCCCCCCGCCGAAACCAATGCCGAGAGCGGCGTCCAGTTGATCTACGCCGACGGCACCGTGGTGAAACATGTCTCCGGCAACGGCGTCACCTTCCTCGGCACCGAAGGCCGCATCTTCGTCAACCGCGGCAAGTTCGAGTCCACCCCCGAATCCCTCGTCGAAACCGATCTCAAACAACACAAGATCCAGCTCTACGAAAGCAACGATCACATCGGCGACTGGCTCTCCTGCATCGGCTCCCGCAAACGCCCCATCTGCGATGTCGAAGTCGGCGCCCGCACCGTCTCCGTCTGTCACCTCGTCAATCTCGCCTACTGGAACGGCCGCCGGCTGAAGTGGGACGCCAAAAAGGAACGGTTCCTCGACGGCTTCGGCGACAACGCCTGGCTCGACCGCGTTTACCGCGACAAGTGGAGCCTGGACCGCGTTCGCAAGGCCTGATCTCGCGCTTCCCAGGCTCTGCCCGCATGCTCTCGACGTGCGCCTCTCCGCCGCCGAGTCCGACACGATCGCCGCCATCGCCACTCCCCCCGGTGAATCCGGCCTGGCGGTGATCCGCATCTCCGGCCCCCGCGCCACCGCGGTCGCAGATCAGGTCTTCTGCTCCGCTCGGAAACCACCAACCCAACTCGCCACCGCTCCGAGCCACACCCTCCACTACGGCCACATCGTGCGCGAAGGCCGCCGCCTCGACGAAGTCCTCGTCGCGGTCATGCGCGCCCCCCGCACCTTCACCCGGGAGGACGTCGTGGAAGTATCCTGCCACGGCGGCGTCCTCGTCACCCGACTGGTCCTGGACGCCCTCCTCGCCGCAGGCGCCCGCGCCGCGCAACCCGGGGAGTTCTCCCGCCGCGCCTTTCTCAACGGACGCCTCGACCTCACCCAGGCCGAGGCCGTCGCGGATGTCATCCATGCCCGCACCGAACTCGCCCTCGCCGCCGCCCAGGAACAACTCGCAGGCTCCCTCTCCCGCCGGGTAGGTCCGCTCCGCGACGAATTGCTGGGCCTTCTCGCCCATGTCGAAGCCCACATTGATTTCCCGGACGAAGACATCGCGCCGGACACCCGGGACCGGATGACCGCGCGCCTTGAGTCCGCGCTATCGACCCTCGATGGCTTGCTCGCCACGGCCCGGGAGGGACAGGTGCTCCGGCGAGGCATCCGAACGGTCATCGTCGGCTGCCCGAACGCCGGTAAATCCAGCCTGCTCAACCGCCTTCTCGGACACGATCGGGCCATTGTATCGCCCGTGGCCGGCACAACCCGGGACACCATCGAGGAAACCGCCAGCATCCGCGGGTACCCGGTGGTGTTCATCGACACCGCCGGGCTGCGTGATGCGGCCGACGACCTCGAGCGCGAAGGCATCCGCCGCACCCGCAAAGCGGCCGACCGGGCGGAACTGGTGCTCCATGTTCTGGATGGTTCAGACCTCCTCCAACCTGCGGACCTGGAGTTCCTGGGCCAGTTCGCTGACAAACCGAGGCTTCTGGTGCTCAATAAATCGGACCTTCCCCGGCGACTGGAACTCCCGGCCGGCACCCAGGAGGCAGAGCCCGTTCCCGTCAGTTGCGTCACCGGGGAGGGACTGGAAACCCTCAAGGAAGCCATCGCGGGCCGGATACGTTCCGGAGCCACCGAGGCGCTTCCGGAAGCCACCATCAACGCCCGCCACGAGGATGCCCTTCGACGCGCCCGCGAGGGCCTCGATCGCACCCGTACCGCCTTGGTTGCCGAGCTCGGCCTGGAACTGGTCGCGCTGGACCTCCGCATCGCCGTTACCGCCATCGGCGAAATCGTCGGCGGCACCGCCACCGACGACCTGCTCGACAGCATCTTCAGCCAGTTCTGCCTGGGCAAATAGACCGGCCGTCCGACTGCGGCGACATGTCGCCGCACTCCCCACTCCCGGCTCCCCACCGCGCTCCACACGCCTTTGGGCTGCGGCAGCCCCCTGCCGCTTTCCTCAACGCCTCCTTCGCCCCCCAACCCCGGGGACACCCACCCCCGTCTCTTCCCGCCCGCACCGCGAATCCAAAGCGGTGGAGGGCCACCGCACTCCA
>CAYZAE010000109.1:16261-22614 GCA_964476125.1 uncultured Verrucomicrobiota bacterium | reverse complement strand
GCCCTACCTTCCCCCACAACTTCGGGAGGCACGGGGCTTCGAAGGGCGGCGCGCCCGGAGGTCGCGCCCTTCCCTCCGTGAGCGATCCAGCACGGAGTGCGCGTGAAGGACGTAGATCCATTTATCTTATCCGCGCTCCCTTCGCTTATCCGCGCGCATTCCAGCTCCCAACTCCCTTCTCCCCACTCCTCACTCCCTTCCCCCAACTCCCTGCCATTGGCCCATTTCCACGACTTCCTCCCTCACCCACCCCCTCCCCGCCCCTGCCCCAGGCCCTCTGGCACGGGGCGTGCAATAGGGGTGTCGTACGAAACGAAAGGCATCCCATGGCCAACAAAAACCTCTTCCAATCCTTCGCCCAGTGGCTGCGGTCGTTCGCTCCCGGGGTCCCGAATCTGACGGAAGTCGACCTCGCGACATTGGCGCCCACCGACACGGTGAACGCGGAAGAATCCCCGGCCTTCTCGCTGGGGCCGAAGCGGAGAAACCGCGAGCGTTTACGCGGTTTTAGCGAAGTTTAGCGCTTTTATCCCGAATACTTTGCAACGGGTTCAACTCCCGCCATCGGCACCCGCTTTCGTTCGCGGAGACGCGCGCTATGGCGGGCTGGCCAGCAATTTTTTCCAATAGGGCGATTGCGTCAGTTCGCTCTTCCAATACCGGCCACTTTCATCGTCCACCTGGATCGCGTCCGCCAAAGGGGGTGGGTTTTTGATCTTCTTCTTGGCCCGGTTCTTGAGGTACTGGTCCTCGACCTTTTTCCAGTGGAGTTGGCCCAGGACTTCCTCCCGCTTTGCGGCGCGGAAGCTTTCCATGCTCTGACCGCGCTGGGACGCCCCGGTGTGGTAGGTGCTCTTCGGTCCCTCTTCCTTTTTCCAGCTGGCATCCGGCTGGATGATGGCCTCCTTGGGCACTGCCTCCGCCACCACCTCCATGTTGCGATAACCGCTCAAAAGCACCTTCTTGTCGCGCTTCGCGCCCGATCCCGCTTTCAGAACACCCTTTTTCTTGTCGAACTTGTCAACCGTCTGATGGAGCCCCTCGGGCAAGGGCACCTTATGGCCTGTGACCGGATCCAACGTCCATTGGGCGGCAAATTTCCCACCCCCCATCTTGGCCAGGTCCGTGAGGATGGCTCCGCTGTGATTGTGGGGATCCGGCTTCGCCCCAAAGCTCTCGTGATCATTGCTCAGGATCGGTCGCTTGGTGGACGTATGGCTCAGGGCAAACAGATTGCCGCCGCCTCCAATGCTTTGCTGCAGGAACTCGCGCTGGCCCCAGGTCAGGGCCCCACGACCTCCCGGGCCGTAGCCTTTCTCCCGCTTCAACTTGCCCAACGTACTGATTCCCTGCGTCTTGATTCCGCCTGTCAGGTCATCTTGATGGTTGAGTTCTCGCCGGATGTAGCGAGGCACAAAGGTGCCGCGCATGTCCTTGACGTACTCCTTGCCGGTATCGGGCCTCCGAAAGATCTTCACCCCGTTCTCATCCACATCGTCCCCGTAGTAGGCGTCGCCGGAGACAAGGGCGGTTGTATCGACACCCTCCTCTTTGGCCAGTTTGATGATCCCCTCTTCGTACGCCTTCCGGATGCCCTCGATGTCCTTGTTGTAGACGTCATCCCTCGATTCGTCCTTGTCTGGGCTGGTCGCCCACGTGGCGGTCTTGCCCAGCTTCCCCGATTTCTTCGCCCGCTTCAGTTCCTCCAACTTGTCCTGGACGTTCTTCTTTTTGTCCTCGGGAACCTTGCTCAGATCGATGCGGTGCTTTCTCTGGATCGGGCCCTGATTTCCGATCCCGGGCAGGACGGCGCGATCGGGCGGCTTTTCGGCGAATGGCTGCCCATCCCCCGAGGAAGCCGGGGACACATGGCGTTGGCTTGAGGCGGAAGACCAGGCGCGAATTCGTTGGATCACCTGCCTTTGCGCCGCCTGGCGCGGGCTATCGTGGATCGCCGCGGTCAGTGTCCCCGGGGCAGGACTCCCGGAAATCGCCTGGAGCGACGTGGAGGCAAAGGACGGGACGGGGGAGAGGCTGAGGCTGCGATCAGCCGCCGCCCGGTGGTTCTCATGCCTTGCGTTGCTGCGGAGGGAGGCGGTCTTCATGGCTGGATGATGCGAGCACCCTTGGTCCGAGGCACTCAACGGGGCGCAGCCTTGGATGAGTGAAGACCATCCTTCGGAATCGCTTTGTACGGCAAGCAGTTTGGCAAGCCGTGGCGGATGCGGACGTCCCTCAGGCAACGCCTGGACTGCGGACGGTGCCTTGGCTCCGGGACCAGACCTCGACGTCGTCCCGAGTGATCCCATTCCGCGAGTCCGGCGCCTCCCGATCTGCACCCGGAGCTGGAAGAACCCCGTCCGCGATGCCTGTCAGGGTTTGGGATCCGCCTGTTTTCATCGTCCGGAAGACAGTTGTCGGCAGGGCGCGATCTCCGAGCGCGCCGTCCCTGCACGTCGACCTCCAGTGCGGCGTCCTCGGAGAGGCCGCCCTACCTTCCCCCACAACTTCGGGAGGCACGGGGCTTCGAAGGGCGGCGCGCCCGGAGGTCGCGCCCTTCCCTCCGTGAGCGATCCAGCACGGAGTGCGCGTGAAGGACGTAGATCCATTTATCTTATCCGCGCTCCCTTCGCTTATCCGCGCGCATTCCAGCTCCCAACTCCCTTCTCCCCACTCCTCACTCCCTTCCCCCAACTCCCTGCCATTGGCCCATTTCCACGACTTCCTCCCTCACCCACCCCCTCCCCGCCCCTGCCCCAGGCCCTCTGGCACGGGGCGTGCAATAGGGGTGTCGTACGAAACGAAAGGCATCCCATGGCCAACAAAAACCTCTTCCAATCCTTCGCCCAGTGGCTGCGGTCGTCCGCTCCCGGGGTCCCGAATCCGACCGAGGTTGACCTCGCGACGCTGGCGCCCACCGACACGGTGAACGAGGAAGGATCCCCGGCCTTCTCGCTGGGTCCGAAGCACGAGCTGGCGCAGTACGCGGTGACCGGGTGCCTCAACGGAACCTTCTACGCGTCCGCCGAATCCCAGCTCACCCGGGTGCTGGAACTGGCCAGCGCCGTGGGTCCCGAATTCACCGCCAAGGTGGCGGTCTACAGCCGGGAACGCGGGCACATGAAGGACATGCCGGCCCTGCTCTGCGCCGCGCTCAGCGTGCTCGACTCCACGAAGCTGAAGGCGGTGTTCCCCCGGGTCTGCGACGACGGAAAGATGGTGCGCAACTTTGTGCAGATCCTCCGGTCCGGCGCCGTGGCCCGCAAATCGCTCGGCTCGGTGCCGAAGAAGCTGGTCCAACGCTGGCTCGATTCCCGCACGGACGAACAACTGCTCCGGGCATCGGTCGGCCAGAGTCCGTCCCTGGCGGATGTTGTGAAGATGGTTCACCCGCGTCCCTCGACACCGGCCCGGGCCGCCTTTTACGGCTGGTTGCTGGGACGCAGCCACGACGCCTCGGCGCTGCCGGAGTGCGTGAAGGGTTTTGAATCCTTCAAGCGCGGAGAGACCCGGGAAGTCCCGGACGTGCCGTTCCAGCTCCTGACCGCGTTGCAGCTCGGGACGCCCGAGTGGACCGCGATCGCCCGGCGTGCGCCGTGGCAGATGACCCGGATGAACCTGAACACCTTTGCGCGGCACGGGGTGTTCGCCGACCGCAAGGTCACCCGGCTGGTGGCCGAACGGCTGCGCGACCGGGCGAACGTCCGGAAGGCACGAGTCTTCCCGTACCAGCTCATGGTCGCTCACGCGCAAACGGACGCGTCCGTGCCGGCCGAAGTTCGGGAGGCGTTGCAGGACGCGATGGAAGTCGCGCTCGAAAACGTCCCTTCGATCCAGGGCCGGGTGGTGGTCTGCCCCGATGTTTCGGGGTCCATGCAATCGCCGGTGACCGGGTATCGCAAGGGTTCAACCACCGCGGTGCGCTGCGTGGATGTGGCCGCGCTGGTGGCGGCGGCCCTGGTTCGGAAGAACGGGGAGACGGAAGTGCTGCCATTCTCCGACGACGTCGTGCCGGTGCGGTTGAATCCGCGGGATTCCGTCATGACCAACGCCGCCCTGCTGGCGGGGTTGCCGAGTGGCGGAACCAACTGCAGCGCGCCGCTCACCGACCTGAACCGGCGGAAGGCCAAGGCCGACCTCGTGGTGCTGGTCTCGGATAATCAGAGCTGGGTTGATTCGACGGGCGGGGGTCGGAGCACCGCCACGATGGCGGAGTGGGCCGGATTCCGGCGCCGCAATCCGCAAGCCCGGCTGGTCTGCCTGGATCTCCAGCCCTACGGCTCGAGCCAGGCGAAGGAACGCGAGGACATCCTGAACATCGGAGGTTTCTCCGATGCGGTGTTCGAGACCCTCGCCACGTTCGCCCAAGGCGAACTCAACGCCGACCACTGGGTCGGAGAGATCGATTCCCTGGCGGTTTGACGCCAGGTCGCCGGGAGGGCGGGCGCGGACCACGGTCCGTGACCCGTCCTCCCCGGGAGAGGACCCTTTTTCGGGCCGAATGCCGTCGGGACTACATTCCAAACCTGTCCGTCTCGACACTCACTCGTCGGCCCGATCCCTGTTCTTTCAGAAGTCCCTTTGGCTGGCGAATGCCGGCGGGAATACATGGTACGCCGCAAGGCAAGCGGGCTCGATACCCGCACGAACGGTCACCGCAAGGATGACGTTCGATTTCCCGTCCTCCTGGTCGCCGGCCTTATCGGTTTCGCAGCGAATGCCCGTGGAAGTCCATCTGTCGCCGGTTCGACTCCGGCCGTGGCGGGGAAACCCGCCGCGTAGCTCAGCGGTAGAGCAATGCTTCACGGATCCCTGGTCGCTGCGTTTTTGAAGCGTTGGTCGTTGGTCGTTGGTCGTTGGTCGTTGGTCGTTGGTCGTTGGTCGTTGGTCGTGAGTCATGAGTCGTGAGTGTCGGAATCCTGAATCCTCCGAAAGCGGAGCAAAATCCCATGAATGCAAAAAACCTGATCGAACTTGGTGTGCCCCGGGGCGAGGCCGTCCGCCGTGGCATGGGCTTCATCGGCCGTTACATCCAGCAAGGCCACGAACCGAACCGGCTCGCCGAAGTGGTCGAGGCGGTGGTGCGGAATCCCGAGACCTTCCTCGAGGATGCCGAGCGCGGGGAGTTCGCCCGGTCGATGGTGCGATACCGTCATGCCCTCCGTGAGACCCCTGCGCCCTGGCGTCAGTGGGGTACCGGACTCGAACCGGAATCCGTCCTCCAATTGGAGCGCGCCTGTCAGTTGCCGGTGTCGGTCGCGGGGGCACTCATGCCCGACGCGCACCTCGGCTATGGGCTGCCGATCGGCGGGGTGCTGGCCACCGACAACGCGGTGATCCCGTACGCCGTCGGGGTCGACATCGCCTGCCGCATGAAGCTCACGGTGCTGGACCTGCCGGTCGGCGACCTGGAACAGCATCGGGGGTCATTGGCCGAAGCCATCGAGGCGGAAACCCGCTTCGGGGTGGGCGCGAAGTTCAAGCAACGTCGCGAGCACCCGGTGATGGACGCCGACTGGTCGGTCAGCCGGATCACGAAGCAGAACCGCGAACGGGCGGCATCCCAGCTGGGAACGAGCGGAAGCGGGAATCACTTCGTCGAGTTCGGCATGTTCACCAACGCCGAACCGATCGGCGACCTGCCGGCCGGGCAGCACGTCGCGCTGCTCTCGCACAGTGGAAGCCGGGGTTCCGGCGCCGCGGTGTGCGCGCACTACAGCAAGCTCGCCCAATCGATGCACCCGGATCTTCCCCGGGAATACCTGCAGCTCGCCTGGCTGTCGCTCGACACGCCCGAGGGTCAGGAATACTGGGCGGCCATGGAACTGATGGGCGCCTACGCGGCGGCGAACCACGCCCTGATCCACCAGCACATCGCCCAACGTCTTGGCCTCAAGGCCCGGCTCGAGGTGGAGAACCATCACAACTTCGCCTGGAAGGAGCGTCACTGCATCGAGGGCGTGGAGCGCGAAGTCGTCGTGCACCGCAAAGGCGCCACCCCGGCGGGACCGGGGGTCCTGGGAATCATCCCGGGTTCGATGGCCTCACCGGGATTCCTGGTGCGCGGCCGCGGCGAGGCGGCGTCCCTGCACTCCGCGTCCCATGGAGCGGGCCGGGCGATGAGCCGGACCAAGGCGGCGGCGACGTTCGATTGGAACGAGGTCCAGCGCCAGCTGGGGGAGCGCGATGTCACGCTGATCTCGGCCGGGTTGGACGAGGTTCCCGGTGCTTACAAAGACATCCATCAGGTCATGGCGGCGCAGACCGATCTGGTGGAGGTGCTGGGCCGTTTTGATCCGAAGCTGGTGAAAATGGCGTCGGCGGGGGAGAGGCCGGAGGATTGAAGGGCTCGG
>CAYZAE010000109.1:0-16161 GCA_964476125.1 uncultured Verrucomicrobiota bacterium | reverse complement strand
TCCTGCGCGGAGTCCACGGGTGACCGTAAGGCTTCCCCTTGAGTGGGAGTCGCGGAGCGACGGACGATGGTAGCCAGGGGCTTCAACCTGGGCCTGGCGTGTGGACTGCGGTGGCACGACACCGCTTTGGATTCAGCGCGGGCTGGGGAACCGAGGTTGGTGGGCGCTCCGACGTTGGGGACGGACGGGACGGCGAATCAAAAGCTGCGACATGTCGCAGCACTCCAAAGCACCGTTCCCTGGCCATCCTGATCCCCCCTTCCTCCGATCCTTACCCACCCGGTCAGGGCTTGGGCAGCTGCATCCCAAGTTCGCGCACGAGGAAGGCCCAGCGATCCGCGGCTTCCGCGATCAGCTTGCTGGTCGGCTTGCCTGCGCCGTGCCCGGCCTTGGCATCGATGCGGATCAGAACCGGACGCGACCCCGCCTGGCACTCCTGCAATCGGGCGGCGAACTTGAAGCTGTGAGCCGGCACCACGCGGTCGTCGTGATCAGCCGTGGTCACCAGGGTGGCCGGGTAGGAGGTTCCCGGCTTCAGGTTGTGATAGGGCGAATAGGCGTACAACGCCTTGAAATCCTCGGGATTCTCGCTGCTGCCGTAGTCACTGGTCCACGCCCAGCCGATGGTGAATTTGTGGAACCGGAGCATGTCCATGACCCCCACCGCCGGCAGGGCGGCGCCGTAGAGTTCGGGTCGCTGGGTCATGCAGGCCCCGACCAGCAGGCCGCCGTTGCTGCCGCCGCCGATGGCGAGGTGTTTCGGGGACGTGTAGTGGTTGGCGACCAGCCATTCGGCGGCGCCGATGAAGTCGTCGAACACATTCTGCTTGTTCGATTTGGTGCCCGCCTTGTGCCAAGCCTCGCCGTACTCCCCGCCGCCCCGGAGGTTGGGCAAGGCGTACACGCCACCCATTTCCAGCCAGGCCGCAATCGGCACCGAGAAACTCGGGGTGAGCGAGATATTGAACCCGCCGTAGCCGTAGAGGTAGGTCGGGTGCGACCCGTCCAATTTCAACCCCTTCCGATGGGTCACGAACATCGGCACGCGGGTGCCGTCTTTGCTGGTGAAGAACACCTGCCGGGTCTCGTAGGCCTGGCTGTCGAAATCCACCTTCGGCTCACGCCAGAGCGCGCTTTTTCCCGAGGCGATATCAAAGCGGTAGATGGCCCCGGGCGTGGTGAAACCGGTGAAGGAATAGAACGTCTCGCGATCGGCCCGTTTCCCGCCGAAACCCGAAGCCGTGCCGATCCCGGGCAGGTCCACATCCCGCTCCAACCGGCCATCCAACGTGAACACCTTCACGGAGCTCCGGGCGTCCTTGAGGTAGTGCCCGATGAACCGGTCCCCCACCACGCTCACCGAGGTGAGGGTATCCGCGGCCTGCGGAATGATCTCCCGCCAGTTCGCCCTGGCCGGCTGGGTGACGTCGATGGCAATCACCCGCGCCCGCGGCGCCTCGAGATCCGTTCGGAACCAGAACACCGGACCGTCGTTGTCCAGGAAGGTGTAGTCGGCGTCGAAATCCATCAGCAACTCGACCACCGGCGACCCCGGCTGGCTGAGGTCCCGGTACATCACCCGGTTCCGCGGATCGGTGCCTTCGGAAGCCGAGATCACCAGGTACCGGCCGTCGTCGGTGACGCCGCCGGAGAAGTTCCACTCCTTGTGGTCCGGACGGTGATAGACCAGGACGTCCTCAGACTGCTGGGTGCCAACCTTGTGGAAGTAGAGCTTGTGGAAAAAGTTCGCGCCCTTGAGCGCCTCGCCCGGCTTCGGTTCGTCGTACCGACTGTAATAAAACCCGCTCCCGTCATGGGTCCACGAGGCCCCCGAGAACTTCACCCATTGGATGGTGTCCGGGAGATCCTGGCCGGTGCCGACGTCACGGACCCGCCATTCCTGCCAATCCGATCCGGACCGTGCGATGCCGTAGGCCAGGCGTTTGCCGTCGTCGGTGATCGATGCCCCGCTCAGCGCCACCGTGCCGTCGGCCGACAGCCGGTTTGGATCCAGAAGCTCGCGCAACTCGCCGTCGAGCGTGGCCAGGGAGTAGAGCACGGACTGGTTCTGCAACCCGTTGTTGCGCGACACGAAGTAGGTGGCGCCGTGGTGCGACGGGGCGCTCCAGCGTTCGTAGTTCCACAGCTTGGTCAGCCGGTTCGAGATCGAGGCGCGCTCCGGGATGGCGTCGAGTACTCCGAAGGTCACCCGGTTCTGGGCTTCCACCCAGGCCTTGGTCTCCGCGGCATTGTCGTCCTCGAGCCAGCGGTAGGGATCCGGCACCACCGTGCCGTGGTAGGTGTCGGTCACCGCCTCCTTGCGCGTGGCGGGATATTCGGGACGCGGCGATCCGGACGATGGGGAGAGATGGGTGCAGGACACGGCGGCGAGCAAAGTGACGGCCATCGGCAACCCGACGGCAAACAGGGACGACGGTACCTTCGGCATGCGCCGAGCGTGACGCCCCGGCGAGGGGAGGGTCAATCGTGGGGCGCGGGAGCGTGCGTCGTGCGTCGTGCGTCGTGGGGGGAGGGGGGTCTAGGGTCTGGCGTCTGGCGTCTGGGGGGATTCGGGACGACACACCCCCATCGACCATCGACCATCCACCATCGAAGCACGACCCACGACCCACTCCCGACTTCCCCACCAAAATTTTCTCCCGCCCAGCCCCCGGTTCCGCTAGCGTCCGCCTCCCACGCTATGGCAGCGCCACAATCCTATCGTTACTGCTTCGGTCCCTGGAATCTCAGCGAAGGACAGGATCCTTATGGTCCGCCCGTGCGACCGCCCCAGACGTTCGGGTGGAAGCTTCAGCAACTGAAGAACGCCGGTTTTGACGCGATGATGTTCCACGACGACGACGTCGTGCCGGACATCGACGACAAGTCGGAGATTCAGATCCTCAAGGAAGCCCGGGAGATGGGCAAACGCCTGAAGGACACCGGGGTCGAGGCGGAGATCGTGGCGCCCCGTTTGTGGTTCAGCCCCAACACCATCGATGGGGCGTACACCAGCAACGACAAGAAGTGCCGTCAGTATGCCATCGACCGCACCAAGCGCTGCATCGACATCGGCAAGGCGTTGAACTGCAACCTGCTGGTGCTCTGGCTGGCCCGCGAAGGGTCGTACATCCGGGAATCCAAGAACGCGCGGCAGTGCGTCGATTACCTGGTGGAGGCCCTGGAGGCCATGCTGGGCCATGACAAGAAGGTCCGGATCGCCATCGAGCCCAAGCCGAACGAGCCGATGGATCATGCCTACATCCCGACCATCGGGCATGCCCTCGCCGTCGCCAACCTGACCTCCGACCCCAAGCGCGTCGGCTGCCTCATTGAGTCCGCCCACGCCATTCTCGCGGGCCTGGATCCGTCCGACGAAATCGATTTCGCCTGCGCCTTCAAGAAGCTCTGGTCCATCCATCTCAACGACCAGAACGGCCTGAAGTTCGACCAGGACAAGCCGTTCGGCAGCGCCAACCTGCGCGTCGCCTTCAACCAGGTCCGGGCCCTCGAACGCAATGGATACGGCAAGAAGGGCGAGTTCATCGCCTTCGACGTCCATCCCTTCCGCCCGACCAAGGTCGATCACTGGATGCGCCACCTGATCAACAGCAAGCGCACCTTCGAACACCTGGTCCAGAAGGCCCGCAGCTTCGACGAAGCCAAGGCCCAGGCCCTGATCGCCGATCGCAATTACCAGGACCTCGACCAGATGGTGCTCGAGCACCTGATGGGCGTGAAGTAAGCCCCAGGTTCCCGACGGCAGTTCCAGGAAATTTCACCCGCGGCCCCGACCGCGGGTGTTTTCTTGGCGCCCCACCCTCCGGGTGGCCGACCCTGCGGTGCTCCGGAGGAATTCGCCTTGGGCGGCGGATCGCCCTTCCCCGAACGGGCCGTCACGTTAAGGGCTGAAGCCCTGGCTGCCACCATCTTGTCGCTCCACGACCTCCGCTGGATTCGCGAAATTAGCCAAACTCCAGGGCTCCCGCAGAGCAGCCGCCCGGCTGCGGACCGTTCCTGTTCAGGGCCGCCTCTGGCCACGGAAATATCGCATTCCCAGCCCAACTTCCCCACCCTCACGACAGATCTCGTGTCGACGCCCTCGAGTCTTCACCCCATGACGACACGCCCCAGCACCCTCCAGGTCTCCTGCGTTCAACTCCACTGGGCCAAGCCGCTGGAATGGAACCTTGAACGAACCCTGCACCACATTCGCGCCGCCGCCGCCGAAGGCAGCCGGGTGGTGGTGTTCCCCGAGGCCAACCTCACCAGCTACTACTTCCCCACCGTGATCCAGCAGGACCCCACGGAAGTCGCCGCCGCGCTGGACCGCACCTGCGAGGCCGCCGCCGAGGAAGGCCTCTGGGTGATCGCCGGAACCCTCCGCAAAACCGCCGATCGCTACCTCAACCTCGCCCACGTCATCTCCCCCGAAGGCGAAATCGTCCACGAATACGCCAAGGTCCACATGGCCGGGAACGACGAAAAGCAGTACTGCCGGGGCGGCGACAAGCTCTCCCTGTTCGAGATCGACGGGATTCCCTGCACCCTCGTGATCTGCCGCGACGGACGGCACCCCGAACTGTACCGCCTGCCCGCCATGCTCGGGGCCCGGATCCTGTTCCATCCGTCCTGCAGCTCCGACGAACTCGAGGCAGTGACCTGGAAACGCACCTCCGGACGGGCCCAGCAACCGGTCGGCCCCAACAGCCGGATCTTCCACTGCGTTGCCAACACCGTCGGCCAATCCCCCGACGGCAAACAAACCTCCAGCGGCCAGTCCTTCATCCGGGAGCCCGGCGGTCTCCCCCTCGCCGAAGCGGGCTGGTACCAGGAGGAGATGATCACCGCGGTACTCGACATCGATCGCGCGGACCGGAGT
This sequence comes from uncultured Verrucomicrobiota bacterium, assembly GCA_964476125.1. Taxonomy (GTDB): domain Bacteria; phylum Verrucomicrobiota; class Verrucomicrobiia; order Limisphaerales; family CAIMTB01; genus CAIMTB01. The sequence goes on along the minus strand of CAYZAE010000109.1, from coordinate 11,279 downwards.
TACATCGTGGACAGCCTCCAGGACCCGCCTTTCCTGCGCGAACACTGGCAGCGGATGCTCGAAGCCGTGCGCGAACGCGCGTCGATGACGCCTGAATGAGTGGGGAGTTCGGAGTGGGGAGTGGGGAGAGGGGAGCCGGAAGGTGGAATTCAGGGTTGGGGATCGGTCGGGTTTGCGGGCCTCGCGGGGGACGGGGAGAAACGGTCAGGCTTTCCCGATCCCGAAGGGATCCCAGAAAGTGGCCGGAGGTGGGGCTGTCGTCCGCTCAACGCGGGCGGGGTTGTCGCAGCGCGACAACCGCCACCAACAACTTCGGGAGGCCCCTGATCCCGCGCCAGGGGCCGCAACGAATTCCATCGTCCGACAACCTTAGTACTCCCGGTCCTTCTTGATGCCGGGTTCCGGCACGGGATAGCGGCCATCGGGTCCCGCCTGGAGCGGCGCCGGGGATTCCGGTGTCAGTTTGTCGACATCGGGCGCCATTTCGTGCGGGCAATTGAGCATCTGCTCGTAGGTGATTTCCTGTCCGGTGTGGGCGGCCATGCGGCCCATCGAGGTGACCAGACTCGCGATCGCCCCGCGCCGCGCTTCGTTGTACGGCTTGTTCTCCCGGATGGCCTCCATCAGGTCCTCCCACTCAAGCTGGTAGGGGTTCGGCTCAGGCTGCGGGAATGCCCAGAGCAGGTTCTCCTTGGTCATGTTGTGGCCCTTGAACGTCCGGACCTTGCCCGGCGTGTGCATCGAGGTGGACACAATCGCCGATCCCTTCGTCCCGTGCGCGTAGCTTGCGAACTCGTCCTTGCATCCGGTCACGCTGCGGCCGACGAAGAAGAACTTCATCCCGTCGGTGAAAGTGTATTCCACCGAGTAATTGTCGAAGTTCTGATCAACCGCGTTCCCCCGGTAATGGCGCGCCCCGATGGCATGGGCCTTGATCGGCCAGTCGTTCTTCATCCAGCACAGCTCATCGATCTGGTGGATGTTGTAATCGCTGAACAGACCGCCGCTCGCCCAGATGAAGCTGTGGAAGCGTTGGATCTGGTACAGGGTCTCCGGCATTTTGTCCGGCTTCGGTCCCGTGTTCCCCGCCGCGCCGCCCATGCGGTATCCGCGCAGGTAGGTCAGGTCCCCGATCTCGCCGTCGCGAATCCGCTGATGCAGCTCACGGCGTCCACGACAGTGCCGCACCATCAGGCCGACCCCGACCTTGAGGCCCTTCTTGTCCGCCTCGTCCGCCAGCGCGAGCATCTTGCGCGTGCTCGGGCCATCGACGGTCACCGGCTTCTCCATGAAGACGTTCACACCCTTCTGGATGGCGTAGCCGAAATGCACCCAGCGGAAGGCGGGCGGGGTGGTGAGCACGGCGACATCGCCCGGACGGAGGCTGTCGATGGCCTGTTTGTAGGCCTCGAACCCGATGAACTTCCGATCGTCGGGAACCGTCACCAGGTCCTTATGCTCGCGCTTGAGTCCGTCGAAGCTGCCGTTCAACCGTTTCTCGAAGACATCGGCCATGGCCACCAGGCGGACGGGGCCCTTCTGGGTGGCGAGCGCGTTGGAGGCCGCCCCCGTGCCACGTCCGCCGCAACCGATCAGAGCGACCTGGACCGTGTGCGAATCGACGGCATGGACCGCGGGCAGTTTGACCCCGGCCAGCGCCGAGACCCCCGCGACGGCGCCGGCGGCTTTGATGAATTCGCGGCGGCTGGGTTTGTTGGGGGGACGGGTGAAGGAACGGGATCCGGATCTGGGTGAGGCGTTCATCGGGTTCATTCATGCCGAACCCGGCTTCAATCGACAACGGATCAGGGGCGAAGAGCGTCGATCGAGGGGATGCATCCAAGGAGCGAGGCCATCCCGCCAACCCGGGCTCCGACGCCAGTGAGCAGAAAAGAAAACGCGGCATCGCGAATTCGTGCATCCAGATGACCAGTCCTGAGACGATACCGGGAAACCAGCGCACGAACCACGATGCCGCATAAATTGTCCCCGTCCGGCTATCGATGTGCATGAAGCATGGAACAACCCGGGCGCGGGGAGAAAGCCCCGCGGCTTCCCGGGAATTCAAGGGGTGACTCCCGGGAATACCCCTCAAGATCCGCGGCCCGAATCCATCCGACTCAAGGTCCTTCCCGCTTCAGGATCTTCCGTCCATCGCGGGTCATGTGGAGCTTCTTGTAAATCGCCGTCAGCTTGTTCGCGACGGTCTGCGGGCTCAGGTCCAGACGATCGGCGATCTCCTTGTTCGACATCCCCTGCTTCACCAGCGAGAGCAGTTCCTTCTCCTCCTCCGTCGGCACCGTGGGTGCCGCCAGCCCGGGAGGCCCCGGCTGGCGCAGCACCTCGAACGTCCGTCGCGCCACCGACGGGGTCATCCCCGCCTGCCCGTTCGCCACGGCCTCGACCACATCCACCAGCGACACCATGCCATCCGCCTTCAGGGCATAGCCAAAGGCGCCCGCGCGAATGGCTCGGAAAATGCGGTCGGCACTTTCGAACTTCGACAGAACAATCGGGCGCACCATCGGCGCAATCTCCGCCAGTCCCCGGATGCAGTCCTCCCCCGAACCGTCGGGAAGATCGAGGTCCACGAGGATGACTTTCGGCTTCTGGGTGGGCGCTTCGCGGAGGGCTTCGGCAAGGGTCCGCCATGAACCCAGCCATTCGAAGCGTGGGGAATTCTGAAACAGCACGGCCACCGCCCCGGCGAAATGTTCATCATCCTCCACCAACGCCACACTTATGCCGTTCATTAACCAAAGGCCTACCGCTCCGGGCATCCGCGGTCAATCACCGCGCCCGCAGCCCCCCACGGACGACCGGTCCGTCATGGATTCACCGCTCCACGACACCCGCCGTCCTGCCGAGCCCCCCGCTGGAGGAGGGAACCCTCAACCGAACCAGGGTGCCCCCACCTTCCGGCGTCAGGAACTCCACCTCGCCCCCGGCCGCCTTCAGCCGATCGCGGATGTTCCGCAATCCGTTCCCGGGCCTGCGCGGCTTCCCGCCGCCCTCCCTGCGCGCCGACAGGATCGCGCCGGGCTGCGGCGACGCCAGTTCACCCATTCCCCGGCCGTTGTCCTCGATCTCGATCACAAATCCATCCCCGAACCCCGCGTCCCAACGCAGGCGAAGGACAACCCGGCTCGCTCCTGAATGGCGCGCCGCATTGTTGATCGCCTCCTGGCCCGCAAGAAACAACTGTCGCCGAACCACCGGCGAGACCGGGATCGCAGGAATTTCCTCGGGCAGGTCCAATCGGAAGCCGATCCCCGGGGCGGACAACAACCGTCGTCCCGCCGCACCCAGGTAATCCACCAGCGCTCCCAGGTTGTCGGCCTCGGGTGTCGTGGCCCACATGGAGTTGCGCACCGACTGAAAAATCTCACGCGCCAGATCCGTCATCCGGGGCAGCAGCGGCGCGGCCTTGTCCGGGGGCAATCCACCGAGCACCTCGCCCAGCTGGATGAGTTCCGTGAACTGCGCCCCGACGATGTCGTGCAGATCCCGGGCGATCTCGAGACGTTCGCCGAGGACCGCGCGTTCCCGATGTTCGCGTTCCCGACGGCGGACCTCGCGCATCCGCCAGGCCACGAAACCCCAGACGAAACCCGCCAGGAGGACGACCATTCCGATTCGGAAAACCCAGGTCTGTCGAAACAACGGCTCCAGCCGAAATGCGAAGGTCGCGGGCGTCTCCCCCCATCGACCCTGATGATTCGCGGCGAGGACCTGAAACCGGTAGTTCCCGGGGTCAAGGTTGGTGAAGTACGCGACGCGGCGTGTTCCCGCTTCATGCCAGATTCCCGGCGCATCGTAGCCGTCCAGCCGAAACCGGAACGCGCAGGCCTCGGGGGCGGCAAAATGCAGGCCTGCGAAGCGGAACTCCATCAGGCGCGCGCGACCGGGAGCCAGAACCAGCGGCGCCTCCTCCCCGGGAACCCCCTTCAGACTCCCCACCCGGAAGGAATTCGGCACCCCCTCCGGAGCGGGTGTCGCGGCCCCCGTCGCAACGGTTGCGATCGCTTCCGGCTTGGGCGGGACCGGACCTGGCGCGGTCACGAACACCGATTCATCATCCACCCGAACCTCCTCGATCGCCACGCGCGCCGCAGGATCGCCCTCCCGAAGCTGCCTCGGATCCACCACCGCAATGCCCTTATCCGTGGCGAACCACAACAGGCCATCCGAAGTCCGGCACTCCGGAGGATGACTGAGTCGACCGCTGATCTCCTTCGAAGGCAATCCGTCCGCCTCCAGATACACCGTCGACAAAAACCGCGGCGCTCGTCCCTCCGCCACCGCCGCCAGATCCATCCCTGACACCCGGCACAACCCCTGGTCCGTACCAAACCAGAAATGCCCGAAATCATCCTCCACCACGCCATTGACCTGGCTGTCGACCAATCCGTGTTCCGTCGTGAACACCTTCACCCTCGGGACCGAGCCCGGATCCGACAGATCCCAGACCACCCGGTTCAACCCCGTCTCTGTGGCGATCCAGACCACGCCGCTGGCATCCTGATAAACCTCCCAGGCATGCAGGCTCGAGAGCCCATTTGTCGGCGTCAGCCAGCGAATGCCCGTGGCATCCAGAAACTCCGCCGGCGAACGGTAGGTGGCCGGCACCGAGGCCAGGTTGTCCTCCGGCAACCGCCCCCTCGCCAGATGACCGACACCTCGATAGGGCGTGGCAATCCACAAGCCTCCCGACCGATCCGGAGAGATCGTCGAGGGCTTGGCCAGGCGATACCCCACCGACCGCACCGACTCCGCTGGCTGAGGCATCCACGTCAAATACTCCGAACCCGCGATCCACAAACCATCCCTCCCATCGAACGCCAGCGCCCTAATCTTTGACACCCACAACGGATCGTCCTGCGTATCCGGCTGGGGCGGCGGCAACGGAATGGGCACCAACCGGTCCCCATCGACGCGTGAGAGTCCGCGGTCGCTGCCAACCCAGGTGCGTCCGAGACCATCCGTCGCCAGCGCCCTCACCGAACGTGGTTTGTCGGATCCTCGCTCGGTGGGCCCCTTGAAATCAAAAACACCGCCGGAGCCCGAGCCTCGTTGCGAAGGGTTGGACGCCACACTCTCGGAAGGCGGGCCCGCCGCGACCCGTGCCAATCCGGCTTCCGTCCCGGCAAAGACACCGTCCCGGGCCGGAATCAAAGCCCGTATGCTGACATCCGGCAGCCCCTGATCCTGTCGGATCGAACCAATCCGGTGGGGGCGGAGACAGTGCAGACCGGAGTGTTCGGTGCCGAACCAGAGGTTTCCTTCGAAATCCTCGAGAAAACAGAGGGCCGTGTCGAAATCCCGCGCCCAGGGAACTTCGTAGCGCGTGGTGACTCCGTCGCGGAACCGATCGAGTCCTCGATTCGCGGCGCTCCACCAGAGTGAACCGTCATGGGTGGCCACCAGAAACTCGCGCCGACCGGCATTGTCGGTCCCGGGCGTTCCCACCGGCACCGGGCCTTCACCATCCATCCGGTAGAGTTGGAGTTCCCCTCGCGCCTTGTGACCGCGCCGCATCCAAATTCGGCCCTCGCCATCCTCCGCGAGGACCGCCGCGTGCTCCGAGTCCGGCAACCTCTCCATCGCCCAGTCCTTTCGCTGCCTGCCTGGGCCCGCCATCCGGGAAAAACCCACCGGGTGCGCGCACCCGATCGCGCCATTCCGGCATTCGAGGATCACCGATCCCGCCTTGAGATCCGGAAAGGGCGGTGTCTCGACCCGTCCCTCCCGCCAAAGCATGTCCGATTGGCCGCTGATCTTCGCCCAGAAGCCGCCGGCCGGACTGGCAACCAGGCCTCCCAGGTAGATCGGACTCGCGCCGTCCGAGGCAACCACCCGGCTTGGAACGCCCAGAGACAGGCGGTAACCAAAATTCATCCCGCAGACCATCCACAGAGCCCCGTCGCGGTCCACCGCCAGTTCCCCGATCCGGTCGTGCTTCAGAACGCCGGTGTTTGCGCGGGTGAAATGAGTGAAGTTCAGGCCGTCGAATCGGGTAAGTCCTGCCCGCGTTCCGAACCAGAGATAACCGTCCGGAGTCTGCGCGAGACACAAAATCTCCGATTCCCTGACGCCTTCCGCCGCACTCCAGTTCCGATGGATGAAGTCGCGCGTCACCTCCACCGCCCCTGCCCTGCCGAACAGTCCCAGGAGCAGCGGGATACAGAGTCCAAGCAATACCCGACGCAGGACATGGAAAAAGGAAGGCATCCCGGTGGGTTGGGTGCCGATGGGCTACGGGAACACTGCCGGGAATGCAAGCCAGCGGTCGTGAATTTCAGTCCCTGGGTCAAGCGCAGGACCGATCACCCCGGGGCCGCATTCCGAACGCGGATCTTCGAATCACCGCTGCGCTCCCTGAGAGGCCGTCTGAAACGGGGACTCTTCTTGTTTCAACATCCAACCCCGATCCGTGCTCAACCAGTCGCGGGTTTGATCGGGGTCGGCGGCTTCCCAGACACGCACCTCATGATCCCGTGAGAGCCCAAGGGTTCCGAGCACGATACGCCGACCGTCCGGGGAAAGGGCGCCCGCCCGGTGAAGATCCGATCCCCCACGCAGGCTGAGCAGTTCCCGACCGGTCTCCCCGTCGAGAAGATCCCCGGTGGACGACTCACTCACCGCTAGAATACGGATTCCATCGGCGGAATACGTGGCGGAGTGGAGCGTTTGAAGACCACCGCTCCGCTGCATGAGAAGGCGTCCGGTCATCACATCGACGACGATGATTCGACTGCCGACGGATCCCCCCAACCCGACCAGCAACCGCGGTTCGACCGGCGAGAAATCCAGACTGACAACGGATTCGGAGCCCAGGGACAATTCGCGTTTGGGTTCAAGTGTGACGCCATCCCGGACCTGCACCCACCCGTGACCGCCGCCAACCGCAAGCCAGCGCCCGTCCCGTGAAAACGCCACCCCGCCAATGGACTCCGCATGCCGCGCCAAGGGAGCCACCTGCCCACCGTGTCCCGGATCAATGACCAACAACTCCCCGAGATCACTGCCGGCCAGGATCCGCCGATCATCCGGAAAGAACGCCAGCCGACGAATGATCCCGCCGGGAAAGTCGATTCTCTGTAACTCATGCCCGTCAGCGACCGACCAAACGCGAACGGTATGGTCATCCCCGGCCGTGACCAGACGGGCGCCATCGGAGGTCAGGGCCTTGGCGAATATCATGTGCCGATGCCCCTCGAAGGCGATCTTGTGCCGGCCCCCTTGGACATCCCAGAGCCATGCTCCGTTGACGAACGTGAGCACGTGGTGGTTGTCGGGGAGGAAGCAGATCCCCTGGAGCCAATCGGAATGCCCGGAAAACGAAGTCATGGGCGCGAACCGGTCGAGATCATCGCCAGTCATATCCCAGACCTTGGCCGCCGCGTCACTCGCGCCAGACAGGAGGCGGGTTCCCGAGGCATTCAACGCAAGCGCATTCACCCTGCTGCTATGACCTCGAAGGGTTCCCAGCAAAGTCCCCCGTTCCACATCGCGGATCGCGATGAAATGGTCGGCGCCGGCCGAGTAGACCCTTTTGCCGTCAGGCGAAACAGCCAGGGAGGCGATTGCATCCCGATGGGTTTGGGCGACCCAAAGTCGGCGCCGTGTGGCAACCTCCCAGAGCTTGATCTCCCCGCGTTTGTCCCCAGCCGCCAGATACCCTCCTCCGGGTGTGAAAGCCAAAGCGTACGAAATCTCGGCAGCCGCGCCCTCCGACAGCAATTCCCCGGAAGCCCCACTTTCCATGTCTCCCAGGATGAGTCTGCGATCACTACGCGCCGCGGCAAACCTTCTCCCATCGCCTGAAAGGGCAACCGCCGACACCGGATCACCCCCACTCGCAAGCACTCGGGGCGATTCCGGTCTCGCTCCCAACCAGACTTTCACCTGCCCATCCATTCCCCCGGTAAGCAGGATTTCCCCGTCGGCCGCAGTGGCACACGCCAACACTCCCCCTTCGTGCGCCGCCACGGACCTCACCTGCTTCCCGGATCCCACGTCATGCCAGCGCAGCCGTCCATCGAGTCCACCGCTGAGAACCGTCGCTCCATCGGGAAGGATCGCGACGCACTTTACGGGCTCCCGCAGACCGGCGAAGTCCTGAAGCTTCCTCCCGGTCGCGGTATCCCACCATTGAAGCGAGGGCGAACCATCGCCACTGAGCGCATGGCGACCGTCGCGAGACAACGCCACGGCGCTGATGGATCCGCGATGGCCGCGATAGGTCAGATCCTCCAGGTGGGCGAGGCGCATCCAGTAATGCCACTCGAAGCCGCGCTCAGGAGAATCGCTGGTCTCCACGAGAAGCTTCCGCAGACGGTCGAACTCCCCTCGGTCCCAGAACAGTTCCGCCTGGCTCATCCGGGAAATGTAGAGTTCCCGCGTGAGTTCGCGGGAAACTGCCTCGGCCTTGTGCCGCAAGGATTCCTGTTCGCGTTCGGCGGATCGGGCGCGCCGTGCGGAAATGGCGCTCACCACCGTCCCCACCACCAGGGCCAGCGCCACGGCTCCGGTGGCAGCCACCGTCGCCCGGTTGCGCCGCGCCATCTTGGACAGCCGAATACCCAGGCTTGCGGGTCGGGCCTCCACGGCTTCATCCGCCAAGTGCCTCTGGAGATCCCGGGCCAGTTCGCTGGCGGTCGCGTAGCGGCGCGAGCGATCCTTTTCCAGGCACTTCATCACCACCCAGTCGAGGTCGCCTCTCAACTCCCCCTTGAGCTGCCCACGGGCCACGGCCCTGGCCTCGGCCACGCTTTCCCGTTCCTGCGGAGGGAGTTTCGCGAACCGCTCACTCGGCGGGAGAAATTCGAACTCGCGCCCAGGCCCTGCATCCACGGCACGCCCCCGGCCATGCACCCCCTCGGATCCAACACCTGTCGGACCCACGAGCAATTCGTAAAGGACCACCCCCAGGCTGTAGATGTCCGAACGCGTGTCCACGTCCGACACCGATCCGGCAGCCTGCTCCGGGCTCATGTAGGCCAGGGTTCCGACCGGCCCGACGCCGGTCGCGGTGTGGGATTCCATCCCGAACTCCGAATGCATGACCTTGGCGACACCGAAATCGATGATCTTGGGCAGACCGTCTCCCAACTCAGGAGCGCATTCTTCCACCAGCACGTTCGAAGGTTTGAGATCGCGATGGAGAATGCCTTTCTGATGGGCGTGCTGGACGGCCATGCAAACCGGAAGAAAGAGGGCGATCCGCCGCCGGATTGACAACCGGTGTCGATCACAATAGTCGGTGATCCGGCAGCCCCGGACCAATTCCATGACAAAGTAAGGGCGCCCTTTTTCGGTCGCGCCGGCATCGAACACCCGGGCGATGTTCGAATGATCCATCAGGGCCAGGGCCTGACGTTCCGCCTCGAAACGCGCCACCATCCTGCGCGTGTCCATGCCCCACTTGATGATCTTTAAAGCGACATGCCGGACGATGGGCTCCGTCTGCCGCGCGCGATACACCACCCCCATTCCCCCCTCCCCGATTCGCTCCTCCAGAACGTATCGCCCGATCACCGTGCCCGGCATCTCCGAGGGATCATGACGCATCGACACCTCAAGCAGGCCATCCGCGGCACCAAAGTAGGCATCCGCGCCATCAGCTTCCCTGAGCAACCCGTGAATCTGCGCCAACAGTTCGGAATCCCCGGCGCACGCCCGAACGACATAGTCGGATCGCTCCCGGGGAGCGGTGATCTCCCGGGCGGTCAGAAAAATTTCATCAACCTGGTTCACTTCCGAAAACTTCTCGCCAGCCAAGGCGAACGACTGCCCTCCAGAACCGATCCCGCCGCCTCAGCCCCCAACCCCAGCTCCCTCTCCGTCGCGAATCCACTGGTAGAGCCGGAGTCGCGCCAGTTCCCAGCGACGACGCACCGTTCTTTCGTTGATCTCCAGCGCCGCAGCGATTTCGTCGTGATTCAGACCCGCGAAAAAGCGCAGTTTCACCACCTGGGCCAGATCGGGGTCCTCGAGTTGCAGCCGCTGGACCGCTGCATCCACCTCGAGAACCTGGGCGTCCGTTCCCGGATCCAGCCATTGGTTATCATCGAACTCCACTCGTTCGCGGTTACCGCCTCGCTTCTGCCTCAGCTTGCCGCGCGCCCGATCCACCAGGATCAGGCGCATCGCTTCGGAAGCTGCGGCGACGAAATGTTTGCTGCCCTGCCACGCACGGTCCTCCCTCGCCCCCAGGCGCAGCCACGCCTCGTGGACGAGCGCGGTGGGTTGCAGGGTCTGACCGGGTGACTCCCGCGCGAGGTGCACCGCCGCGATTCCGCGAAGCTGCTGGTAGGCGAGGACCAATAGGGTCTCAGCGGCTCGGGTATCCCCGGCCTCTGCGTGTTCGAGACATTCGGTGAATTCGCTCATGCCGCGATTCCGCCCTGAGTCCTCGGGATCCGGGAGTCGAACGAGAGGCAGGATGGCTGGCAGAAAATTTCATAAACGCATCAACAAAGGCAACTTCTCTTCCAGCAACCACTCTTCCCAGGGTGCATTCCAGGTTCGTGGGTGGAGTTCAACGCGCTGCGAGGAGTCCCACAACCTGACGGCTTTGGTTCTCCAAAGGAAAACCCGATCTCCTTTCGGGGCCCTGGCCCCCACGAACAGTCCCTCCTTCGACAACTCGGAGATGCGCCCGCCTCTCGACCTCCCGGCCACCATCGCCCGAGAGAGTTGGAGATCACTCCCTCCCAGCATCCGATGAGTCGGGATCCGCAACGACCGATCGTGCGCGGCCCGCCCGATGTTCCAGCACCTTTCCCCGATCCAGTCGGGCCTCCACGTACGCTCTTCCTTGGGCGTCGAAGATTCGAGACATGCCATGCAACTGTCCGTCAACCATCTCCGCCTCTTCGGCCAGTCGCCCGTCCGGATGCCACCGCCGGAACGTTCCTTCGATCTTTCCGCCCACCACAAGGGCGATCGATTGGGTCGTCCCCCCGGAAGCCCATTTCATGTGCAGTGACGACGATTTTTGACAAACTCATTGCCTCAGCAGCGCAAGATTTCAAGAGCAGTTGTTGCGAAATACATTAATGGTGCAGAATAACTGTCATCGCCCAATTACCCGCTGCCCGTCCAAACCATTCGCTGCAAGGGGCAGAGCCCACGACTTCCTGTGAGCTTTCCCCTAAGAGCCCGTCTAAAAAGTCAGTGGGGATCCTGTTTTCGCGGAAAAGGCCGGATGGCGAGGCGTGACGAAGGAGCATACCCCAAAGGGGTCTGTGACTGAGGAGCAACGAAGCCAGCCG
>CAYZAE010000108.1:0-22965 GCA_964476125.1 uncultured Verrucomicrobiota bacterium | reverse complement strand
CAGGAAAGTAGGCCCTCGAGTCCATCCAAAACTCTTAATCTTAATCTTAATCTTAATCTTAATCTTAATCTTAATCCCCATTCCCCCCCCCCTCTCTCTCTCTCGTCCCGCTTTGGAAAAAGGGTGCCCTGCGCAATGAATTGCGGGGCTGAACGCCGCGGGGCTGCGCCCTGTCCTCCCGAGACGGGGATTGTCGGAGCCCCATCGCCCTTGCTATCCCTGATTCACTCCCGATGAAGACTCTCCCCGATCCCGAGGAAATCGCCCGGATGTGTCCCTACAGCCGTCGACGTTTCCTTCGCACCGCCGCGTTCCTTGCCGCCGGAATGCCGCTCTGGGGGCGGGCGGTGGAGGATGAAGAGGACGGGCATGTCCGGGTAAAAGCGCCCGCGCCTCCGGTGTTGGCGCCCGGGATCCAGTCCGCGGCCAAGGTGGCCATCGTGCGCTGCCGGGGATTCGGGGCGGAGGTCCATGCCGCAATGCCCAAGGCTCTCGACCTGCTGGGAGGTGTCGGTTCGCTGGTGAAGGGAAAGACGGTCACGGTGAAGCTGAACCTCACCGGATCGAACTTTGAGAAGCTGTTCGGTCGGCCGGTCGGGGACTCCTACATGACCCATCCGGATACCGCGATGGCCCTGGCGGCGTCCCTGTTCAAGGCGGGGGCCCGGCGTATCCGGTTCGTGGAGTCCACGCAGCGGGTGCAGTCCCTGGGGGAAATGGTGGCCGATGCGGGATGGGACGTGAAGGCCTTCGAATCCCTGGGTCGGGTGGAGTGGGAGAATACGCGCAACCTGGGTTTATCGAAACAGTATGCCACGGTGAAGGTGGCGTCCGGCGGTTATCTGTTCTCGGAGTTTTCGCTCAACCGCGCTTATGAGGACACAGACGTTCTGGTGTCCCTGTGCAAGCTGAAGAATCACCTCACCTGTGGGGTGACTTTAGCGATGAAGAACATTTTTGGCATCACGCCCAACTCTTTATACGGGGATGAGGCGCCCAACGAGCGGGCCACGGCGGGACGGGGGCCCTTGCACAATCGCAGGGCCTATCGGGGCCAAGGACTTATGCCCGGGGAGCGAAAGGTGGAGCTGGCGGACAGTGCCTTTCTGCGGGTGCCTCGGATCGTGGCCGACCTGAACGAGGCGCGCCCCATCCATTTGTCGGTAATTGATGGGATTGTATCGATGAAGGGCGGTGAAGGTCCGTGGGCTGGAGAGGTGAAGTTGACCACGCCGGGCGTGCTGTTGGTCGGGTTGAATGCGGTGTCGGCGGACGCCGTGGGGACCGCGGTCATGGGCTATGAGGATCCGCGGGCGATTCGAGGCACGATACCGTTCCAGTTTTGCGACAATCACCTGCTTTTAGCGGAGCAACGGGGCCTGGGGGTGCTGGAGTTGAAGAAGATCGAAGTTTTGGGGCTTTCGGTGGCGGAAGCCCGGTACGCCTACGCTTGAGCTGGGGGGTCGTGGGGATGCTGAGATTTGCTGGTATGGCAAGTCATAAGGGGTGAAGCGCTGGCTTCTTTCTGCTAATGGCGTGGGTTAGGGGAATTCTTTTGGCCAAAAAAGCCAGTGTTTTGGGGTGAAATGCCTTTACAGCGGGGTGAATTTTTTGGTTCTTTTCAACACGTCCCTGCTCTCCAAAACGCGTCCGAATCTGTCCAAGGCCTTGGCTTTTTGCTGTTTACCTGGGTTTGGTGCGTTTTTTGGGGGTGGGACAACAACCCAAGTCAACAAGTGTGCACTATGCAAAAGAGATCTAAGCGCCAGCAGTCCGCAGTCCGCTGGCTCGGAGGGTTCGCGATGGGCGCGGGCCTGTTCGCGGGAGTGGGTGCGAGCGGGGCGGATGTTTTCGCTCCGGGCGTTCTGAAGGTGGAATTCTTCAATGCGCTGGACGGCGTCGACATCAACACCCTGTTGAATGCCGACAAGTACATCACCAACAAGCCCGACGCGGTCCAGTACGTGACCTCGTTCATCACGCCCAACGGTTACGGCGACAACTACGGAGCGCGCGTCTCGGGTTTCATCACCCCCACGGAATCCGGCGATTACGATTTCTTCATCCGCGCCGACGACCAGGCGCAGCTTTATTTGAGCACGGATGACAAGCCCGCGAACGCGGTGCTGGTGGCCGAGGAAATCTCGGGCTGCTGCCAGGCGTTTCAGGAACCCGGCGTTTCCGAGACCAGTTCCAGCCCCGTCACCCTGACGGCCGGCAAGCGGTACGCGGTTTACGCCGTGATGAAGGAAGGTGGCGGCGGCGATTGGTTTGAAGCTACCTGGCGCAGGGTGGGTGACACCACGGCTGCCGGTTCGCTTCGTCCGCTGGCCGGTTCGGTGATCGGTACCTTTGCCCCGGCCGGCACGGTGACCATCACGGATCAACCGGTGGCGGTGACGACGATCGAGGGCGTGAATGCGACCTTCTCCGTCAAGGTGACCTTCCAGAGCGCGGCCTCGCCCGCGTATCAGTGGCTGAAGAACGGCGCCCCGATTGCCGGTGCGACCCGGGCCAGCTACACCACGCCGGTGCTGGCGCTCTCCGACAACGGGGCGAAGTACAGCGTCAAGATCACCGTCCCCGGTGGTGAAGCCACCAGCTCCGAGGTGTTGCTCACGGTCAATGCTGACACCGTCGCTCCGAAGATCGTCTCCTCCGGCGGCGTGCGCCGTGGATCCGATGTGGATGTCGCGGTCATCTTCGACGAGGCCGTGAATCCGGCGACCGTCGTGGCGGCGAACTTCTCGCTCAGTGGCGGGACCATCAAGAGCGTCCGGTACATCAAGAACTCCAGCACGCTGTCCTCGTTCGAGCAGGGCGCGGTGATCGTGGCCTCCGGTCTGACCCCCGGCAGCAGCTACACCGTGACGGTGAAGGACGTCTCGGATGCCAAGGGCAACAAGATCGGCACGGCCTCCTCGACCTTCAAGGTCTCGAACATGATCTGGACGGCTCTCGGTGCCGGTGACACGGCCGAGTTCCCGGCTGCTGCCCTCGCCGTGGGTGACAATGGGTTCAACCTGAACTCCGGCGGCAACGCCTACTGGGGCACGAGCGACGATGTGACCTTCGTTTACGAGGAGATCACGGGCGACTTCGACAAGGTGGCGCGCATGGAAGGCCAGGATGCCTCCTCGCAGTGGGCCCGCGCCGGTGTGACCGCGCGCGCGAGCCTCGAGACCGGCGACACCGCCGCCCGCTACCAGCAGGTGCATGTCAATCCGACCATCAAGGCGGATGGCACGGCCTCGAACTACTCCTACGAGACCAACCGCCGTCTGAACCTCGGTGGCGCGACCTCGAGCAGCAGCGGCGGCGGCACCCCGGCTTATCCGAATGCCTGGCTGCGTCTCCGTCGTGAAGGCGACGTCATCCACATGTATCGCTCGGACAACGCGATCACCTGGACGGCGTTCACCCCCACGGATTTCAACCCGGCCGATGGCTCGAACGCGGATGGTCCGCTGCCTGCCAAGATGTTTGTCGGACCGGTGTTCGGACCTGAGAACGGCAACCTGGACGCCGCTGTGCGCGGTCTCTGGACGGCCAAGATTCGTGAGTACGGCGACTACAAGCCCAACAAGTCCCCCGGCAAGCAGACCTACTCGATTGGTTTGAACTTCACCGATGGCAACACGCCGAACGGTCTCGGACCGAAGGAAGTTGCCGGTGTGAATTCGATCGCCCAGTCGAACTGGAACAACCTCCCGGCGGTGGCGACCTCCGAGGCGCCGATCGCCCTCAAGGCTGATGCTGCGGGTGTGGTCAGGACCACCACGGCGACCGTGGAATGGGCCTGCCCGAACACCTGGGCCTCGACGGGCCGCGGCGAAGAGAACAACGAATTCGTCGGCTCCGACCGCGTGCTCATGACCGGTTACCTCGACACGGGTGGCGCGACCACCACCAAGGTCACCCTCAGCAACCTCCCGAACGACCTGTCCGCGGCCAGTGGCGGTTATGACGTGGTGGTCTACTCGCTCGGCGGCGTTGCCGAACGCGGCGGCGGTTTCCGCATCACCGATGCCAACGGCACGGAGCTGAAGCCCGTCGTGCTGGCGAAGACTCCTCCGAAGCCCTCTGAGTTCGCCAAGGTGAGCCCCACGGATCCCGCGGTGCACGCCCATGGCAACTACATCGTCTTCAAGGGGCTGACCGCGAAGACCATCATTGTCGAAGGTTCCACCGAAAACGGCTGGGCCTTTGGCGGCACGCCTCGCGCCGGCATCAACGGCATCCAGCTCGTGGTTCCGACCGGCGCCGTGGACGCTCCGACGGCCGCTCCGACGATCTCGATCGCCGGCAACAAGATCACCTTCACGGGCACGCTCCAGTCGTCCGCGACGGTGAACGGCACCTACTCGGACGTGGCGGGCGCGGGCAGTCCCTTCACGATTCCTGCCGGTGGCAGCCAGGCGTTCTATCGCACCCGCCAGTAATCACTGGCAGGTCCTGGAAACCTGACGACTTCACGGAGGCCGGGCGTCATGCCCGGCCTCTTTTCTTTGTCGAGATGGCTCGCTAGGCTACGGCTTCCGAACACGGCCTCCCCTTGCACCTCCTCCCGAAGACCTGGCTCTGCGCTGCCTTTCTGGGCCTCGTTCATGGTGCGGCCGCCCAGACCTCCGCCGCTCCCCAAGTCCGGGAAATCCCAACGTCCGCGGTGATCGGCCACGACGCCGGGTTCGTCCGAATGCCCGGAAGTGTGACCGGCCTGACTTTCACCAATGCCATCGACCCGCGGCGGGTGGGAGAGAACCAGATCCTGCTCAATGGCTCCGGGGTGGCGCTGGGGGACATCGATGGCGATGGGCGGACGGATCTCTTTTTCGCGGCGCTGGGTTCGGGGAACCGCCTTTACCGCAATCGGGGCGGGTGGCGTTTCGAGGACATGACCCGCGCTGCCGGTGGGCTTGAGTTTCCCGGAACGCTGGGAACCGGGGCGGTGTTTGCGGATGTGGAAGGCGACGGGGATCTGGATCTGGTGCTCAGCGCCGTGGGGGGAGGGGTCCGCTTGTTGCTCAACGACGGTGCGGGGCGTTTCTCGCTCTCCGCCAACAGCGGCCTGGGAACCCGGGATGGGGCGATGTCCATGGCCCTCGCCGACATCGATGCCGACGGGGATCTCGACTTGTACGTGGCCAACTACCGGAGCACCACCATTCGAAGCACCGGCTTTTCCGTCCTCAACGTGGGCGGCAAACGCATGATCCGCCCGGAGGATCGCGACCGGCTTGAGTATCTCCCCGACGGCCGTGTGCTGGAACACGGAGAGCCTGACACCTTGTATCTCAACGATGGCTCGGGCCATTTCCAGTCGGTGTCCTGGACCGGAGGCGCCTTTCTCACCGAGGACGGACATCCCCTGGAGGCGCCGCCCCGCGACTGGTCACTCACCGCGGCGTTCCGGGATCTCAATGAGGATGGTGCGCCCGACCTTTATGTCTGTGGAGATTTCCACAGTCCGGACCGCATCTGGATCAACGACGGCCGGGGCCGGTTCCGTGCCCTTCCCCAGCTGGCCCTGCGCAACACGCCGACCTTCTCCATGTGCGTCGATTTCGCGGACGTCGATCGCGACGGTGCCGTGGATTTCTTCGTGGCGGACATGCTGGAGCGGGATCCGGTCCGCCGACTCGTCCACGGCACCGGGGGCATGGCCGACGCGGGCGAGTACGAGTCGTTGCTCAAACGACCGCAATTCGGGCGGAACGTGCTTCAGATGGGGCGCGGCGACGGGACGTTTTCCGAGCAGGCGTATCGCGCGGGAGTGGAGGCGACGGGTTGGACGTGGAGCGCGGTGTTCCTGGATGTCGATCTCGATGGGGCCGAGGATCTGATCGTGGGCACGGGCAATCTGTTCGACACCCAGGACCAGGATGCCAATGCGCGCATCGCGGCCCTGGGTCCGTTCCCCATGGAGCGCATCCCGCAGAAGCTCCTCCTGTACCCGCCCCATCCCCAGCGCAAGCTGGCCTTTCGCAACGACGGGCGGGGTCGGTTTGAGGAGATGACGGGGGGTTGGGGAATGGGGGATGAGGCGGGGATCTGGCATGGGATGGGGCTGGGGGATCTGGACGGGGACGGGGACCTGGATGTGGTGGTGAACCGGATGAACGGGGAGGCCGGGGTGTATCGGAATGAGGCGGGCGGAGGCCGGATCGGGGTGAGGCTGAAGGGCGAAGGAAAAAACACGCGGGGGATCGGAGCGCGGATCGAGGTGAGGGCTGCCGGGATGGGACGACAGAGTCAGGAGATGATGAGCGGGGGACGGTATTTGTCCGGGGACGATGCGATGCGGGTGTTTGCGAGTGGAGCCTGGACGAACGAGGTGGAGGTGGAGGTGACGTGGCGGAGCGGGAAGCGGAGTGTCGTGAGGGGATTGAAGGGGAACCGGGTGGTGGAGATTGCGGAAGCCGGTGCGACGGCCACGGGGACGGAGGCGGTGGAGAAGAAGCCGGAGCACGAAAAGGCGCAGGGGCGGGACAAGGCG
Source organism: uncultured Verrucomicrobiota bacterium (assembly GCA_964476125.1). GTDB lineage: Bacteria > Verrucomicrobiota > Verrucomicrobiia > Limisphaerales > CAIMTB01 > CAIMTB01. The sequence continues at coordinate 16,469 of CAYZAE010000108.1, read as the reverse complement.
AAGGGTGGAGTGTTGTTCGTGGACGAGAGCGGGAAGCTGGGGCACCGGCACTACGACGAGGCGTATGACGATTTTGGGAGGCAGGGAATGCTGGCGCACCGGCAGAGCCAGGGAGGTCCCGGGGTGGGATGGGTGGATGTGAATGGGGATGGACGTGAGGATCTGGTGGTGGGAAGCGGGAAGGGAGGACGAGTGGGCTGGTTTGTGAACCGGGGAGGAGGAACGTTCGAAGTGGTGGAAGGGGATGTGGTGAGGGAGGACCGCAGCGGCGTGGTGGGTGTGGGAGGAGGGAAGGCCGGGCGGAGCCGTGTGTGGATGGGAAGCAGCGGGTACGAGGGCGGAGAGGGAGGCGGGGTGAGACGGATGAACGGGGAGGGAAAAGAGGAGGAAGCCTTGGAACTCGGAAGCGGCAACGTGACCGCGCTGGCGCTGGGGGATCTGGGAGCGGGAGGGGGCCTGAGACTGTTCGTGGGCATGGGATCGGAGGGCGGAAGATACCCGGAGGCCGGACGCTCGAGGATCTTCGAGGAGCGGGGAGGAAAATGGGTGGAGGACGAGGTGAACAGCCGTGGGGTGGGAGGAGCGGGGCTGGTGAATGGAGCGGTGTGGACGGATCTGGACGGGGACGGGAACGCGGAGCTGGTGTTGGCGGTGGAGTGGGGGCCGGTGCGCGTATACGGGAACCGGAAGGGCGTGTTGGAAGAGAAGACGAAGGAGTGGGGAACCGAGGGGAAGGTGGGATGGTGGAGGGGAGTGACGGCGGTGGACGTGAACGGGGATGGACGGATGGACGTGGTGGCGGGGAACTGGGGAAGGAACACGAAGTACGACGTGAAGAAGGGGAAGGGCCCCCGGCTGTACTGGGGCGACCTGGGAGGACAGGGCCAGGTGGAACTGGTGGAGGCGAGGTATGAAGAGGGATTGGGGAAATGGGTGCCTGAGAGGGACCTGATGACGATGTCGCAGGCATTGCCGTGGTTGAGGGCGAAGTACGGACAGAACCGGGACTACGCGGTGGCCGGGGTGGAGGAGATGCTTGGGGAACGAAGGTCGGAGGCGAAGGGGATGGAGGCGAACTGGCTGGGGAGCACGGTGTTCGTGAACCGCGGCAACCGGCTGGAGGCGGTGGAACTGCCGGAGGAGGCGCAGGTGAGCCCGGTGAGCGGAGTGAGCGGAGCGGATGTGGACGGGGACGGGGCGATGGACCTGGTGCTGGGGCAGAATTTTTTCGCGGAACCGACGGTGACCTCGCGGAGCGATGCGGGAAGGGGCTTGGTGCTGAAGGGGGATGGGATGGGAGGCTTTCGCGCGATGAGCGGACAGGAGAGCGGGGTGGAGGTGTACGGGGAGCAACGGGGTGTGGCGGTGGGGGACTACGACGAGGATGGACGAGTGGACGTGGTGATGACGCAGAACGGGGCAGGGACGAAGTTGTACCGGAACGTGGGGGGCAAGGCGGGGATCCGGGTGAAGCTGAAGGGGCGTGAGGGGAACGAAGGAGGATTGGGAGCGGTGGTGAGATGGGTGTTGGGAGGGAAGGCCGTGGGTCCAGCGCAGGAGGTGCACGGAGGGAGTGGCTGGTGGAGCCAGGACTCGGGGGTGCTGGTGTTTGCGAGACCCGAAGGAGTGGGGAACGGGTCGGAGGCGATGGAGGTGGAGTTGGAAGTGAAATGGCCCGGAGGCCGGGTCAGCCGGCGAAAGATCGCGCCGGGCGAATCCTCTGTGACGGTGAGCCAGGAGGGGAGTGTGCCATGAGTTCCAGGAGTCGTAGCGAACAGCCCATGAACCCAACCGAAGCGCGCACTCCATCCGGTCACGTCCCAGGAACGCGCCACGACGGGCGTCTTCGCCTTCTCCTTCGCCTGCGCGCATGGACGATCGTGGGCTGGCTGTTGGCGGGTGGAGCCGTGCGTGAGGCGGGGGCGGCCGAGGCCGTGTCGGGCCACGGCGCCTGGGAAACCGGGCCCGGGTACCGGAGCCGTCCGGTTTCCATTGCTGAACCCGCACGCCTCGGCGGTGGATTTGCGCGCGTGCCCTCGGGTCGGACGGGCATCACCTTCACCAACGCATTGCCGGTGGATCGGTACACGACCAACCAGATTTACCTCAACGGATCAGGCGTGGCCCTGGGCGACATCGATGGCGATGATCGGGTGGATGTTTTCCTCGCGGGTCTTGGAGGGGCGAGCGCCCTGTATCGGAACGAGGGTGGGTGGCGGTTCACGGATATCACGACGTCGGCGGGCGTTGCCCTGCCGGGTGTGGATGCGACGGGGGCGGTGCTGGTCGATCTGGAGGGCGACGGTGACCTGGACCTGATCGTCAATACCGTTGGCCAGTCCACGCGTGTGCTGGCCAATGATGGGCGCGGCCACTTCACGGAGCAGCAGCGGATCAATGCCGGTCGGTGCGGTTCCTCCCTGGCCGTGGCGGATCTGGAGGGCGACGGTGCGCTCGACCTGTACGTGGCGAACTATCGCCGCGAGACCCTGCGCGACCAGCCGCGCACCAATTTCCGGATCAACAAGGTCGATGGAAAATTCGTGGTGGCGCTGGTGAACGGCCAGCCGACGAACACCCCGGAACTCGAAGGCAGGTTCACTTATGCCGCAAGCGGCAGCATCCTGGAATGGGGCGAACCGGACGCCGTGTTTCGCAATGACGGTCAGGGCCGCCTCGAGTCCGTGCCGTACACCGGCGGACGCTTTCTGGATGTCACCGGCAAACCCCTGACCTCGCCGCCCTTCGGCTGGGGATTGTCGGTGATGATCCGCGACCTCAACGGCGACGGGGCTCCCGATATTTATGTTTGCAACGACTTTCTCAGCGAAGACCTGTTCTGGCTGAACCGTGGGAACGGAACGTTCCAGGCAGCCGGTCCGTTCGTGCTCCGCAACACCAGCCGCTTCTCGATGGGCGTCGATGTGGCGGACGTGAACCGGGACGGGCACTTCGATCTCTACGTTCTGGACATGGCCAGCCGGGATCCGGCGATTCGTCTGACGCGCATGGATCGCGGGATGGATTCCACGCCGGTCGGCGTGCTGGACAACCGTCCGCAGTTTGCCCGGAGCACCCTGCACCTGGCGCGGGGCGATGGGACCTTCGCGGAGGTGGGCTATCTCGCGGGCCTGGACGCGACCGAATGGTCCTGGTGCCCGATCTTTCTCGATGTCGATCTCGATGGGGACGAGGACCTGATCGTGTCGGCCGGCCACGGGCGAGACGACATGCACATCGACTACGGCATGCGCATTGACGCCTTGAAGAAGTCGAAGCGGATGACCGTGGCGGAGGAATTGGCGTTGCGGAAGGACACCCCGGCCATGCCGTTGCTGAAGCAGGCGTATCGCAACGACGGGCGGGGTCGGTTTGAGGAGATGACGGGAGGGTGGGGAATCGGGGAGGAAAGGGGGATCTGGCATGGGATGGCGCAAGGGGATCTGGACGGGGACGGGGACCTGGATGTGGTGGTGAACCGGATGAACGGGGAGGCCGGGGTGTATCGGAATGAGGCGGGCGGAGGCCGGATCGGGGTGAGGCTGAAGGGCGAAGGAAAAAACACGCGGGGGATCGGAGCGCGGATCGAGGTGAGGGCTGCCGGGATGGGACGACAGAGTCAGGAGATGATGAGCGGGGGACGGTATTTGTCCGGGGACGATGCGATGCGGGTGTTTGCGAGTGGAGCCTGGACGAACGAGGTGGAGGTGGAGGTGACGTGGCGGAGCGGGAAGCGGAGTGTCGTGAGGGGATTGAAGGGGAACCGGGTGGTGGAGATTGCGGAAGCCGGTGCGACGGCCACGGGGACGGAGGCGGTGGAGAAGAAGCCGGAGCACGAAAAGGCGCAGGGGCGGGACAAGGCGAAGGGTGGAGTGTTGTTCGTGGACGAGAGCGGGAAGCTGGGGCACCGGCACTACGACGAGGCGTATGACGATTTTGGGAGGCAGGGAATGCTGGCGCACCGGCAGAGCCAGGGAGGTCCCGGGGTGGGATGGGTGGATGTGAATGGGGATGGACGTGAGGATCTGGTGGTGGGAAGCGGGAAGGGAGGACGAGTGGGCTGGTTTGTGAACCGGGGAGGAGGAACGTTCGAAGTGGTGGAAGGGGATGTGGTGAGGGAGGACCGCAGCGGCGTGGTGGGTGTGGGAGGAGGGAAGGCCGGGCGGAGCCGTGTGTGGATGGGAAGCAGCGGGTACGAGGGCGGAGAGGGAGGCGGGGTGAGACGGATGAACGGGGAGGGAAAAGAGGAGGAAGCCTTGGAACTCGGAAGCGGCAACGTGACCGCGCTGGCGCTGGGGGATCTGGGAGCGGGAGGGGGCCTGAGACTGTTCGTGGGCATGGGATCGGAGGGCGGAAGATACCCGGAGGCCGGACGCTCGAGGATCTTCGAGGAGCGGGGAGGAAAATGGGTGGAGGACGAGGTGAACAGCCGTGGGGTGGGAGGAGCGGGGCTGGTGAATGGAGCGGTGTGGACGGATCTGGACGGGGACGGGAACGCGGAGCTGGTGTTGGCGGTGGAGTGGGGGCCGGTGCGCGTATACGGGAACCGGAAGGGCGTGTTGGAAGAGAAGACGAAGGAGTGGGGAACCGAGGGGAAGGTGGGATGGTGGAGGGGAGTGACGGCGGTGGACGTGAACGGGGATGGACGGATGGACGTGGTGGCGGGGAACTGGGGAAGGAACACGAAGTACGACGTGAAGAAGGGGAAGGGCCCCCGGCTGTACTGGGGCGACCTGGGAGGACAGGGCCAGGTGGAACTGGTGGAGGCGAGGTATGAAGAGGGATTGGGGAAATGGGTGCCTGAGAGGGACCTGATGACGATGTCGCAGGCATTGCCGTGGTTGAGGGCGAAGTACGGACAGAACCGGGACTACGCGGTGGCCGGGGTGGAGGAGATGCTTGGGGAACGAAGGTCGGAGGCGAAGGGGATGGAGGCGAACTGGCTGGGGAGCACGGTGTTCGTGAACCGCGGCAACCGGCTGGAGGCGGTGGAACTGCCGGAGGAGGCGCAGGTGAGCCCGGTGAGCGGAGTGAGCGGAGCGGATGTGGACGGGGACGGGGCGATGGACCTGGTGCTGGGGCAGAATTTTTTCGCGGAACCGACGGTGACCTCGCGGAGCGATGCGGGAAGGGGCTTGGTGCTGAAGGGGGATGGGATGGGAGGCTTTCGCGCGATGAGCGGACAGGAGAGCGGGGTGGAGGTGTACGGGGAGCAACGGGGTGTGGCGGTGGGGGACTACGACGAGGATGGACGAGTGGACGTGGTGATGACGCAGAACGGGGCAGGGACGAAGTTGTACCGGAACGTGGGGGGCAAGGCGGGGATCCGGGTGAAGCTGAAGGGGCGTGAGGGGAACGAAGGAGGATTGGGAGCGGTGGTGAGATGGGTGTTGGGAGGGAAGGCCGTGGGTCCAGCGCAGGAGGTGCACGGAGGGAGTGGCTGGTGGAGCCAGGACTCGGGAGTGCTGGTGTTTGCGAGACCCGAAGGAGCGGGGAACGGGTCGGAGCAGTTGGAGGTGGAGTTGGAAGTGAGATGGCCCGGAGGCCGGGTCAGCCGCGGGAAGGTCGCCCCCGGACAATCCTCCATGACCGTGGACTATCCGCGGCCTGAATGAGTTCAAGGTCGGAGCAACCCCCTCATGCCATGATCCCGCTCCTCCACGACAACGCTCCTCGCGTGAGCCGGCCGCTGTCGGGGCTTGCGTGGCGTCTGATCGCGGCTCTCCGGTGGACGGCCGCGGTCGCGTGCGGGATCCACCTTCCTGACGTGCGTGGCCAGGCACTCTTTCCGCCTGCGGAACCCGATCCCCTGGAGATTCTCGCGCGCCTGAAACGTGGCGAACAGGTGGCCCGGGTCCTCTGTCAGTCGTGCCATCTCTACCCTGAGCCGGACCTTCTCGATCGGGCCTCCTGGGCGAACGGGCCCCTGCGCAAGATGGCGCCCTTTCTCGGGGTGGCACGGTTCAATCTGGAGAACCGCCCGGATGGTCAGATTCTGCGGGACGCCCACATCTTTCCGGAGTCGCCCATCCTGCCGATCGAAGACTGGAAGGCGGTCTGGGACTACTACCTGGCTTCGGCCCCGGATCAGCCGCTGCCTCAGGGACCGCGGGACCCGATCGCGCCGACCACCGGCCGATTCAAGGCCGAGCTGGGAATCGATCCGGCGGTCGCGCCCGCCATCACCCTGGTGCACATCGAACCGGAGACCCGCACCGTTCTCGTGGGAGACGCCCGGAACCGGGCCCTGCATCGACTCGACGTGCGCGGACAACGGGTGGGCGGAGTGCGGGTGGACAGTGCGCCCGCGTCCTACGTGAAGGACGGCGACGCGGCCTATGTGACCCTCATCGGCAGCGTCTATCCCTCGGACGAAAAGACCGGACGCCTCGTGCGCATCCGAGAGACGTCGGGCGGCGTGATGTCGGTGGAGGAAGTGCTGAGCGGGCTGAAAAGGCCGGTGGATGCGGTGCCAGTGGATCTGGATGGCGATGGCCGGCGCGATCTGGCGGTGGCGCAGTTCGGAAATTTCCTGGGCCGCCAGGTGTGGTTCGCGAATGAGGGCGGAGGGCGTTACCGGGAGGAGCTCCTGTGGGAGGCGCCCGGGGGGACGCGGGTGGTGGTGACCGATGCCAATCGGGACGGACGCCCCGATCTTCTCTATCTCATGGCCCAGGGCCGCGAGGGCGTCTATCTGTTCGAGAATCAGGGCGGCGGTGAGTTCACGCCCATTCCCTTGATCCAGTTCCCTTCGATCTACGGCTGCACTTCTCTGGAGTTGGTTGATTTCAACGGGGACGGCCATCCCGACCTTCTCACGGTGAACGGGGACAACGGGGAGTATCCGTCGACCTTCAAGCGTTACCACGGGTTGAGAATCCATCTCAACGACGGCCATTTTCGGTTCAAGGAAGCCTGGTTCTTCCCCATCAACGGGGCGTTCAAGGCGGTGGCCCGGGACTTCGATGGCGATGGGGATCCCGATCTGGCCGCGATTTCGTTCTTTCCCGATTACGACCGAAGCCCCGAGGAAAGCTTCGTGTATCTGGAGAACCAGGGCGGGTTGAAGTTCGTGCCAAGTTCCGTGCCGGAAGCCCTGGCCGGACGCTGGCTGACCATGGACGCCGGGGATCTGGATGGGGATGGTCTGCCGGAGATCGTCCTGGGTTCCTTCCTCGAGGGCCCACGCGCCACCCCGGTGCCACCGGCCCTGGTGAGTCGCTGGTCCACAGGCGGTGTCTCGACCCTGATCCTCCGGAACCAGCATCCGAATCCGTCCCGGAACCCGAACCGCAATGCCGCCGGTCCTGCCCCTTCGAAACCATGATGCCTGTTGATTCCCTGCCGGTGTGCCGGTTGCTGCTCGGGATGGCCTGCCTTTTCCTGGGAAGCAACCTGGCGTCGTTCTCTGTCTCGGCGGCCGCTCCGGTTTGGAAACCCATGGCCGGAGGTCGCCTGGCCGAGGTACGGCCGGTGGACAATGGAAAGACCGGCTTCACGCGCGTACCGGCGTTGGAGGCTGGCATCCGGTTCACCAACCGGCTCGCGGACCGCTGGGTCACGGAGAACAACAACCTGGCCCTGGGATCCGGGGTGGCGCTGGGCGATTTCGACGGGGACGGACTCTGCGACCTTTATTTCTGCGCCATCGATGGGACCAACGCCTGTTATCGGAACCTTGGCGGATGGAAGTTCGAGGATGTCACGGCCCGGGCCGGGGTGGGTGGCGCGGGGTGGCGTTCGACGGGGGCGGTGTTCTCGGACTTCGACGGGGACGGACGACTGGATCTCCTGGTGAGCACCCTGGGTCGCGGGGTTCATTCCTTCCGGAATTCGGGCGACGGCCGTTTTCAGGAGGTCACGTCGGAGGCGGGATTGGAATCGAACGCCGGCAGCACGGGCATGGCGCTGGGCGACATCGATGGCGACGGCGACCTGGACCTCTATGTCGCGAACTATGGGGCGCAGGCGATCCTGCGCGGAGGCGGTCGCGCGGAGGTGAAGCGGGTGAATGGGCAGTGGGTGATCACGGGGCCGCACGCGGCGCGATTGCGCATGGTGGACGACCGCCTGGAGGAACTGGGGGAACCGGATGTTCTGTATCGCAACGAGGGACGCGGGCGATTCGTCGCCGTTCCCTGGGGTTCGGATGCCTTCCGCGGGCATGACGGCAAGCCTGTACCGGCTCCCTGGGATTTCGGGTTGGGCGTTCAGATCCGCGACATCAATGCGGACGGCTTTCCCGACATCTATGTCTGCAACGATTTCCAGACCGTCGATCGGGTCTGGATCAACGATGGCACGGGCCGTTTTCAGTTCCTCCCGATGCTGGCCATGCGCCATCAGAGTTATGCGGCGATGGGAGTCGATTTCGCCGATCTCGACCGGGATGGCCGGCTCGATTTCATGGTGGTGGAAATGATGGGGCGCACGCCTTCGCGCCGATTGAAACAGCTGGGTGGCATGACGGTTTCCTTTCCGGTCCCGGGACGTTTCGAGAACCGGCCCGAGGTCCTGCGCAACACGCTCTTCTGGAACCGGGGCGACGGCACCTACGCCGAAGTGGCGGCCTTCGCGGGCGTGGAGGCCACGGATTGGTCGTGGCAACCCGTGTTTCTGGATGTGGACCTGGACGGTTACGAGGACCTGCTGGTGGTGAATGGAACCCTGTTCGACGTGCAGGATCGCGACGCGCTGGATCGCATCCGGACCCTGGGCAAACAGACGCCGGAACAATCCCGCACCAACCTGATGCTCTATCCGCGCAGCCGGACGCCCAACCTGGCTTACCGCAATCAAGGCGACCTCACCTTCCAGGAAACCGGAACAGCCTGGGGATTCGATGCGCTCGATGTCTCGACGGGTGTGGCCCTGGCGGATCTCGACCTCGATGGCGACCTGGATGTGGTGGTCAACGCCCTGACCACCGGGCCCTTGGTGTATCGCAATGAATCGGCGCGGCCCCGGGTGGCGGTCCGACTTCGCGGGCGTGCGCCAAATGCTCAGGGCATCGGGGCGCACCTCACGCTTTCAGGCGGTGGTCTTCCGGTTCAGACCCAGGAAATCGTCTCCGGCGGCCGCTACCTTTCCGGGGATGATCCCATCCGGGTCTTCGCCGCTGGCACTGCGACAAATGCGATGCGGTTGGAGGTGGTCTGGCGGAGCGGCCGGCGAAGCGTGTTGGCCGGGATCCAGTCGAACGCGCTCTATGAAATCGACGAACCCGGCGCGACGGAGGTGCCAGGAGCGGCACCGGTGACACGGGCGAAGGCCGTCCCGGTGAATGTCACTCCGCGTTTCACCGATGTCAGTGCCGCCATCGAGCATCGTCATGCCGAGGAACCCTTCGACGACTTCGCCCGGCAACCGCTGTTGATGAAACAACTCAGCACCCTGGGGCCCGGGGTGGGCTGGGTGGATCTGGATGGCGACGGGCACGACGAACTGATCGTCGGCTCCGGCCGCGGCGGAATGCCTGCGGTCTTCCGGGGAGACGGACGGGGAGGCTTCGTGAACGCCATGCCTCCCAACGCGGGCGGGGTCCCGGACGACGTGACCGGGATCGCGGCCGTCACGCGCAACGACGGTTTCCGCCTCGCGCTGGCCGGCCTGTCGGGCTACGAGGCTCCCGGCCTCCGGGTCATGGCCGTCGGACTCGAACTCGCCCCGGACAGTCCGGTGGTGACCGGAGCCCCGGTCCGCGGCCTGACCGGCATCGACACCCTGGTGGGGCCCATGGCGGTCGCGGACTTCGCGGGGGATGGATCCCTCCGGGTATTCGTCGGGTCGCGCGCCGCTCCGGGAGCGTATCCGCGTCCGGTGAGTTCCCGGCTTTTCCGCCAAACTGAATCCGGTTGGGAACCGGATCCGGCAAATACGGCGGTGCTGGAGAACATCGGATTGGTCAGTGGTGCGCTGGCTTCCGACTTGGATGCCGACGGATTTCCGGAGCTGGTGTTGGCGTGTGAATGGGGTCCGATCCGCATTCTGCGGAATGAGCGGGGGCAGCTGATTCCCTGGGATCCTGCGGTGCGGTCGGGGAAGGAGTCGCCAACAAGATTGAGCGAGTGGATGGGGTGGTGGAACAGCGTCACCGCGGCGGACCTGGATGGAGACGGCCGGATGGATCTGGTGGCGGGCAACTGGGGTTTGAACTCCCCCTATCGCGCGTCCCTGTCGAAACCGCTGCAGTTCTTTCATGGCGACCTGGGCGGCCGGGGCGTCACGGATCTGGTCGAGACGGTGGACGATCCGGAACTGGGCATCCTGCTTCCCCGCCGTTCGATGTCCGCGCTCTCCCAGGCCATGCCGGCCCTGGGGGCGTTGTACGGAAGCCATGCCGCGTTCAGCCAGGTCGCCGTCGGACAATGGTTCCGCCAGCTCGAACTCCATCCCGAGGTGGTGCAGGCCACGACCCTGGCCTCGATGGTGTTCCTGAATCGGGGAGATCATTTCGAAGCGATCCCTTTGCCCCGCGAGGCGCAGTTCTCGCCTGTGTTCGGAATTGTGCCGGCGGACTTCGACGGCGATGGGCGGACAGATTTGTTCCTGGCCCAGAACTTCTCCGCGGTCCGCCCCGAGGTTCCGCGTCTGGACGGAGGCCGGGGTTTGCTGCTCCGGGGAACGGGCGGCGGGCGGTTTGAATCCGAATCCAGCACCGTCTCGGGCCTGGCCATCGATGGGGATCAACGCGGGGCGGCGTCCGCGGACTTCAACGAGGACGGCCGGGTGGACCTCGTGGTGGGCCAGAACGGCGGGCGGACCCGGCTGTTTACGAACACGACGGCGAAGCCGGGGCTGCGGGTCCGCTTGCAGGGGCCGCAGGGCAATCCGTGGGGGCTCGGGGCGGTGGTCTGGCTGCGTTTCGAGGGACGGGACGGTCCGGCGACGGAGATCCACGGCGGGTCCGGCTACTGGTCGCAGGACAGCGTGGTGCCGGTCCTGGCAACTCCGGAAACGCCGGTCGCCGCCAAGGTCCGGTGGCCGGGCGGCGAAGTGGTCACCTATGCCTTGCCCAAGGATTGCCGCGAGATCGTGCTGGAGCGCGGCGGGCGGGTCGGCGTGCGGCGGTGATGGGGATCCTCGGGGGGGCTGTTCGTGGGGGCGCGTTTCCGATATCCTTCGCCTGTGAATCCGCGTGTGGTGGTCATTCCCGTGGTGATCCTGGTGGGTGGGTTGGTGATGTCGCTCACCGCGCCCGTGCCAACGATGCTGCGAATCCTGATCTTCCTCAGCGACTGCTTCGCAGCCGTCGTGGTCGGATTGATTCTTTGGCGGCGTGAACAGCGCTGAGGCGAGGCAACCCCTTAGTTCTCGGGCGGGACTGCGGATCGGTACCGAATGAACGGGCCCTGCCTGCAGGGAGGAGACGGCTCGGCGGAACAAAGGAGAGAAACCTCGTCAACGTCGGACGGTAAAATGCGTTGAAGGGATTGACGCGAAGCCCCGTCGAAGTTGGGCTGACCAAAAAACAAACCAATTAATCCCCATCATGAAGCCCACTACCTTGGTGACGTTGGGAATTCTCGCCGCTTCACTGCTCACCGCGGGGGCCTCGGCCCAAGCCAAAGTGCATCCGACGGCCCTCACGGAGGTCGGGAGCGGATACCGTGTCCGCCTGATCGATAAGGCGGCGAACACATACCTGGCGGGGAAGGAAGTTCGATTCCGAATCGTCTACTCGGATCCTCGCCAGCCGCAGACGACTGGAGTCCGACGAACCGACAGTACAGGACAGGTTTGGGTGGGTGGCGCTGGAGTCGTGAAAGTCATTTTCAATTACGACGGACAGTCCGGCGTGTATGGGGCTTCGTCGAAAGTCGACAGCAAACCCTGATTTGACGCTCCAAGGTCCGCCTCACGGCGTGGGCACCGGCCGATTGGGCCGGTGCCCTTTTGCACTCCCAGCGAAATCTCCAGAGTGCTCCCGAGCGACTTCGCGCTGCCTCGGAAAAATCCTGTTAGATGCGGGGCCCAGCCCGCGTATCCTTGACGTGCAATTACGTCTTCAAACCTCGGAAGAATACGACAATCCCACGGCGATGAACCCTTCGCAGGTCATGGCCTCCGTCCTGAACACCAAGCCGCGAAGGGGCTGGGCCGCCTGGGTGGTGCGGCACCTGCTGCCACTCCTCCTGGTCCTGGGCTCCGCCGAGGTGCAGGCCCAGTTCACCTCCACGATCAGGAACGGCGCCGTCACCATCACGGGTTACACGGGACCCGGTGGGGATGTGGCTATTCCGGCCATGATCAATGGCCGTCCGGTCACGGCGATTGGAGAATCGGCGTTCGTTCTCAAGCCCAGCCTGACGAGTGTCACGATTCCCCACGGCATCACCAGCATCGAGGCATATGCGTTCCTGTGGTGCCGAGGTCTGACGGGCGTCACAATTCCCGGCAGCGTCACCAATATCGGAAACTATGCGTTCCAAGGCTGTGACAGCCTGTTGGCAGTCCAGGTGGATCCAGCCAACACCCAGTATTCCAGCGTGGATGGGATTCTTTTCGACAAGGCCCAGACCAGGCTGATCCTGTGTCCTCCAACCAAAGCCGGGGCCTACACGATCCCAGGCTCTGTCAGCCACGTCGTAAGCCGCGCATTTCATTCCTGCATCGAGCTCGTCCGCGTCGAAATTCCCCGGAGTGTCACCCTCTTGGGGACAGGGGTTTTCATCAACTGCCCCAGCCTCACGGCACTCCAAGTGGATTCAGACAATCCCGCCTTCGCCAGCGTGGAAGGGGTGTTGTTTGATAAAGGCCGGACCAGGCTGATTCATTGGCCGCGGGGGAACTCAGGATCCTACACAATTCCCCACGGCGTCATCCAGGTGGAGGACCAAGCATTCTATGGCTCCAGCCTGGTGAGCGTTACGGTCCCGAGCAGCGTCACCCGCATCGGGGAGGATTCGTTCTATGGCTGTCACAATTTGGAAGACGTCCATTTTCTCGGGAACGCTCCCAGTGCGGGTCTTAACTGTTTCTACCAGACCCAGGCGACCCTCTATTACCTCCCGGGAACCACCGGCTGGGGGCCGAAGTTTGCCGATCGCCCGACCGAACTGTGGTTGCTGCCAGCACCCGTGATTCTCAGCAACGACACCGGATTCGGGCGAGCGACTGAGGGGTTCAGTTTCCTCATCTCCTGGGCTACCGAGGCCACCGTCGTTGTGGAAGCCAGCTCCAACCTGACCACTCCCACCTGGATTCCGGTGAGCACCAACATCCTCTCTGCGGGCACCTCCCGGTTCACCGATCCGCAGTGGGCCAACCACCCCGTTCGCCTCTACCGCGTGGTCTCACGTTGAGAAGCCGGGAGCCACACGCCGCAGCTCAACGCGCGAGGACGTGACCGGCGCGCGATCTCACGTCCACCCCCGAATCCGTATCCGTATCCGTCAGAGGCGGTGCGGACCACACGCGCCAGGTGCCGTCCACGCTGCCGCTGACCAGGTGGCGGCGGTCGCGGCTGAACTCCAGCGCCGTCACCATGCTGGTGTGCCCCCGCAGGGCGGCCAGTTCACGGCGGGTGCGGGTGTTCCACAGCTTCACGAAACCCTCGAAAGAGCCGGCCGCGAAGGTCTGGCCATCCGGCGACCAGGCGACCGACAGGACTGAACCCGTGTCGCCCTCCAGCAGTTCCACCTGTCCGGTCTCCAGTTCCACCAGGCGGAGCCGGGCGGCCGTTTCGCCGATGAGCACATACGCCCCATCGGGCGACAGCGCGACGGAGGTCACACTGCCCTCGCCCGTCGCAAGCCGGCGTGTGGACTGGCCGGTGTCCGTATCAAACCACTCGAGCATCCCATCCACGGCGTGCAAGGCGGCAAGTTCTCTGTTCCCGGGAGTGAAGAACAATCCTTCCAGGCGATTGCTCGAGGACCCGAGGCGCAACGCGGGACCAGACGTGGAAGTTTGCCAGAGCAATACCTGGCCTGACGCCGTGGCGGCGGCCAACCGCAGGCCATCCGGCGAAACGGCTGGCGTCCCGGCCAGCGGCTCCTTCGAATCGAAGGTGCCCAGCAGCCGGCCTTCGGGAAGGTTGAACTTCAGCAACTGGTTTGTCCCGCGCGTCACCAGCCAGCGGTCGTCGGGAGCGAAGATCGGGCGATCGCCGGGCATTTGGGCGACGATGGGAAAGTCGGGCAGGGACCGAAGTTCGACGACATTGCTCAGGCCTCGCAACGCCAGCCATTGGCTGGTGTGGGAGAACGCCAGTTCGGGATCGAACGTGGAGGCGCTCCAGGTCCTGGGCGGCAGGTCTCTCGCGATCCCCGTGAGATCCCAGCTCCGAAGGGTCTTGTCCTCACTGGCGGAGAAGAGCAGGCGTCCATCCGGCGAGAAAGCCAGAGCATTGATGCGGGCCGCGTGGCCCTTGAAGGTGGCGAGTTCGGTGAAATGGGTCGTGTTCCACAGCCGAACGATTTGGTCCCGTCCGCCGGTCGCCAGCAGGGTGCCATCCGGGGACCAGCGGGCCGTTTCCACCCCGAACGAGTGCCCAAACAAAAGCGCCAGGATTCGCGGGGTTCGCCAGTCCCAAATCCGAATCAGGCCATCCAGGCTGCCGGTGACCAGGCGGTCTCCGGCGGGCGAGAAGGACAGACCAAACACATTGTGTCTGTTTTCATGGGGAAGCACGGCGACTTCACGCAGGTCGGAAACCGACCAGACCTTCGCGTAGCCACGCCCTCCGACGGTGGCCAGATGCTTTCCGTCCGGCGAGAACTCGGCCCGGGTGAAATAGGTGGACTGTAGGGCGCTCCGGGCCACTTCCCGACCCGTGGCGGCATCCCAGAGCCGAACTTCCCCCGGCCCGACCGCCGAATAGGGAGGCCCGTCCGCGGTGGCGACCAGTAACCCGTCCAGTGACAGCGCCTGCCGGAGACCCGACCGTCCCGAACCGAAACGAATCGCCGGCTTTCGTGAACCAAGATTCCAGGCGATCACCTCGCCGCTCGTACGCAACGAGTGCAGCAGCGTCCGCCCGTCGGGGCTGAACGCAATGCCGTCCACGGGGTTTACGCCCGCCTCCGCATTCAACCGACCGAGTGACTTTCCGATGCTCAGATCCCAAAGCTCGACATAGCCATCCACCACACCCGCCGCCATCTTATGGCCGTCCGGCGAAATGGCGCAGCTCCAGAAGCCATAGGCATTGTCCGTGCGGAATTGTTGACGTTCCCGCGATCGGGATTGGGCCCAAAGATAACGCCACTCCCAACCCCTGAGGTCATCGCGGCCCGGCGGCGGACTCTGTCCCTCGAGCAACCGTCGCGTGAGTCCCGCCCGTCCAGCCTCCCAACTCTGAAACGCAATGGCCATGTCGGCGGCATACGCCGTTTGCCGCCGTTGCTCCTCCTTCATCGTCAGTGCCCGGATCTGGGCGGCCCGATCGGAGGCCCGTTGGCGTTGCAGGAACGCCGCAGCCGCCAAAACGACCAGCAGCGCGGTGCCGACCAGCGCCCAGGCCTTGAACCGTTTCAAGAGACGCTCGTTGTGGCGCAGTCCGCGCACCGACGCACCGGACTGGAGCAGCAGCAGTTCGGCGCGCATCTGCTCCGCGGAGGCATAGCGATGCGCCGGCAGCGTGGCGCCTGCACGAAGCAAGATTTCGTTCAGCTCCGCAAACGCCCCGCCTTCCTTGGTGTCGCGGAAATCGTCGGGCAGCTCGGGAAAATCATGCCGGTTCATTCCCGTGGCTGCTTCGTAAAGCATCCTGCCCAGCGCATAGAGGTCTGCGCCCGGCGTTCCATGGCCTTCGAGCGGAATGTATCCCACCGTGCCGACAAACGACCGCGCTTCATCGATGCCCGTGACGAGACCAATGTCCGCCAGCTTGGGCCGGTTCCCGACATAAACGAGATTCGACGGTTTGACGTCCCGATGGACCAAGCCATGCCGGTGGAGATGTCCGAGCGCTTCACACATCGCCACGCCCAGTTCGATCACCTCGTCGAGCGGCAAGCGACCGTGCGCCTTGAGCACCGCCCGCAGGGTCTTGGGCACGTACGCCCCTGGCTCCGTCCTGCCTCCCTCGGGTCCCCGCAGACCCTGACCGTCCGATGCGGAGGACCCGGGACCCGGGACATCCACTCCGGAACCCAGGTCGTCCGCCAACTCCATGACATAGTAGAAGTGGCTGCCGTCGGCGACGCGGCCCAGGTGGAGGATGTCCACCACGCCCTGGTGCGCGCGGGAGATTGGTTCGAACTTCTGAATGCCAGCGAACTCGCGCTCATAGGGCCGCTCCGAATCGAAGCGGTCGCGCCGGGCCACTTTGACGGCACGCTCCGTTCCCACGACGTTGCGTGCCCGCCAGACCTCGCCATAGCTGCCGTGTCCGATGCACTCGATCAGCTCATGATCGGGGATCGACGGAGGAGAGAGATAGTCAGCGGCCGCCACGACGGAAGTGTCTACCGGGTCCAACGGAACGATTCCAGCCGGCGAGAGAACCTCACCAAGGCGGCGGT
>CAYZAE010000107.1:21033-23446 GCA_964476125.1 uncultured Verrucomicrobiota bacterium | reverse complement strand
GGGAGTGGGGAGGCTACTGGGCTCTGCTGGTGGTTCGTTCGGCGAACCAGAGCACGTCGCGGTTGTTGGGGGAGGCGACGTTGAGGGCGAGCGTTCCGGTGTAGCGCACGGGGGCGATGGTGCGGCCGTCCTTCCATTTCTTGATTTCGGAATGTCCGTCGGCGAAGGAGAACCCGCAGGCGCCGTTGTGGTAGCTGGCCGGGAAATCGATGATGCGGGCGTTGTTGAGTGTTGCCTGGGTGACCATTTGGTTGGCGAACGCCGCGTCGTTGATGCTGTCGGGGTGTTCGTCGAGCAGCACCCAGACCATGCTCGGACCGGGATCTGACATGTCGGTGGTCTTGGCGTAGGTGCGAAAGGGCGGTGCGGGGAGCCAGCCCCCGTTGCCGAAGTGTTGGCCCATGGAGTTGCTGCGCACGCGGGGCAGAATCCTGCCTCCGGATTTCACCACCGCCCGATCCGCCGGGCATTTGAAGACTGCGGGTGTTCTGCCGACGTAGGACCAGAGCGGGCTGTTGGTCATGTTGGCATTGATGTCCCAGTTCACGCGGTCGCCGCTGAAGCTGAGTCCGCCGCTGAACCAGTTCGGGCGCCGGGCCATGCCGTCCTCGGCGGCCAGGAGCCCTTCGTTGTTGTCATCGGCATACATCTGCCAGCCGAGCGTGAGTTGTTTCAGGTTGTTGAGGCAGCTGATTCCCTGGGCCTTGGTTTTGGCCTTGGCGAGGGCGGGGAGAAGCATGCTGGCGAGGATGGCAATGATGGCGATCACCACCAGGAGTTCGATGAGGGTGAAACCGGATTGACGGCGGTTGGCGGGGGGAGGGAGCTGTTTCATGGAGAGTTGGATGGGTGGATAAAGGACTTCGGGTCGGAATCCAAGGGTCGGGCTTGTGGGAATTCTTAGCCGGGATTTCTGCCTGCCGGCAAGCGTCCGATTCCGTTGCTGATCCCCGCGAAGTCAGCGTGCTTTGGCGCGGGAAGCGGGAGGAGGTGTGGTGACCGAGGGAGGTGGCGGTTGGGGTGGCAGTCGGGGCGGGGGATTGCCGGGGACGATCCAGGGGGCGGGCAGGAAGACCTCGGCGGAGGCGGGATCGACGACGACCAGGGCACCGTGGAAGTCGGAGGCGCCGAAGGTTTCGAGGCGGGTGACGTTGGGGACGAGGGGGGCGTCGGGCTGGGGGCGTATTCCTTGTTCCAGCCGGAACCGATGTTCGTCGGCGTGCACGAAAAGCACGGGTTTCGCGAAGGCGCGGGCCTCGTTGGCGAGGGTGGTGAGAAAGCGTTTGAACCCCGGGCTGCCGGTGAAGGGATTGGCCTGACAGAACAGGGCGAGGCCGGGAGCGGCGTGGGTGCGGGCTTCGGCGAAGGTCTCGCGGAGCCACGCGTCGTTGGCGAGGTCGCGTTCTTTCCATTCCTCCAGGGCGCCGGCGACGGTGGGTTGGTAATTGTTGGCGCTGCCGACGACGTGGACGGTGGCGAACATGACGCCGCCGCGGGACCAGCGGGCGTTCTCGACGAATTTGGGGAATTCAGGGCTGTGCCGCTGGGTGGTCAGGGGCAGGGGGTGGACGCCCCGGCTCCGGTCGTCGGGGAAAAAGAGCTCCCGGATTTTGGCGAGGCGTTCGAGGGGTTGGAATTTTCCGGAGCGATGGACATCGGTCCATTCGTTGTCGCCGGGGGTGAACACGAGGGCTGGGGAGACGGAGTCGAATTCGCGCAATCGGCGGAGCAGCAGTTCGTCGGTGCAGAGTTCCTCGCTGCCCATGATATCGCCGAGGTGGATGGCGAAGGCGGGTTGGTGCCGGGAGATTTCGGAGAGCACGCGCCCGTACGATTCGGTGCTTTGATGAAGCCTTGCGTAGGGCAGGCAGCCGATGGCGATGAAGGTGAACGGGGGCGGGTTGGTGTGGGGCGGATTGGCCGGGGTTGGGGCCGTCTGGGCCAAGGTGCTGCCCAGGGGAGCCAGGATCGCGAGGACAAGACCCAGGGCGAGACGGCGCGCGGCGGAGGCATCCATGCTCCCGGCAGCCTCGGCGGGACGCCGGGAAAGGTGCAAGAGCGCTCCAATTGCCTGTCCCTCTGTTCCCGACCTGGGACTGGATTCCGAATCCGGGAGGTTTTCACCACAGAGGGCACAGGGGGCACAGAGAGAAGGCGAGAGGGGTGCGATTCATGTCGGTTGGAGCGGGTCGTTCCGAGGATCGGGGAACTGCGGGGGCGATCCGTTGGAGCCGGGCCCGTGCAGACCCGAATCCGATGCCGTTTCCTCGGTGCTCCCTGTGCTCTCTGTGGTGAACAGCCGGGGTCCACAGGGGGACAGGCAATGGGTCGCCTCTTTTCCCGACCCGGGACCGGATGCCGAATCCGGGAGGTTTTCACCACAGAGGGCACAGGGGGCACAGAGAGAAGGCGA
>CAYZAE010000107.1:0-20933 GCA_964476125.1 uncultured Verrucomicrobiota bacterium | reverse complement strand
CTCCCTGTGCTCTCTGTGGTGAACAGCCGGGGTCCACAGGGGGACAGGCAATGGGCCGCCTGGCAATTGGTCGCCTCGGGCGGAGTGGGTTAGCCTTGGGGCGGGCCGCCGTGGTTGCGTGGGGGGAACCCTGGAGGGGCGCCGATGGCGGCGGGGCCATTGGTCCCTCCGCTGCTGTTGTTGGTGCCCGGGGGGCCGCCGCGTCGCCAGCTGCCATCGGGACCGGGTCCCCGGCGGTCGCGCGAGCGTTGCTTCATGAATTCGTCGTACTTGGCGCGTTGTTCCGGGTTGAGTTCTGCCTGGATGCTTTCGCGGACCCGTTTGGATTCCTCGCGCATCTGGGGTTGGATGGATTCCCAGATGGCGCGGTTTCGTTTCCGACCTTCCTGGAGGAGGGTGTCGATGCGGGTGGCCTGGGCGTCGGAGAGGGAGAGGTCGCGTTTGAGGCGGCCGAGGAAATCGGGGCGATTTTCGCCGGGGCCTGGGGGCATGCCGGATTCGCGGGAGCGCTGCGGGGTGGTGGTGGAGGCGGCGCGGAAGACGAGAATGCCGGAGGCGGCACCTGTCGCGAAGATCAGGGTGGCGGCGAGGATGGCCTTCCAGCGGTTCACGGGGTTTCCGTGCCGGTGTCGAGGTCGGCCAGGAGGACGGCGTCGAGTTGGGCGCCGAGGTCTTCGTGAGGGGAAGGGATGGCGAAGGTGCTGGCGCCGGCGATGAGCATCACGGCGCAGCAGGGCAGGACGGCGCGCCAGAGGAAGCCGGCGAGGGCGGACCAGGGGTCGGTGACGGGCCGTCCAGCGAGGCGCGCCATGATCCGTTTCTCGAACGCGTAGGGTACGCGATCCGACGGGGGTTCGGCAGCGCGGGCGGCGGCGACCAGTTTTTGTCGGAGGAGTTCAGGATTCATCGCCTCAGCGGTAGGTCAGACGACACGGTTCGTCGTGGGGGTTACAAATACTTTCCCGGCTTCAATCTCGCCAGTGCTTTGCGCATGGCGGCGCGGGCCCGGAAGGCCCGGACTTTGATCAGGGGCACGGACCAGCCGGTCATTTCATGAATCTCCTTGATGGAACGTTCTTCGATCTCAAGGAGTTGGATCACCAGCCGGAACTCCGGGGCGAGGGTTTCCATGAGCCGATGCACGAGGGTGCGGGCGGCTTCGGCATGTTCGTCGGCGTGGTCGGGGTCGGTGCGGAAGTGGTCGAGCCAGTCGGTTTCCTCGTGGGTGAGGTCGGTGAACGACGATTCGCGGGTTCGCTGGTGGGCGCGGAGGAAGTCGTAGCAGGTCCGGACGGCGACCCGCATGAGCCAGTGTTCGAAGGGGGCTTCGAAGCGGAAGCCGGGCAGGCGTTCGAAGGCCTTGAGAAAGACCTCCTGGACGATGTCCTCGATCTCGTTTTCGCGGCGGGCGTAGCGCCGGGCGGTGGCGAAGACGCGGGGTTGATGGCGTCGGATCAACTCCTCGAAGGCCTGGGTGTGTCCGTCGATCACGGCGCGGACCAGTTCCGTGTCGGTACGCGGATCGGCTGGGGGGCCTGGAGTGGGCCCTGGGCTGGGTGGGGGTGGGGGGGAACCGGCGGCCACGGGGGTGGGGTGGGGAGGGCGCCGTCAGGTCAGATTTCGAGTTGTTTCTCGAACTTCGTGAGGTTGCGCGGAGCGTACCGCGTGACGAGGGCGACGTCCTCGAGTCGGACGCCGCCGATCTCGGGGTAGTAAAGTCCGGGTTCGATGGTGACCACGTGTCCGGGGAGCAATCGGTCGGTGGAATTCGGGCTGAGTCGAGGGGCTTCGTGGATTTCGAGTCCGACGCCGTGACCGGTGCCATGGAAGAAGCCGGAGTGGTGTCCGTTGTTGCGCTGGGTCTTGAAGCCGTGTTTGCGAAGGACGGCCTCGGCGGCGTCATGCACTTCGGAGCCGAGGCGGTCGCTGCGGAGGGCGCGCATGGCGGATTCCTGGGCTTCGACGACGGCGGTGTACATGGAGCGGACCGGTTCGGTGGCGCGGCCGCGGACGACGGTGCGGGTGACATCGCCGAAGTACCCGGTTCGCTGGGAGCGGGGGAAGATGTCGATGACGATGGGTTGATCGGCGGAGAGTGGGCCGTGTCCGCGTTCGTGGGGGTCGCTGCCCTGGGGGCCGGCGGCGACGATGGTGTGGTGGGCGTTGCCTCCGGCCTGGAGGACGGCGGTGGCGATGATGTTGCGGAGCCGTTCTGCGGTGAGGACGTTGTGGTGGAGGAGCAGTTCCTTGTTTTTGCCGACCTTGGCCCTGCGCAGGGCATGGATGCCCTCGGAAAGTCCGACTTCGGCCATGACCAGGGCCGCGCTGATTTTTTTGATTTCGTCGGCCGACTTGATGGCGCGATCGGGGAAAAAGGGGCCGTCCCGCAGCTTTACTTTGATGCCGTTGCGACGCAGGCCTTTGGCGAGGCCGAGGGGGAAACTTTCCGCGACCGTGACCTTCTTGATCCGGTGCTCGCGGAGCACGGCATGGAGGACGTCGGAGAGGCCGGGGTTGGCGTTGCCCGAGGTGCGGGTCAGTCGGCGGAGGTGTTTGGAGTAGGAGATGGCCCGGCAGTGTTTTGCCTCGGTCCGGACCCGGTCGAACTCGGGGTCATTGAGGACGATGTGCGGTCGGTTCCGGCAGGTGAACCAGATGAAGGGGTCCGGAACAAAGGCCCTGACCGCGTACAGCATGTCGGCATTGCGCTCACTGTCGCCAACGATCAGGAGGTTGTCATCGGGCACGGGGATGAAGCTAGGAACCGGCCCGGGGACAGGCAAGGCCGGTGTATTCACCATGGGAGTGGGGAGTAGGGAGTCCGGAGTGGGGAGGGGGTTCGGAGATCGGAGTTCGGGGATTGGAGGTTGGAGTGGGGAGCTTGGAGTTCGGGCTTTGTGGGGTGGGGGAGGGCGGTTTAGGGTTTTGGTCCTGTGAGTGGCAAGAAGAGCAAAGTTGTGGCGGTGGAGCCGGTGGAACGTCCGCGGCGGGTTGGACTCATTTCGCTGGGTTGCGCGAAGAACCTGGTGGATGCGGAGATCATGCTGGGGTCGCTGCTGAAGGACGGCGTCGAGATCGTGAACGATCCGGCCCAGGCCGACGCGCTGATTGTGAACACCTGTTCCTTCATCGACGCGGCCCAGGAGGAGAGCGTGGATACGATCCTGGAATCCGCGAAGTGGCGGGACGCCGGGAGGCCGGATCAGGCGGTGATCGTGTCGGGCTGTCTGCCGCAGCGGTTCCGGGATGAATTGACGAAGCTGATGCCGGAGGTCGATGGCTTCATGGGCATTGATCAGGTCGAGGGCGTGGGAGGGATCGTCGAAGGCGCGCTGGCGCGTCGGGCGGCCAAGATCGCGGCGCGGGCTGCGGAGCCCGCGGCGAAGGTCGTCACCGGGACGCGCGCCAAAGGGGTGAAGGCCAAGCTGGCGGCGATGGAGGCGGAAAGGCAGGTCGAGGGGGGTGGGGAGGACCATGCGGAGGGACTTCGCGGGACGGACAAATTCGGAAAGACCCGCCAGGTGGTTGTCCCTCCGAAGGCGGCGGAGGAAACCGTTCAGGTGCACGTCCGTCCGAACTACGTGCCGCACTGGGACACGCCGCGGTTCCGTCTGACGCCCTCGCACTTCGCCTATGTGAAGATCGCGGAGGGCTGCAATCATCCGTGCAGCTTCTGCATCATTCCGCGCATGCGGGGCAGCCATCGGAGCCGGACGCAGTCGGACGTGGTGGAGGAGGCCCGGCGGTTGATTGCGGACGGGGTGAAGGAGCTGAACCTCATTTCGCAGGATTCGACGTATTACGGCCTCGATCTGCGGAAGGACCACAGTCGGGCGATTGCGTCGCCGGAGAAATTCGGTGCGGCGACCAAGGCCCTGCCGGCGGGGGCGACGACGTTGTCGACGTTGTTGAAGGAGTTGGATGGATTGAAGGGGGATTTCTGGGTGCGTTTGCTGTACACGCATCCGGCGCATTGGACGGACGAGTTGATCGCGACCCTGGCGTCGTGCCGGAAGGTGGTGCGGTACGTGGACATGCCGTTGCAGCATATTCATGACGAGATGCTGACGCGGATGCGGCGGGAGACGACCGGAGCTTACATCCGGGATCTCATTGCCCGGATCCGGGCGGGTGTTCCGGGCATTGCGCTGCGGACGACCTTCATCGTGGGATTCCCCGGGGAGACCGCGAAGCACTTCGAGACCCTGCTGGATTTCATCCGCGAGACGCGGTTCGAACGGCTGGGGGTGTTCGCCTATTCGCAGGAGGACGGGACGGTGGCGGGTCGCATGGAGAAGCAGGTGTCGATGAGCCTTCGGCAGAAGCGCCGCGACCTGGCGATGGCGGCGCAGCACGAGGTGGCGCGAGAGGTTTCGGCGGGGTTCGTGGGGAAGACGATGCGTGTGCTGGTGGAAGGTTCGGCCCGGGAACAGCAGTTGCGTCAGGCGAATGTCTTTTCCTGGGAACACGGCGCGATCCGGGAAGGGGACGGGGTGGCGAAGGGGACGTCGGGGAAGAAGTTCCAGGTGGCGCGGGGCGAGGCGGACGCCCCGGACATTGACGGACGGGTGTATGTGCGTGGCGATGTGGCCGCTGGCACGTTTGCCCGGGTGAAGATCGTGGGGCACACCGATTACGACCTGATCGCGGAGCCCGTGGGATGAGCGAGTCGAACCATTCCGGTCCGGAGCCTGGCGCAGGTGCGGGCGCGGGTGCGGGTGCGGCGGGTGATCCACCGGTCCTGCACCGGCGGCGCGTGAGGTATTCCGGGAAATATCCCCGGCGCTTCGAGGAGAAGTACAAGGAGCGGAATCCGGAGCGGTACGCGGAGACGGTGGCCAAGGTGCTGGCTTCGGGGAAGACGCCGGCGGGGACGCATCGGCCGATTCTGGTGGCGGAGATTCTTGAAGTCCTCGCCCCGAAACCGGGAGAGCGGGCGGTGGATTGCACGCTGGGATTCGGCGGCCACGCGCAGGAGATGATTCCCCGGGTTCAGCCCGGGGGCCGGTTGTTGGGATTGGACGCGGATCCGGTCCAGTTGCCGCGCACGGAGGCACGGTTGCGGGAGGCCGGGTTCGGGGAGGACGTGCTTGGGGTGGAGCGCAGTAATTTCGCGGGATTGCCGCAGGCGTTGGAGCGGGCTGGCTGGGTGGGGGGGGCGGATCTGGTGCTGGCGGATCTGGGGTTGTCGTCGATGCAGATCGACGATCCGGCGCGGGGATTTTCGGTGAAGTTCGAGGGCCCGCTGGACATGCGGATGAATCCGGAGCGCGGGCAGACGGCGGGGGCCTTCCTGGAACGGGTTCGGCCCGAGGCGCTGGTGCGGATGTTGGAGGAGAACGCCGATGAACCGAGGGCGGCCCTGCTTGCCCAGGCGTTAGCCGGGCGGAAGTTCAGGACCACCCGGGAGCTGGGGCTGGCGGTTCGGGCGGCCCTGCCTGCGGTGGCTGAGGCGGATGCGGATCTGTCAGTGCGCCGGGTTTTCCAGGCGGTGCGCATCGCGGTGAACGACGAATTTTCAGCGCTGGAAACCCTGCTCCGCCATCTGCCCGGCTGTTTGAAGCCGGGGGGGCGGGTGGCGATTCTCACCTTCCATTCCGGAGAAGACCGGCGGGTGAAGCGGGCGTTCGAATCGGGACTCAGGGACGGGCTCTACTCGGAGATCGCGCCCGAGGTGATTCGTCCGTCACCCGAGGAGCGCCGGGCGAATCCGCGGTCGTCGCCGGCGAAATTGCGCTGGGCACGAAGGGCGTGAGTCGTGGGTCTGGCGTCTGGCGTCTGGCGTCTGGCGTCTGGGGGCGGGAGGCGGGAGGCGGGAGGCGGGAGTGCGGTCGCGTTAGCGGTTGGGAGCTTCGGGAGTTGGTTCTGCGGAGGAGAGGGCGAGGGCTAGGATGGCTTGTTCGCGGTTGCCGTAGGTCAGGGTCAGCGCGGCGGCGTGGCCAGCGGCTGACATCTTTCCCCAGGATTTGCGGACGGCGTTGACCATTTTTCCTTCCTCGGAGCGGCCGGCGAGGTCGGCGAATTGAAACTCGAGAAAGACCAGGCAAAGGGCGTCTTCGAGCACCTGAAGTTCGGGATCCTTTCCGAGGTTCTCCTTGAGATTGAGGCTGCGTACCCGGTTGAGGGTTTCGGGTTCGTAACCGACGGCGGTGAGAATCTCGGCGGCGTGGCGCGCGTGGAACTGCCGAAGGTCCTTCCGCCAGCGCAGGTATCCGGGACGGTCGGCGGGGTAGGTGTCGCGGGGGATTTCCCAGCGGCGCAGATGTTGGCACCGCGCGGCGAGACGGAGGGGTTCGGAGGCGTCGGGGGCGAGTTTGAGCACCCACGCGCTGAGTCGCTGGGCGTAGAGCCATTCGCGGGGGTGCTCGCAACCGTTGTCGGAATCGCGATTCGGATCCTGGGCATTGGCTTCATCGAAGCGGCGGAGCGCCTCGATGAAGCGTGGGGAGGGGGCGAATGCGGCCATGGGACCGGGGGCGCGGGGTTCCGGGGACGTGGCGAACGGGCTCACTTAGCGCGGAGCGGCTCCGGCGACGGCCAGCGTCAGTTCGATTTCGTCGGAGACCTTGTCCTGGGGAGCGCCGGGGTTGATGCCGAAGTCGGTGCGCTTGATGGTGAAGGTGGAGCGGAGGACGAGCAGGTCGCCCTTCAGGTTGGGCACGCGCTGTCCGAGCTTGTCCTTGAGCAGGGTCAGTTTGACGGGGGCCGTGATCTCCTTGGTGACGCCCTTGAGGGTGAGCTTGCCATGGGCCTCGCCGGTGACGGTGTCCCCGGAGACCTTGGTGTTTTTCAGTTCACTGGCTTCGAAGATGATCTCGGGATGTTTGGCGACGTCGAGCCACTGGGCGCCGAGCATGTGGTCCTTCATGACGGAGTTGGGGACCGTGAGGGAGGCGGTGGTGACGGTGAGTTTGCCGCGGGTGGCGGCGGGTTGTTCGGGGTCGAAGGAGATGGTTCCGGAGATCCCGCTGGCGCTGCCGCTGATGGCTTCAAGCGGGGCGTCGAGTTTGAAGACCACGTTGTTCACGCCCTTGGGATCCTTGAAGTCGAAGGATTGGGAGGCGGCGAACGCGGGGGTGACGGGGGTGAGGGCGAGCAGGGTGAGGGACAGGGCGGTCAGGGAGGTGTATTTCATGGATTTGTGGGGTTGAGGTTGGCGGAGGATTTGGGGCGAAAGCGATACGAGACTCCGTAGAGCAGCGCGGCTGCGGCGAGTATGGCGCCGAGGAAATCGACGCCGGGAACGAACCGGGCCTCGTACGTGATGGCTTCGATGCCTGTGATTTCGTCGAGGGTCCTGATCGGGACCGAAGTCTTGCTCCAGCCGGGGGAGGCGCCGGTCGCGGCCCAGTAGCCGGCAGCGCCGAGGCTGAGGGCGAGGGCGAGCAGGCGGAGCGGGCGGCGCATGGTGCGGTTTTCCATAGACTTCATTCCGCGCCGGTCAATCGCGGAGATTGCGTGGGACCGGAACCGGACCGTTGACCGGAAAACAGTGGGGTGGTGGGATGCACTTAATCCCAGAGCGCCGGGTCGGCGCGGAGCATTGGCCTGATGGAGTCCATGAGATGAAGACCTTGAGCTTGTTGCGGCGGGCGGCGGAGGAACGGCGGTGTCGGGCGTTCACGCTGATCGAGTTGCTGGTGGTCATCGCGATCATTGCGATTCTGGCGAGCATGCTCCTGCCGGCGTTGAGCCGGGCGAAGACGAAGGCCGTGACGGCGCGGTGTTTGTCGAACCTGCGGCAGATCGGGATCGGCATGTCGCTGTACACGGGGGACAACGGCGACAGGTTTCCGTACTCGGGTCGGGCGTGGCCGAAGATGCCGTTCGTGGATTTGTTGCGGATGATGGATCCGTACATCAGCACCAACGGGCGGAGTTTCTATGTGTGTCCCGGGGACAAGGGGGTGGCGTGGAACATTGCGTGGACGCGGGTGAACGGGGCGGGGAGCGGGATGACCACGAACGAGCTGCCGTTCCCGAACTCGTACTATTACTATCACCAGTTCTACAACGACGACACCCTGACGCCGAAGCTTACGCAGCGTTCGACGACGGAGGTGGGGTTCCCCTCAAAGAAGGCGATGATCTCGTGTTTTGCGGAGCCGGAGTTCGGGAACATCGGCGACCGGAACATGGCGCACGGCAGGGAGGGGTTTCCTCTTTTGTTTGTGGACAACCACTCGGAGTACGTCGTGTATCGCCGTTTGAACAGGACGGCGCCGTACGGCGACCACAACCTCGACTGGACGGTGGGCGGGCTGGGGAAGGGCGAGGATCTGATCCGGTGAGCCCTCAGGCGGCGGTGAGGGCGGCGCGGGGGTTGCGGTGGGTGCCGGTTTTTTCGAGGAAATACTGATAGCCGCCGGGGTAGGAGGTGACCTTGCCGTCGCGCACGTGGAGCACCTTGGTGGCGAGCCGGCGGATGAAGTGAACGT
The DNA here is from genome assembly GCA_964476125.1 of uncultured Verrucomicrobiota bacterium. Classification (GTDB taxonomy): domain Bacteria; phylum Verrucomicrobiota; class Verrucomicrobiia; order Limisphaerales; family CAIMTB01; genus CAIMTB01. The sequence goes on along the minus strand of CAYZAE010000107.1, from coordinate 12,495 downwards.
CGTGGGAGATGAAGACGAGTGTGCCTTCGTAGCGTTCGAGGGCGAGGGTGAGGGATTCGACGGTCTGGATGTCGAGGTGGGTGGTTGGCTCGTCCATGAGAAGGAGGTTGGGCGGGTCGACGAGGAACTTGATCAGGTTGAGCCTGCTTTTTTCACCGCCGCTGAGCACGTGTGTCGGCTTGTTGATGTCGTCCTTGGAAAAGAGGAACGAGCCGAGGAGCGCGCGGGCGTCCTCCTCCTTGAGGGCGACGGCGGTTGTCATGACCTCCTCGAACACCGTCTTGTTGGGGTCGAGGGTGCCGGTGCGGTGCTGGCTGTAGTAGCCGATCTTGGCGTTGTGCCCGAGCTTGCGTTCGCCCTTCTGGAAGTCGACGACTCCGGCGAGGATCTTGAGCAGCGTTGATTTCCCGGCGCCGTTGGGGCCGACCAGCACGGTGCGTTCCCCGCGTTCGATGATGAGGTCGAGGCCCGAGTAGACCTTGTGGTCGCCGTAGGCCATGTGGATGTCTTCGAGGGCGACGGCGCGTTGTCCGCCGCGCGGGGGGACGGGGATCTGGATGCGGACCGGTTTCCGGGGGGCGGACGGCTTGGGGATGATCTCCATGCGCTCGATCTGTTTGAGCTTGGCCATGGCCTGGGAGGCCTTGGACGGCACGGCGCGGAAGCGGTCGGCGAACTCGCGCAGCGACTGGATTTCCTTCTGCTGATTTTTGTGGGCGGCGAGTTGTTGTTCGTAGCGTTCCTCGCGTTGACGGAGGAAGTCCGAGTAATTGCCGGTGTAGGCGACGAGCCGGCGTTCGGCGATTTCGTGGACCTGATCGACGACCTCATCCATGAACTGGCGGTCGTGGGAGATCATGAGCAGGGCGCCGGCGTAGCTCTTGAGGTAGTTCTGGAGCCAGAGCAGGGAGAGCAGGTCGAGGTGGTTGGTGGGCTCGTCGAGGAGCAGCAGGTCGGGTTCGATGACCAGGAGCCGGGCGAGGTGGGCGCGCATGATCCAGCCGCCGCTCATTTCGCGGGCGGGGCGGTTGAAGTCGGTCTCACGGAATCCGAGTCCGGCGAGGAGTTTGCGGGCTTTGGCCTCGACCTGGGGATCGTTGAGGGCGTCGTGTTTGGCGTGGGCCTCGAGGTATTCGGCGCCGGCGACGTCGCCGGCGGCCTCCAGGTCGCGGAGGCGTTGTTCGAGTGCGGGCAGTTCGGTGGTGCGTCCGGTGGCGACCTCGAGAACCGTCTCGTTCCCGACGGCTTCGCTCTCCTGGGGGAGGTAGCCGATCATGGTCCAGGGATCGCGTTCGACGGCGCCGGCCTCGGGTTCGGATTCCTTAAGGATGATGGAGAAGAGGGTGGATTTGCCGGCGCCATTGGGGCCGACGAGGGCGACGCGTTCACCGCTGTTGACCTTGAGCGAGGCGTTTTCGAACAGCGTTCTGCCGCCCAGCACCATCTTGAGATCTCGGATTGCGAGCATGGAAAATCGTTTTGGCCGGACGCCGAATTGCGGCCGGAGGGTCACTATGCGCTGAAAACGGGAATCTGGGATAGCTCTATTCCTGAGTCTGGTCGGATCACTGAGGGCTGTGGGGTGGGCTTGTCCGGAGGGGGGGCGATTCGGCAGGCTGACCGGCATGACCTTGAATCTTGGAGAGACCCGGGTCCGCCGTGCCTGCGGGGATCGGGATCGTGATGGGAACCCGGCGGTGTTCGCGCCTCGCTGGGGGATCCGACCGGGGAGGGACTCAGCGCCGGGGCCGGTCCGGGGCGGGTGCGTGGTGGCACTGGTTTCGCTCGTGTTGGGCGTTGCAGCCCAGGGCGCTTCGCCGGGCTGGCCGCGCTGGCGGGGGGCGACGGATCAGGGCAGCACGGAGGAGGGGAGATATCCTGCGAAGCTGGAGACGGCGCAGGCGGTTTGGAGGACGCCGCTCCCTGGCAAGGGGTGTTCGACCCCCATTGTGTGGCGGGATCGCATTCTCCTGACGGCACCGGTGGAGCGGCGGGACGCGGTGCTTTCGTTTGATCTCGAAGGCCGCGAGGTGTGGCGGACGACCTTTGGCACGGAGGATCCTGGCAAGCACCGGAACGGTTCGGGTTGCAATCCCTCGGCGGTGGCGGATGGCCAGGGCATCTATGTTTCCTTCAAGAGCGGAACGCTGGCCTCGGTGGAGCTGTCCGGAAAGATCCGGTGGCAGACCAATCTGGTGGAGGCGTATGGGAAAACCTCGTTGTACTGGGACTTCGGAACCTCCCCGGTGCTGGCGGGAGGATCGGTGATCGTGGCGCGGATGCACGAAGGCGAGTCGTGGCTGGCGGCGTTTGATCCCTCGACGGGGGCGCTGCGTTGGAAGGCGGCGAGGAACCACAAGACACCGGTGGAAGGCGATCATGGTTACTCCACACCGCTGGTCATCCAGCATCAGGGACGCGAGGCTCTGCTGGTCTGGGGCGGGCTCCATCTGAGTGCACACGATCCGAAGGATGGCGCGGTGTTGTGGGACTGCGGGAATTTCAATCCGGAGAGCAAACCCAACTGGCCGGCGGTGGCCACGCCGGTGGTGGTGGGGGACATCGCGGTGGTGCCGACCGGGCGCGCGGATCGGACCGATCCAAGACTCCACGGCATCCGGCTTGGAGGCAGCGGCGATGTCACGGCCACGCATCGGGTGTGGAAGCGCGACGACGTGGGCGCCTTCGTGCCGACTCCCGCTGCGGCCGGCGGTCGGGTGGTGGTGTTGAGGGATCGCGGCGAGGTGGAGTCGCTGGAGGCGTCCACCGGCAAGACCGTATGGAAGGACCAACTCCCGCGTGCGAGCGCGAACTACTATGCGTCGCCGCTGCTGGCCTCGGGTCGGTTGGTTGCGGCGCGCGAGGACGGGAAGATCTTCGTGGCGGAGGCGGGCGACCGGTTCCAGTTGTTGTCGGAGAACGACCTCGGCGAGCGGGTGGTGGCATCGCCGGTGGCGGTGGGGGGGCGGTTGCTGATCCGTGGGGAGCGAACGCTGTACTGCTTTGCCGGAGAGTAAGTGGACGACAGCGCCGTGGGGCATGGGCGGGCGCAGGGGCTGACCGGGGTCATGATTTTTTGGGGGCGAGCCGTTGGCGTTCGGCGGCCTTGGCGAACGGGTAGTAGACCGCCATGGCGATGAGGATCGAGATCACGCCCCAGACGGCGGCCTTCCAGTCGCCGCCGGTGACCAGGTAATGGCCGATGATGGGGGGTGTGGTCCAGGGCAGGTTGACGAACGGTTTCCGGAGGATGCCCCAGTCGATGAGCAGGTAGGATGACGCGGTGAGGATGAGGGCGTTCAGGATGTAGGGGATCATGAACACCGGGTTGAGCACGATCGGGATGCCGAAGAAGATCGGTTCGTTGATTTGGAACACCTGGGTGGGCAGGGAGAGCCGGCTCACCTTGCGGAACCCGGGGTCCTTCGAATTCATCAGGATCAGGGCGAGGGCGATGGTGGCGCCGGTGCCGCCGACGTTCACAAAGACGGTGAAGAAGCCGTAGGCGGTGATGTTGGGCAGGGGCTGGCCGTGGGTCATGGCCTCAACGTTCTCGGCGAGGTACTGGAGGAAGATCGGGGCGACCACGGCGTCCATGGTGTTGTCGCCGTTGATGCCCACGGACCAGAGCAGGGTGACCAGGAACGCATAGACCAGGATTCCGGGGAGCGTGTTGAGGGCGAAGACGAGTGGTTTGAAGGCGCTTTGCAGCACGGCGTTGATGTCCACGCCCAGCACGAAGCGGATGACCCAGAAGGTGAGCAGGAGGAAGAGCAGCGGGGTGAGGGAGACGAAGGTCTCGTAGACGATGGGCGGAACGCTGCTGGGCAGTTTCACCACGATGTTGTGGTCGCCGAAGAATTTCTGGACCCGGACGGTGACGATGGCGATGAGGATGGCGGTGAAGAGGCCTTTCGAGCCGAGGCCGTCCATGGCGAGGGACAGTGATCCGGGGTCGAGCTGGATCATGAGGAAGACGAGCGTGGCCATGGAGGCGCTGACGATGGCCTCCTGTTTCAGTCGCTGGCCGAGGTCGTAGCCGATGGCGAAGCAGACGAAGACCGCGAGCACGCCGAAGGTGGCGGTGAAGGGGATCAGCAGCAGCTGAAGGTGATCCTTGGAGAGGGCGCCGTCGAAGGCGTCTTCCAGCAGCAGCCGGTTGAGCCGGATTCGTTCGGGGCCGGCGGCGGGTTGGGAGGCGGCCAGTTTCCGGACCTCGGGCCGGAGTTGGACGCCGGCGAACAGGGGTTCGTTCCAGATCGAATCGCCATGGATGACCACGTCCAGATCCTCGGCGAGTGCGGCCTGGAGGGATTCAGGCACGGGATCGGTGGTTTTCCAGGAGGCGAGGGCGACGCGGGTGGCTTCGGAGAGCCGGGGTTTGAGCTGGGCGGCGAGGGGATCGGTGGCGGCCTGGAGTCGGGTGGCGAGAGCGGAGGCGTCCGAGATTTCGCTGCTGGCGAGGTTGAACGAGCCTTTGACGTAGGGGGCGACGAGCACGTCCCAGCCGGGGATGGGGAGGAAGGCGAGGACGACGAACAGGCCGCCGATGATGGTGAGGGGGACGACGGAGACCATGCCGGCGCGGATGGCGGCCAGGTAGGTGTTCTCGCTGGCGGCGTTGAGGGCCGGGACGAGGTGCCGGTTGAGGAAGCCGGTGAAGGCGCTCACGCGAAGGCCATTCCCATGTAGATGCAGCCGTCGGTTTCGGTTCCGACGCGCACCAGTTCGTGGAAGCCGAGGCGGCGGTAGAAGCCGGGGGCGGGTTGGTTGAGGATGCTGACGCCGAGGTGGGCGCCCGGGGATCCGCGCCGGCGGAGTTCGGTCATGACCTGTTCCATCATGCGGCGTCCGAGTCCGCGGCCCTGGGCGCGTTCGAGCAGGTCGATGTGCAGATGGGCGGGGTAGGCGGCGTAGGGCTCGGGGCAGAAGTAATCGGGGTGATGATACCCGTGGTAGACGGTCTGGACGCGCGACCAGGTGGCCGGGTCGCCCTGCGGGTCCGGGAACCGGGCGCACAGACGCGGTCGCCATTCCTTGTCGTAGCGTTCGTAGAACGTCCGGGAATCGAACGCGCCGAGTGCGTAGCCGCAGATCCCGCCGGCATCCTCAAGAATCAGGCTGAGGTCCGGTTCGAAGGCCAGGTAGGGTTCGACGAAGATCCGTCCCAGGGCATCGGGGTCCTCGCGATAGAATGGTTCCCCGTCCTTCCCGTGGTCGCCGGTCTTGAGACAGACGTGGTTGGCGCCGGGTTCGTCACCTGGTCGGTAGGGGCGGATGTTGAAATCGCTCACGGGGGGCTTGAGGGGAGGTGGGTGGGAGTGAAATCGCCCGCGGCGGTCTGGCGGAGCAGGGACTGCAGACGGGCAACGAACCCGCCGCGGTAGGTGCCGGGAAGGTGGAAGTCGGAGCCGATGCGACAGGCGGGATCCGGATTCGCGGCCCGGAGGGAGACATAGCGTTCGAGAAGATCCATTTCCTCGCGCAATTCCCAGACGCGCCGGCCGAGGGCGTAGAAGAGCGGACGTCGACGCAGTTCCGCTATGCGGGCGCAGACGTCGCGCAGCCGGAGGGCGATCGTCCTGAACTCGGCGGCCCGGTCGCCCCAGCCCGTGGGATCGGAGGCGAGCAAGGCGTCGATGCCCGCGAACAACCGGCCGGCCTCGGGACCGTCCTCGTACGGGAGGTAGTAACAATCCCCGAGCAGCACGAGGTCGTCGAAGGCGATGGGGTTGGATCCGCAGGTGGCGAAATGGGCGTGCCATTCCCGCAGGGCGTCGAGATAGGCGGCGCGTGGATTCCAGGGACCGGGGTCGCGGATGAACGCGGCGAGGGTTCGGAAGGCGACGTAGTTGAGTTGGAATTCGCAGTTGGGGTTGGTGAGCACTCCCGCGACTTCGGAAAGGATTTCCCGGGGCCGGCCTGAGTAGGGGCCGCAGAAGAAGCGGCGGCCGTCGTAGTCGTTGGCGTGGAGGTTGTCCCAGATCAGCGGTTTGCGTCGCAGGATCGCGGCGAGTTCACGCACGTGTTCGACGGTGATCTCGCGGGAGATGATTTCGGGTCCGGTCCAGAGGATGTCGATGCCCGGGGCCAGGTGGGTGCCGAGGGTGGGGAGATAATCGGGTCCGCCGAGTTTCGCGGCGGCCATGCGGCCGCAGTAGGGCGTGGGACAGAACAGAAACCGGGCTCCTGGACTGCGTTGGAGTGTCCAGTCGAGCAGTGTGTTTGCGACGTGCGCCTGCGCGGCGGCAAGCGATCCCCAGCGGGAAACGTCGGCGGGATCGAGTCGGTCGGGGATGTCGTCGAAGAGCAGCGCGAAGTGGGTGCAGCCGAGTCCGAGCATCTGCTCGAAACGCTGGCGCAGATGGTCGAGGTCGGCCTCGCTGCTGTAGCGGATGTCGAGCCCGGGGCTCAGAGCGTAGATGAAGTGGAGTCCGCGTGAGGAGCACGCGCGGATCATTTCCCGCAGGATGTCGGCTTCGGCGTCCGAGTAGGATTCACGCCAGATCGCGCGCTGTTTCCAATCGTCCTTGGGACAGTAGAAGTAGGTGTTGAGTCCCCAGGCGGCCATCCAGTCGAACAGTTCCAGTCGTTCGCTTTGGGCCCAGGGTGGGCCGTAGAATCCTTCGATCACCCCGGAGAGAAAGCGGGTCGTTTCGGGAGAGGCCATGAAGAGTTTCGGATCGGTTGCGGCAGGCTAGTCATGGGGCGGAGGGCGAGGCAAGCGACGGGGCGAGGGCGGTCCCGGTGCCGCCGCGCATCCGCCGTTTGTTCGTGGTGGAACTCATCGCACTGCGACGAGTAGCGCCGCGTCCAGCGGTACCTGGAGATCGGGGGAGGAATGAACCCTGTGGGAGCGCCGGCGTCTCGCCGGCTGGCTGGTGCAAGTCGACGGGATGCCAGCGCACTCGAACGAACAGGCCGGCGAGACGCCGACGCTCCCAGGGGTTGTCGCAGCGCGACAACCGCCACCCACAACTTCGGGAGGCACGGCCCCGTGCGGTGGACGGCCTGGGATCAGGAGGGCACCCCGGGGTTTGAAGATTTTTTCATTCCTGGATTGCCTCCGGCTCTGTGGACGTGGCTGAAGGGCGCGCCGGCGGACACTTCCGTTCGCCGCCAAGGAGGAGGTTAGAACATGAAGAACCGATGGATTGGGGGGACCTATGTCCTCATGGGGATGCTTTGCGCCCAGGTGGGGTGGTCGGCGAGTCCGGTCATTACGCTGTGGGATTTCAACCGATCGACGGCCACCAACAGTCCGCCGCCGAAGCTGGGAGCCGGCGACGCGTTGCCGGTGGGGGCGGTGACGGTGACCCTGGCGGGAGGGGCGGGATCCTCGGATCCGGAGACGGAGGCGGACACGGCCTGGAACCTGTCCGGTTTTCCGGTGCAGGCCGTGGGTGCGCGGACGGCGGGGGTTGAGTTTCGGACAAGCACGGTGGGCCACACCAACGTGGTGGTGCGTTTCGATCTCCGGCCCAGCAACACGGCGAGCCGGGTGCTGCAGACCCAGTACACGGTGGATGGGAACACGTATGTCGACGGGCCGAGGTTCGTGCTGGCGAGCGGAGGCGTGTTCACGAACGGGCTGGTGGCCGACCTCTCGGCGGTGGCGGCGGTGGCGGACAATCCGAAGTTCGGGATCCGGATGGTTTCGGATTTCGACGCGGGGGGACGCTATGCCGCGGTGAATGGGAACTACAGCGCGGCGGGGACGTGGCGTTTGGACATGGTGACGGTGGCGGGGGAACGGATGGGGGGTGGGGGCGGATCAGGGGCGGGCGAGCCGCCGGCGATCCGGTACGAGTGTCGGCTCGCGGACCTGGTGCGGCCCGGGGATGCGCCGACCAACACCTTTCCCGACCAGGTGCTCGGGCCGGGGGAACGCCTGGAGATCCAGGTGGACGTGGGATCCCCCGGGGCGGGGCCGTACCGGGTGGAGGTGGAGGCGCCTGCCGGGCTGCCTGTGGGCTCCGGGTGGGTGACCGTGCCGACGCCCGGAGAACTCACGGGACCCTCCATGGCGTTGTTTGTCCTGACGGCCGACGGTTCCCTGTCGGGGCGGCGTCTGGAACCTGTCTTGCGGGTGATTCAGGGGACCGCCACGAATGGGCAGACGTGGAGAGTTCATGTCCCCACACCTGGGGAGCGGGCCGTGGTGCTGACGGAGTTCCTGCCGAACCCGACCGGGGTATCCACGCTGCCCACCTACAATCCGCTGCGGCGCGATCCCCCGTCGCCACGGCCGACCCAGCATGATGAGTATCTTGAGCTGGTGAACTTCGGGTCGACGGCGGTGAATCTGGAGGGTTGGCGTTTCCGGGATTCCACGGGGTGGCGGCATCGGTTTGTGACGACGACGTGGGTCGGTGCGGGGCAGTCGCTGGTGTTGCACGGAGGGTTGCCGGGAACCTCCGCGCCGAAAGTTGAGGTGGCGACCGTGGCGGCGGGAGAGGGTGTGGTGGGGTTGTCGTTGAACAACGACGGGGACGTCATCGCGCTGTACAACGCGGCGACGAATCTCGTGTTTCGGGTCGTTTACGCGGCGGGCGGGGTGGCGGCTGCGGCGGCGTTGACGCGGTTTCCGGAGGGAACCGGGCCCTTTGTGGCGCACGATTCGGTTGCGGCGACGCCGTTATCGCCGGGGCGGCGTGTGGAGGGCGCGCCGTACCTGCCGAGGGAGTCGGGGGAAGGGATTTCGGGTGGGGGCGCGGTGCGGTTGAAGGTCCGGTGGGATGGCGAGGGGGGCGTGGTCCTGGAATGGCCGGCGGAGTCGGGTCGGCGTTACCGCGTGTGGCGGGGGGAAACGGTTGGGGGGGATTACGAGCCGGTGATGGAGGAGACCGCGTTCGTGGAGGATGTGGGCCGGTACGTGGAAGTTCCTGAGCCTTCGGCCGAGACGCGGTTTTACCGGGTCAGCCGGCATTGAATCCCTGGGACGGAGCGCGACGCCGGCGGGGGGGGTGAAGTGGAAGGCGGGTGGGAGGGCCGCTGCGTCAGGGCTCCGCGTTATCGTGGGGATTCCAGCCGAGCGCGAAGTAGATGTTGGCGCGGAGTTGGTCCGGGTGCTTTGGGCAGATCACGAGGTACCGGAACAGTCCGCGCTTTTTCCGAATGCTGAGAAACCGGCTTTGGAGGAACCAGCGGGAGGGCCAGAGTTCGCTGGGGAAACGGGCGCCGACGATGACGTCGTCGATTTGATTGAGTGCGACGCGGCGGATGACACGGTTGAAGAGCAGGACTTCGACTTCGTGCCTTCCGAGCCGATATTCCGCGAAGAGGAGGCAGATCAAATGCAGCAGCAACGGAGCCGCAAGAAGCCCCGTGCAGACAAGGATGAGAGTGTGTTCCTTGCTCACCGCGTTTGGGAGAGGCGGAGGATAAGTGCCGGAACCCCAATGCCCAGCAAAAAGGACAGAGCGACCAGCCAGGGATTCTTGAGGGAGCGGAACGCGAGGTAGACCCCGAGCAGGATGGTGATTGAGAGGGCGATGGACATCACCACGACCAGGGCGGTGAACAGTTTGGTGGAGTAGCCCTCGGCGGCCTTGCTGGGGAAGTACTGCTCGACATGGACGCGAGCCAGGCGGCTGGCCCAGTCGTCGGAGTCATTCACGCCCTTACGCCGGTCCGGGTTGGCCGTCTGATACCATCCGGTGAGGATGAAAAAGAGCAGGAGCGGGGAGAAGAAGACTCCCAGGTGCAGGTGGAGTTTGCGCAGGAAGCGGGTCATGGCTTCTCCGCCTTGGGATAGAGCGGCAGGTTCAGCACCATGCCCTCGCGGACGCGATTGGCGTTGCTGATCTTGTTGAACTTCATGACCTGCTGGACCGACAGGGTCTGGTACCCCTTCTTTTTCGCGTCGGCATTGAATCCGTCGATGATGATTCCCAGGGATTCGCCCTTGCCGACGGTGTAGGGCACCGCCTTGACCGCGGGGGCGTCCTCGGACTTGTCGGGCTTGTCGGTTTTGTCGGAGCCGGTATCGGGGCGGGAGCGGCCCGGGTTTCCGGAGCGTGGTTCGCGGGTTTCGGAGGTCGATTTGGGTGGGGAGACGCGGGCGGGTGGGGTTTCGGCGAGGGTGGTGATGGATTTGCGAAGTTCGCCGAGGATTTTGAGCACCTGTTCGTGGTCGGCGACGCGCTTGCGGTCGACCTCGGCAATGGCGTCGGCCAGGCGTTTGAGGTCGGTGTCGTGGCGTTTGATGTCCTCGGCCCAGGGGCGTTGGTTGCCGCGGGCGGTGAGTTCGCGGTTGGTTTCCTCGCGGACCTTGTGAAGTTCGTTGGAGAGGGCCTCGATCTGGCGCCTTTGGCTGGCGGCGGTGAGTTCGAGGGATTCGACGGTGGCGTTGAGGCGTTGGAGACGTTCGCCGACGATGGCGGGATCGACGCTTTGGGCGGCGGCGGCAAAAAGGGGCAGGGCGGCGGCAAGGAGGCCTGCCAGCCCTTGGTGCTGGAGGGCGTGTCGAAAACGCATGGCAGCAGGTTAAGTTTGCGGCGGGGGGGCAGCAAGTGCTAGTTGCCCGTCGTGCGGCTGCTCGAAGTCATTCAGAAGAGCACGGCGTTCCTGACGGAGCGCGGTGTGGAGTCGGCGCGGTTGCAGGTGGAATGGATCCTGGCTGCGTCCCTGGGGGTGCCGCGGCTGCAATTGTATCTCCAGTTCGAGCGGGTGCTGGGGGAGGCGGAGTTGGGGAAGGTTCGCGAGGCGGTTCGTCGGCGGGGACGCCGGGAGCCCTTGCAGCATGTTCTGGGGACGGCGGTGTTTTGCGGATTGGAGTTCGAGGTGGGGCCCGGGGCGCTGGTGCCGAGGCCGGAAACCGAGCTGCTGGCGGAGCGGGGCTGGCAATGGCTGGGAAAGCGACTTTCGGCGGGGGGCGGCCGGGAGGGTTGTGCGCGGGTGCTGGACTGGGGGACCGGAACAGGGTGTCTGGCGGTGACCCTGGCGGTCCGGGTGCCCCAGGCGAGGGTGGTTGCGTTGGATATTTCGCCGGCGGCGGCGGAACTGGCGCGGCGAAATGTTGCCCGCCACGGGGTGTCGGAGCGGGTGCGGGTTTGGGAGGGGGATGGCGCCGGGGGACTGGCGGAGGGCGAGCGCTTCGATCTGGTGGTGTCGAATCCCCCCTATATCCCCACGGGGGAGATTGCTGGTCTGGAACCTGAGGTGCGCGAGTTTGATCCCAAGGTTGCACTCGACGGCGGGGCTGACGGACTGGAGTTTTACCGGCGTCTGGCCGTGGAGATGAGGTCGAGGCTTGAGCCTGACGGGGCGATGTTGTGGGAATTCGGCGATGGCCAGGGGCCGGCGGTGGTGTCAGTGCTGGAGACGGCGGGTTGGATTGTGGCGGAGCGGCATAAGGACTACAGTGGCCGCGAACGATTTCTCATGGCGGAACCCCGGGTGGTGCCGGGGGTGGCTGCCTGAACCCACGGGGTGGCTGGGAGCCGGGTGGGGGTGGGCTGGAAGCCGGATGAGGGAACACACGAGCAGGATGGAGCGAAGGGACAGCGATGGATGCATTTGAGATCCGAGGTGGTCGGCCGTTGCGGGGCGAAATCATGGTGAGCGGGAGCAAGAACGCGGCGCTGCCGATCATGGCGGCGGCCCTGCTCACGCGGGAGCGGTGCGTCATCCGGCGCGTGCCGGACCTGAGTGACGTCCGGTTCATGGGGGAGATCCTCCAGTCGCTGGGCGCGAAGGTGGAATTCGAGGGGAGCACCGTCACCATTGAGGCGGCGCAGGTTCGGGAGTTCGGGGATTACGAGCTCATTCGGAAGATGCGGGGATCGATCTGCATCCTGGGGCCGCTCATGGGGCGCCTGGGGCGGGCGCGCGTTGCGTTGCCGGGGGGTTGTGTGATCGGGGCGCGTCCCATTGATCTGCACTTGAAGGGGCTGCGGGCGCTGGGGGCGAAGTTCGACATCCGGCAGGGGTATGTGGTGGGGCAGTCGCCGCGGTTGTCGGGCGCGGAGGTTTTCATGGGGGGGCGGGTCGGGCCGACCGTTCTGGGCACGGGCAACGTCATGATGGCGGCGGCGCTGGCGGAGGGGGTGACGGTGATTGAGAGCGCGGCGTGCGAGCCCGAGGTGGTGGATCTGGCGAATTTTCTGAACTCCATGGGGGCCCGGATCCAGGGGGCTGGAAGTCCGACGGTGACGGTGACGGGGGTGAAGGAGTTGCACGGTGCGGACCACGAGGTGATCCCGGACCGAATTGAGGCGGCGACCTTTGCGGTGGCGGCGGCGGTGACGCGGGGCAGCCTGGTGCTGAAGGGCGCGCGGCCGGATCATCTCGGGGCGGTTCTGGACAAGCTGCGGGAGGTGGGGGTGAAGGTGGAGCGAAGCGGGCCGGACCTGGTGGTGGAGCGGGGTCGGGGCCGGTTGAAGCCGGTGGAGATCACGACCCAGCCGTACGCGGGTTTCCCGACAGACGTGCAGGCGCAGATGATGGTCCTGATGTTGCAGGTGCCGGGCATCAGTGTGATCACGGAGCGGA
>CAYZAE010000106.1:2094-23667 GCA_964476125.1 uncultured Verrucomicrobiota bacterium | reverse complement strand
GGGGGGGCCGGCTGTCCCGAGGCTGCGGATCAGGCGTTGGACCTTGGACTGGATCTCACGGACTGCCTCGCCTCGCTGGCCGGAATTGACCAGTGGATCTCGGCGGGCACGGAGCTGATTCGAAACATCGACACCCTGGTGGAGACGACGGAACGGATGGCTGAAGCCACGGGTGTGGATTCCACCTCCTGCGACCGGTTTGCGGCGTTGGCAGCCCAGTTGAATGCGAGCGGGCAGTTGATGGCGGACCTGGCGAAGCCGTTTGTTTCCGAAGCCGACCCCACCCGCCTGGGGGGGGCCGTCGTGGGATGTGGCGTTTCCCTCGCCCGCAATGCCTCGTCGATGGCCTGCGCCGCCAACTGCCGTCGTGGCACCACCACGAACCAGCGTTGTGAGGATTTCGAAGCCCTTGAGAACGCCGGCTTGGAGTTGGGCGGGCTGGTGGACACGGACCTGCGTGATCCGGATTCCGCCACGGATCTGGCCTTTGGTCTGGTGGAAACCTCGGGCAACGCCCTGGTCGCATCACTGGACGCCTACTGCAATACCGGTGGCAGCCGTGCCGGCCTGGCGTCCACGGATCCCCGCCTGCTGGCTCTGCGCGGCCGCGCCATCGAACACCGGAATGCCGTCCGGGAAGCCAGGGCGAAGGCAATCGTGCTGCTGGAGGCGGGGCGCGAGGTCCGTCGTCGGCTGGCGGATTGGCTTGGCGGAGGAATTGACATGGTGGCCGGCTGGATGATCGAGGATCGGGCGTGGGCCGGAGCCTTTTACCGGCTGTCCTCCGCAGGCGAAGTGTTCCGCTCCCGGGTGAGTGGGGCGGGTGAGTTCCGGCTGCCACCCGTGCTTGCCAGCAGCACGCTCGTTCTCGAGGTGTACGAACCCGTCCGGGCCATCTATGGCCGACTTGAATTCAACTCAGCCGATCCCGGGCGGCGAACCGTGGTTCCCGTCGTGCCCATCGTTTCCGTGAGCGACCGACGACGGTTTCCCGACTCCGACGGGGACGGCCTGCCTGATGCGATTGAAGCCGTTGTCGGCTCCCGCCCCGACCGGGCCGACACGGACGGCGATGGGCGGGATGATCGCTCCGAGCTGGCCGTCGGAGGTGATCCGACGGGTGCCGGCGGCAGCCCTGCGGACGGGATCACGGCCAACCGTCCGGTTCCGGGCCATGCCATTGATCTGGCCGAGATCGGACCGGAGACCCTGGCCGTCGTCACCGCCGCCGGGAGCCTGCATTTCTTCGCGTCGACGGATCCCGACGCGCCGTTGCTCGCGGGTTCGCTCATGGTCGGGACGCGGGCCATGCGGCTCGCGGGTGGACCGGGGCTGCTGCTGGTGAGTGAGGACTCCACCGGAATCCGGCTGTACGACGTGTCCGATCCCGTGCAGCCGCGGCTGCGCTGGAACCAGGCCGAGTTTAGTCGCGTCGGCGCCATGGCGATTGTGCGCGACCGCGCCTTGTATGTCTCCGGACGAAACCTGTTTGCCCGTGACCTCGTTTCCGGCACCGAGATTTTTCGGGCGGAAGTGGGTTCGGCGGAATCCCTGTTGCCGGTGCCGGGAGGTGTCGCCGTGCTGGTGGGATCCGAGCTCAAACGGTTTGGGCTGATGCCGGACGGGATTCTTCCGCGGGTTACCGTGACCCTTCCCGATCTCGGCATCCCGGGCGGCGAGTGGGGGCGTCCTTGGGTGGAGGGGGAGAGGCTGGGAGTGGTGGGGGGCGTCTCGGGGTTGGTGACCCTGACCGCTTCGGTGGCTGGCGAATGGGTGGTTCGGGGGCGACCCGTCGGTGAACAACCCGTGGTTCTCGACCTTGCCCTCCTGGACGAGCAGCGGCTTGCGGCGGTTGTGCAGCCACCCCGATCGGGTCTGTCCGAGGTGGGGATTCTCGATGTGAGCGATCCCGCGGACGTCTCACGCCGGATGGCGACCTATGCCACTCCCGGAATGGCGCAGGCCCTTGTTTGGCATCGGGGCCGGATTTTCGTCGCCGATGGACCGGCGGGTCTGACGGTCATCCGCCACGACACCGTGTTGCCGCCGCGTGGCGCGCCGGCTTTGGTGTTGTCGGGGGATTTCACCGCGCCCCCGGGGCAGGAGGCGCACGCTCCGTACACCCTTCGCGCCGCACTCGCGGGGGGCCATCAGGGTCAGGTGGAGTTTTTCGTGAACGGTCGTCGTCTCGGGCGGACTCCGAGGTATCCCCATCTTTTTTCGGGAACCTCCCCTGCCCGAACCGCGACGGAGACGAACCTCGTTTTCACGGCCCGCGCCGTAACGACCGGTGGCGTGACCGTGGAAAGTGCTCCGTTGGTGGTCCCGCTCACGCAGGATCTCACCGCGCCACGGTCGATCGAGATCGTCCCCGGACAATCCGCGATTGCCGGGATTGGATCCGTGCGAAGAGTGGAGGTGACGTTCTCCGAGGCGCTGGATTCCCGGACGGTCAACGAGGCTTCCCTCGCGGTCGTTGTTCCGGGTGCGGATGGCGTTTTCGACACCGCCGATGATGCCGTGGTTGGGGGGGAACTTGAGATTCCAGCGCGTGTCCGGACGTTGGCCCGGGTTTTCGCGAATCCACTGCCCCCCGGTTCGTATCGGGTGCGCCTGGCGGGGACGCTGGCGGACGGGGCGGGGAATGTGCTGGCGGGATTGCGGGAGTGGGATTTTTCGGTGGAGACACCCCGCCAGTGGATCAGTGATGTCGATGGGTTGTGGGGCGTGGCGGCGAACTGGCTGGACGAGGAGTTGCCGCGTCGCGGGGCCAGTGTGCTGATCGATCGAGCGGCTTCGGATCCGGTCGTGACCTTCAGGAACAATCCCGCGTTTGCGCTGAACCTTCGCCGCCTGATCTGTCGCGAATCCCTGGTCCTGGATGGCGGCCTGCTGGTGGACGATCTGGCGGTGTTCGAAGGTCCGCTGTGGATCACCAACAGCTCTCGCCTTGAATCCGCCCGCCGGATCGAGATCCGCGGGCCTGTGACCTGGTCGGGGCGGGGAACGCCGACTCTGCGGGCGGCTGAATTCAGGAGCGCCGGCCAGGCCCGGGTGCAGCTCGCCGACGGCCAGATGCTGTCCCTTTATGCCTCCCCGGGCCCGGGAGGCGAATATGTGAACGAGGAGACGGGACGATTCGAGATGGTGTCCGCGGGTCGAAGCGTGCTCAACGGCTTTGGCTCGGACCTGCGGTTCATCAACCGTGGCGCCTTCCATGCGGTGGCGCCGACGGGTGGCACGAACCGGTGGTCCAACTTCTTCGCTGAAAACCAGGGGTTGATCAGCGTCGATTCGGGAACCCTGGAGCTGGCGTTTGGCCTGACCAATCGTGGACGCATCGTGGTTCCGGTGGGTTCTCGTCTGGTGATTTCCGGTCACCGTTTCGAGTCCACCCCGGATGCTGTTCTGACGGGGGGTGGCGATGTGCAGATCGGCATGCCGACCTTCCGCGGGTTGGGCGCGCCAGTCGTCGGTGGTCTGGTGGATCTCCAGGGACTGTTGACGGTGCTGGAGTCCGAACGCCTGCACTTCCTGGGGGGCCGCGTGCGGCTCAACCGGCTGGAGGTGGCCAACAACGACCTTTTGTTCCGGCCCCTGGAGTTCAGCGCGCGATCCGTGGTTGTGCGTTGGGGCACGCTCACCCTGGCTTCGGCGACGCCGGTGGAGCTGCCTGAATTCGTGACGGAGTTCACCGGATCCGAACCGGTCAGCCAGCGACTTCGTGCGGAAACGCCGGTCACAATCACCGGACCGTCGCGGCTGCAGACCCTGTGGGTGGCCAGCTCGGTTCCTGTGCGGTTTGCGTCCTCGGTCGATCTGACGGGGCTGTTCAAGATCGGCAGCATGTTCCCGGAAGATCCATTGCCGGGCAGGGTCGAATTCAGCACGCCGCCGCGGATCAGCGGGGATGGGGAAGTGGAAATCACCACCGAGGGCGAGCTGCGGCTTTTGCCTGGACTCGACTGGCCTTTGCCCGAGGGCACGGGTCTCCGGATTTATGGAACCCTGATCAACGAGGGGACTCTTCGCACCGGCGACGGTCTGACGGGAACCGCCAATGCCGCCCAGGGGGGGCAGGTCATCAATCAGGGCCTTCTGGAGACGCGCAGTGGAGGGCTTCGGCTGCCCCGGGTGCGGCAGACCGCCGGCCGGGTGCGGCTTTCGGGTGGTTCCCTGGCGTGTCTGCAGGGACTTCACCTCGAAGGGGGAGAGCTTGAGGGCGCCGGTCCATGCCTCGCGGATCTCTCGAATTCCGGGGGCACGGTGTCGCCGGGGGGTGACTCGATCGGCGCGCTGGGGGTGGGCCAGGATCCCGACAGCGGAATCGGGGGCTCGTTTACCCAGTCGGACGTGGGCCGTCTGCTGGTCCAGATTGCCGCGCTGGACCGGCACGACGCGGTGTCCGTTCGGGCGAACGCGAGACTTGGCGGCGTGCTTGAGGTGCGGGTGGTGGAGGCTTACGCCCCGAGGCTGGGAGACACGTTCACCCTTCTGACCTGCGGTGGTGCGCTTAGCGGTGGCTTTGCGGAGACGCGTCTTCCGGAACTGCCCGGCGGACTGGAGTTCGCGGTCCTCTACGAGGCCAACGCCGTCAAACTGCGCGTGCGCGCCCGGTAAGTGTGGGCAATGGGGTCAAGGGCGCCTGGAGTTTTTGGCAGTTTCGCGCATCGCAAAGAAGTCGCGGAGCGACGGGACGAGGGTAGCCAGGGGCTTCAGCCCCTGGTCCCGGTGCGAGTTTCGGGTGCGTCGCGGAGCGACGCCGGAATCGTTAGCCTGCGATTCCTCATGAACCCTTCGATTCGCGTAGGCCTCCCTTAACGGTCGTACGTCGCTCCGCGACGCCAACCCAAAAACCATGCAAACCGTGGGCTGAAGCCCACGGCTACCGTCCTTCTGTCGCTCTGCGACGCTTGAAAATGGCCAAACTCCAGGGATCCCGGAGGGATCCCTGGAGTTTGGCCATTCGGACCACAAACAGAAGTCGCGGAGCGACGGGAGGAGGGTAGCCAGGGGCTTCAGCCCCTGGTCCCGGTGCAAGTTTCGGGTGGGTCGCGGAGTGACGCCGGAATCCGCTCAATTCATCGTTGAGCGGTCTTGCGTCGCTGCCTGGCGGCGGACACCGCAGCACCGGCGGCTGGTCGGGAGACGCGTCGCAAATGGTCCATGAAGGTGGTCAGGGCCTGGCTGCGGTAGCGGTAGGGGTTCCAGAGCATCGCAATCGTCCGACGCGGAGCTTCGCCGGTGAACGAACGGTAGACACGTCGTGGGTTGTTGTCCGTGCGCCGGGCCATCTCAGGGATCACGGAAATCCCGTGGTTGAGTGAGACCAGTTCCTGGACCGTGGCAATCTGGCTGGTTCGTTCGACCGTGATGGGTTGGATGGACTTCTTCCGGCAGAAGGAGGCCACATTTTCTGCGAGACAATGGGCCTCGCTGAGCATCACGAAGGGATAGGGATCCAGGGACGCGGCGGTGACGGCCTTCTCGGTTGCCAGCGGGTGGCCCGAGGGCAGGACCAGAAGGAGTTCCTCCTCGAAGAGAGGTTCGACTTCGAGGTACTTGACGATCAGGGGAAGCGCGAGAATCGCGAGGTCGATGTCCCCGTGGTTGCAGCGACGCGCCAGTTCCGCGGTGGTGTCCTCCTGCACGACGATCGCGATGTCCGGATGCGCCTGCGCGAATCCGTCGAGCAGGCCCGGTAGAAAATAGGGGGCGATCGTGGGGATGGCCCCGAGACGGATGCGGCCGCGACGGCCGGTATCCGAGAGTTCGGCGAAGGTGTCCTCGACAATCTTCAGGATCTCGCTGGCCCGCTTGAGGAGCACGGAGCCGAGATCGGTGAGCACCACCTCCCTGGGTTTGCGTTCGAACACCGGCTGACCGAGCTGTTCCTCCAGACGCTGGATGGACCGGCTGAGGGCGGACTGGGAGATGTTCAGTTCGGAGGCGGCGCGGGTGAAGTTGCGGAGGCGGGCGATGGCGACGAACTGCTCCAGCGCCTCCAGTTTCAGGTCGTTGCGCATGGGCGCATCCTCGTTATCCCGGGAACGCATCGCAAGCATGTCGACGTTGCATTGGATGCATGGATGCCTTCGCTGCAACAGTGGGGCTGTCGGCTCCCGGCACGGGAGCGGCGAAGATAAAAATCTCACAGACACGATTCACGCCATGAAGAACCAAGGACTCAGGGCCCTGTTCGCCTCGCTGATGCTCACGCCGGGGGTGTGGGCTGCGGGAGCGGAGAATGCGGCCGGATCCACCAGCACCACGAATTCCAACACCAATGCCATGAACGCGATTTCCAAATGTCCCGTGATGGGTGCGCCCGCCGCGCCCGCACGAACCACGGCCGCCGGTGGGATGTCCACGGCCGACTGGTGGCCGAACCAGTTGAACCTGGCGATCCTGCATCAGAACTCGCCGCGCGGGAACCCGATGGGGAGTGGTTTCCGGTACGCGGAGGAGTTTGGAAAACTTGATCTGGAGGCATTGAAGCAGGACCTGCGGGAGCTGATGACGACGTCGCAGAGCTGGTGGCCGGCGGATTACGGGCATTACGGGCCGTTGTTCATCCGGATGGCCTGGCACAGCGCCGGCACCTATCGGGTGAGCGATGGACGCGGTGGGGCGGGGTACGGGACCCAGCGGTTTTCCCCCCTGAACAGCTGGCCCGACAACGCAAACCTGGACAAGGCGCGCCGCCTGCTTTGGCCGATCAAGCGGAAGTACGGGAGCCGGATTTCATGGGCGGACTTGATGGTGCTCACGGGCAACGTCGCGTTGGAGTCGATGGGCTTCAAGACGTTCGGTTTTGCCGGTGGACGTGAGGATGTCTGGGAGCCGCAGGAGGACATTTACTGGGGGCCTGAGGGGCAGTGGCTTGGCGACAAGCGGCATCATGGCGAGGATCGGAAGCTCGAGAACCCCCTGGCGGCAGTTCAGATGGGGCTGATTTACGTCAATCCGGAGGGGCCTGGCGGCAAGCCGGACCCGCTGGCGGCGGCGAAGGACATCCGGGAGACGTTTGCGCGCATGGCGATGAACGATGAGGAGACCGTGGCCCTGATCGCGGGCGGTCATACGTTCGGCAAGGCGCACGGCGCCGCGTCGGCGGAGAACGTCGGGCCCGAACCCGAGGGGGCGCCGCTGGAGGCGCAGGGGCTCGGCTGGGTGAACCGGCATGGGCAGGGAAAGGCCAGCGACACCATCACCAGTGGTTTGGAGGGGGCTTGGACCTCGACTCCGGCGAAGTGGTCGCACGGGTACTTCATGAACCTCTTCGCGTTCGAGTGGGAGCTGACCAAGAGCCCGGCGGGGGCGTGGCAGTGGAAACCCAAGGGGGACGCGGCCTCCACGATGGTGCCGGACGCCCATGATCCCGCGAAGCGCCATGCGCCGATGATGTTCACCACCGACCTCGCCCTGCGCATGGACCCCGCGTATGAGAAGATCTCCCGGCGGTTTTTCCGCAGTCCCGAGGAGTTTGCCACGGCCTTCGCCAAGGCCTGGTACAAGCTGACGCATCGCGACATGGGGCCCGTGTCGCGCCTGCTCGGACCGCAGGTCGCGCCGCCGCAGATCTGGCAGGACCCGGTCCCGAAGTTGGATCACGCGTTGATCGACGACGGTGACGTGGCGGCGTTGAAGCGGAAGATTCTCCAGGCCGGTGTTCCAGCATCGCGATGGGTGGCGACCGCCTGGGCTTCGGCGTCCACGTTCCGCGGAAGCGACAAGCGCGGTGGCGCCAACGGCGCGCGCATCCGGCTCGCACCCCAGAAGGACTGGGAGGTGAACCAGCCCGAACAACTGGCCGCGGCGCTGTCGGTGCTCGAAGGACTCCGCAAGGAATTCAACGACGCCCAGACGGGCGGCAAGCGGGTCTCCCTGGCGGACCTCATCGTTCTTGCCGGCGGCGCGGCGATTGAGGAGGCGGCCCGGAAGGCGGGACACGAAGTGACCGTGCCCTTTGCGCCGGGACGCACGGACGCGACCGCGGAGATGACCGATGCGGATTCCTTCGCGGTGCTTGAGCCCAAAACCGACGGGTTCCGAAACTACCTGGGCCGAGAGTTGGATCGACCGGCTCCGGAAACCCTCCTGGACCGGGCCCAGTTGCTGACGCTGTCGGCGCCGGAGATGGCGGTGCTCGTGGCGGGGCTCCGGGTGTTGGACACGAACGTTGGACATCCCGATCTCGGTGTCCTGACTCGGCGGCGCGGGGTGTTGTCGAACGACTTCTTCGTTCACCTGCTGGACATGGACACCGAGTGGAAAGTGTCGCCCCGGTGCGAGCACTTCTACGAGGGACGGGATCGTGCGACTGGGGAGGTGAAGTGGACGGCGACCTCGGTGGATCTGGTGTTCGGTTCGAACTCCCAGTTGCGGGCGATTGCGGAGATGTATGCGAGCGAGGACGGCAGCGCCCGTTTTGTCCGTGACTTTGTGGCCGCCTGGGCCCGGGTGATGAACCTGGATCGGTTCGATCAGAAGACCTGAAGGGGGTAGCGGGTGCGGACGGAGTACCCGGGGTAGGCCCGCGCGGACGCGGGCCTACCCCGGGTTTTGGTATCCTCTCATTTATTCCAACCTCGAATGAGGTTGTGGCTTCCCGGCGTGGGGCGTGGAGGGGGTCGTGGGCGCCGAAACCCCGTTGGGGTTCCCGGGGCGTCGCTTGTCCCACGCGGTTGTCCGGCTCAGCGTGAGCCTGGATTCTGTCGCCACGCACCCACCGGCAGAACCTCGGCGCGGGCCGCCCAGCGGTCCCACTGCGCGGACAGCGACTTCACCCGCTGTGGGTGCTTGGAAGACAGGTCGACCGACTCGGTGCGGTCGGCGGTGAGATCGTAGAGTTCCCAGGGTTGGTTCTCGCGGCTCACGAGTTTCCAACGCCCTTCGCGGATGGCGCGGTTGCCTTCGTGTTCCCAGACCAGCGGGTGCTGACGCGAAAGCCCTTTGCCGGAGAAGGCCGGTCTCAGGCTGGTTCCTTCGAGCGGCTTGATGCGTTCGCCCCGCAAGGTTTCCGGATAGGTCACCCCGGCGAGATCCAGACAGGTGGCCATGATGTCGACGAGCTGGCCGGGCTGGGATTCGAGCCCGCCGCGGCGACGGGCGGGAATGCCGGCCGGCCAGTGGGCGATGAGCGGCGTGGCAATCCCGCCTTCGTGGGTCCAGTGCTTGTACTCGCGGAAGGGCGTGTTGCTCACGTTGGCCCAGCCTCGACCGTAGGAAATGTAGGTGTCAGCCGCGCCCGGTTCGACCCCGGTCCCCTGGCGCACGGGCCAGCCGTCGCGCGTCTGCCTGGGAACACTGCCGAACTGCTGCTGCTCGGGTGGCAGGGGTGCGAGCGTGGGACCCTGGGCGCGCGCGACGAACTGGGTGCCGCGACCCACGGCCTCGGCACAACCGCCGTTGTCCTGGAGATAGAGAATGAGGGTGTTCTCCAGCTGCCCCTGGGTTCGGATTTCGTCGACGATGCGGCCAATCGCCTGGTCGAGGGAGTCGACCTGCGCGGCATAGACCTCCATGCAGCGGCTCTCGAACTCCTTGTCCTTCACGTCCTCCCACTTCGCGGCGGGCGGGTGTTTCGGCCAGCGATCCGGGAGGAGTCCCAGGCTCTTCATCTTGGCGCGCCGGGCTTCGCGCGTCGGTTCATAGCCGCCTTCGTAGCGGCCGCGGTACTTGGTGATGTCGGAGGGTTTCGCGTGCAGAGGCCAGTGGGCGGCGGTGAAGGCGGCGTAGAGGAGGAAGGGTTGGGTCGGGTGATCACGCCGGTGGTCGCGCAGGAAGCGCACGGACTGATCGGCGATGGCGTCGGTGTAGTAGTACTCCGGGGGTTGGTACTCGGGATCCTGGGCGACGGTGATGAGCTGGTTGTCGCGTACCAGGGCGCTGGGATCGAAGTAACTGCCGGCGCCATGGATGGTGCCGTAGTAGCGGTTGAAGCCGCGTTGGAGGGGCCAGTTGCCGCGGTCCCGCAAGGCTTCGGCGTTCTGGCCCGGGGTCACGTGCCATTTACCGACGGCGTAATTCCGGTAACCGGCGGGTCCGAGAGCCTCGGCGAGGGTCACGCATTGGCGGTTCAGGCGGCCCCGGTAGCCGTTGTGATCCCGGTCCTCCATCATGTGACCGACGCCGGTCTGGTGCGGGTGGAGACCGGTGAGCAGCGAGGCGCGGGTCGGGCAGCATCGCGCGGTGTTGTAAAACTGGGTGAACCGGAGCCCGTTGGCCGCCAGGGCATCCAGGTTCGGTGTGGCGATTTCGCCCCCGTAACAACCGATGTCGGAGTAGCCCATGTCATCGGCGAGAATCACCACCAGATTGGGCCGGGGTGCGGTCGCCGCCTGGCCCGTCAGCAGGAAGAGACAGGAAAAAGCGGCCAGCGCGGTGCGGTTGAGAAGACCGATGAATGTGCGAACTCCGACGCGGTGCGGGAAGCGCGGGGGGCGGGTGAAATGGGAAGGGATCATGGTGGCAGGACGAAGTGGAGCGCGGCAGATGTTCACACGTCGGTGGGCTTCAGGCGATGAATCGCTTCGTGCCGTGGTACCAGCCACATTTTCGTCAGTCCGTTACGCGGCGGCGCGCTCGGAGATCGCGCCCTACCCACAAACCCGGGATGCACCGGGAATCCGCCATTGACGTCCCGAACCACTCCCACCGTAATGGATTTGTCGATCAACGCCCGCCTTGCCACCGACACCATGGGCTTCCGCCCCGAATCAATCCCGCGCCAGCCCCCAACGCGAAGCCGCGCCAGCCATCTCCCGTCCAAGCCATGAATCGCCGACAGTTCCTCCATTCCTCGACCTTCGCGACCGGCACGCTGCTCCTGCCCCAGTGGAAGGTGGCGGCTGCTGAGCTGGCCGCACGCGAACCGTTGCCGGCCGCCACCAAGAAGGCGCTGGCCGATGCCGCGCTGAACGCCGCCACCCGCGCGGGCGCGACGTATGCCGACGTCCGCATCGGGCGGTATCTCAACCAGTTCATCAGCACCCGGGAGGACCGCGTGTTGTCCGTGGGCAGCACGGAAAGCTATGGCGCTGGCATCCGCGTGATCGCCGGGGGTGCCTGGGGTTTCATGGCGCTGGACCGGCTCACGCCCGACACCATCGCGCGGGCCGCGGAGGAGGCGGTCGCCATCGCCAAGGCCAACGCGAAGCTTCAGACCGAACCCGTTCGACTCGCGCCCCAGAAAGGGGTGGGGGAGGTCACGTGGCGCACGCCCATCCGCAAGAATGGCTTCCAGGTGCCGCTCGCGGAGAAGGTGGACCGCCTCCTGGCCGCCAATGCCGCCGCGCTCAAGGCCGGGGCGTCCTTCGTCAATTCGTTCCTGGGCCTGGTCAACGAACAGAAGTACTTCGCCAGCACAGACGGTTCCTACATCGACCAGGACGTGCACCGCATCTATCCCAGTTTCCAGGTCACGGCGACCGACGCCAAAACCGGCCGGTTCCAGACCCGCGCCGCCCTCAGCGCACCTTCCGGCCGCAGTTGGGAGTACCTGGACGCGGATCCCGCGGCGAAGCGTGCGGGAGTCACTCCCCGATACACGCATTCCTACGACATGATCGAGGACGCCGCGCTGGCTGCCGAGCAGGCGAAGGCCAAGCTCACCGCCAAATCCGTCGCCGCCGGCCAGTACGATCTCGTGCTCGATCCGTCGCACCTGTGGCTGACCATTCACGAATCCGTGGGGCACGCCACGGAGTTGGATCGTGTGCTGGGTTACGAGGCGAACTATGCCGGCACCTCGTTTGCCACCCTGGACAAGTGGCGGAGCGGGAAGTTCCAGTACGGCACTCCGTTGGTGAACCTGGTGGCCGACAAGACCGAACCCGGTTCCCTGGGCGCGGTGGGCTATGACGATGAAGGTGTGCCGACGAAGTCGTGGCCCATCGTGAAGGACGGCATCCTGGTCGATTACCAGAAGACCCGCGACCAGGCCCATGTGGTGGACCAGACCGCCGGCGACGGGTGCAGCTATTCGCAGCATTGGTCGGACGTCCAGTTCCAGCGCATGCCCAATGTTTCCCTCCAGCCGGGCAAGGACCCCCTGACTCCGGAGGAGATGATCAAGGGTGTCGAGAAGGGCATTTACATCATCGGCAACGGCTCCTTCTCCATCGACCAGCAGCGCTACAACTTCCAGTTCGGCGGCCAGTTGTTCTACGAGATCAAGGACGGGGCCATCGTGGGGATGCTCCGCGACGTGGCCTATCAGTCGAACACCCAGGAATTCTGGAACTCCTGCGTCGCGATCTGCGACCGGCGCGATTACGCGTTGGGAGGATCCTTCAACGACGGCAAGGGCCAGCCGCCCCAGTCCAGCGCGGTCTCCCACGGCAGCGCCACGACCCGCTTCAACAAGGTCAACGTCATCAACACCGCCCGAAAGATCTGAGCCATGGCCATCCTTTCCGAAACCGAGGCCCGTTCGATCCTGCAAAAGGTCCTCGCCCTCTCCAAAGCCGAGGCCTGCGAAGTCAGCCTGGGCGGTGGACGCAGCGGCAATCTGCGCTTCGCCCGCAACACGGTCTCCACCAGCGGCGCCGCGGAGCAACTGAGTCTTGGCGTCACTTCCAGCTTCGGCAAACGAAGCGGCCTGGCCTCGATCAACGAGTTCGATGACGCCTCGCTCGAGCGCGTGGTGCGGTCCTCGGAGGAACTCGCCCGCCTCGCTCCGGAGAATCCCGAACACGTGGAACTGCCCGGCCCGCAGAAATACCTGGAGCCCACCGGGTACTTCGATGCCACGGCCAAGCTCACCCAGGAGGACCGCGTGCGCCAGGTGGCCGCGAGCATCGGAATCTGTCGCGAGGCCAAACTGGTCGCCGCCGGATTTCTCTCCGACGACACCCGCTTCTCCGCCATCGCCAATTCCCGCGGGCTTTTCGCCTACGAACGCGGCACCGAAGCCAGCTTTTCGATCACCGCCCGCACCGAGGACGGGACCGGTTCCGGGTACGGCCTCGCCGACTTCAATGACGCGTCGCGCCTGGATGCCGCGGCCGTGACGCGCATCGCCGCGAAGAAGGCCGCGATGTCCCAGGGCGCCCGCGCGATCGAGCCGGGCAAGTACACGGTCATTCTCGAGCCCGCCGCCGCGAGCACCCTGATCAGTTTGATGGTGCAGTCGATGAGCGCGCGTTCCGCCGAGGAAGGCCGGTCTTTTCTGAGCAAGGCCGGCGGCGGGACCCGCCACGGCGAAAAACTCCTGGATGAACGCGTGCATCTCTATTCGGACCCGATGAACGCCGATGTCCCGGGAGGCAAGTGGACCCAGGACGGACTGCCGCAGCGACGGATCGAGTGGTTCGAGGGCGGGGTCGTCCGCAACCTCCGTTATTCGCGATACTGGGCCCGCCAGAAGGGATTGGCCGAGGACAAGGTCGCGCTGGGCGGGGGACCGACCCTCATGAAGGGCACCGACACCTCCCTGGAGGATCTGATCAAGGGCGTGAAACGCGGCGTGCTGGTCACCAACCTCTGGTACATCCGGTCGGTCGATCCCCAGACCCTGCTCCATACGGGACTGACCCGGGACGGAACGTTCTACGTCGAGAACGGGGAGATCCGGCATCCGCTCAAGAATTTCCGGTTCAACGAATCGCCCGTGATCATGCTCAACAACCTGGAAGCCCTCGGCCGGCCCGTGCGGGTGAATGGGGATTTCATCCCATCCATGGTCGTGCGCGACTTCACCTTCTCCAGCCTGTCCGACGCGGTCTGACCGACCCGGGCCCGGGACATGTCCGAGTTCGTCTTTTCCAGGCTCCAGTACGAATCCGGCGACTGGGACAAGGTCGATCCCCGGATGCCGGCGAACCTGCTCGATTCGCTGGTCGCCTACACCACCCTCCCGGTGCATCCCCGGGAGGTGGTCGTGCCCCTGGCAGGGACCGAGCTTTTCGACGCGGCGTTCTGTTATCTCAGCGGACGCCGGCTCGTGCAGTTTTCCGAACGCGAACGCATCCAGTTCGAGCGCTACGTCCGGCGTGGCGGGTTTGTCTTTGTGGACGACTGCAACCATGACGTGGACGGCTTGTTCGCGCGGTCCTTCGAGGCCCAGATGGCCGCCGTGTTCGGTCCGCAGGCGCTGGCGAAGGTTCCCAACGACCACCCGTTGTACCGCGCCTTCTTCCGCTTCAAAGGTCCGCCCACGACCTCCTTCGAACTGAACGGCTGGGGTGACGACCTGGTGCACGAACACCTCAAGGCCATCGAGATCGACGGCCGGATCGGGGTCCTCTATTCCAACAAGGACTACGGCTGCGAATGGGACTATGACTTTCGCAACAAGCGGTTCCTGGCCGAGGACAACACCAAGTTCGGCGTCAACATCGTCGCCTACGCTCTCGGCCTCTGACCTTGCGACATCGCTTTCCCACCGCCCCGACCGCACCCGCACCCGCTCCCGCCCATGCCCTCTCCCCACGACCTGACCGAGCGCGAAGCCGCCGACCTTCTGGAACGCATCCCGCGATTGCGGTCCGAGATCGCCAAGGCGGTGGTCGGTCAGCAACGGGTGGTGGAGGAGTTGCTGGCGGCGTTCCTCGCGGGCGGCCATTGCCTGCTCGAGGGTCTTCCCGGACTCGGCAAGACCCTGCTCATTCGCAGCCTCGCGCAGGCGGTATCGCTGACCTTCCATCGCATCCAGTTCACCCCCGACCTGATGCCCTCCGACATCATCGGCACCGAGGTGCTGGAGGAGGATCACGCCACCGGCCGCCGCTTCTTCCAGTTCAACCGCGGTCCCATCTTCGGGCAGTTGATTCTCGCGGATGAAATCAACCGCACGCCGCCCAAGACCCAGGCCGCCCTGCTCGAGGCCATGCAGGAAGGATCCGTGACCTACGGGGGCAAGACCCATCCGCTGGAGCGGCCGTTCTTCGTGCTCGCCACCCAGAACCCGATGGAACAGGCGGGCACCTACCCACTGCCGGAAGCGCAGCTCGATCGCTTCCTGCTTCAGCTCACCATCGATTACCCGACTGAGCAGGAGGAGAAGGCCATGCTGATGCGCACCACCGGTGGCGCGGCGGAATCCATCGTTCCCGTGATGTCCGCCGCAGAGATTCTCCAACTGCAGGGTTTGACGAGACGTGTGCTGTTGAGCGAACCGCTGCTCGACTACCTGAACCGCCTGGTGCGCTCCACGCGCGATCGCAGTCATCCCACGATCGGCCGCTGGATCCGCTGGGGGGCCGGGCCACGCGCCGGTCAATCGTTGGTGCTCGCCGCCAAGGCCCGGGCTCTGCTGGCCGGCCGGTTTGCCGTGACCCTGGGCGACATCCAGGCCCTCGCGGCTCCGGTTCTGCGACATCGAATCATCCTCCAGTTCGAGGCCGAGGCGGAGAACATCACCCGCGACCAGGTTGTGCGGGAACTGATCGCCACCGCGTCCCAGCCCCCCGATCCCATGCGGTGATGGAATGGATACTTCGCCCACGCCGCTTCTGGACGCCCCGTTGCTCGCCGCCGCCGGGCAACTGACGCTCGCCGCCCGTCGGCTCGTGGCGGGGGCCGTCGCCGGTCTTCACCCCAGTCTGCATCCCGGTCGTTCCCGGGAATTCAGCCAGTACCGCGCTTATCAACCCGGCGACGAATCGCGGCACATCGACTGGAAACTGTTCGCCCGTTCCGACCGCTTTTTCCTCCGGGAAAGTGACGTCGATACCCGCATCGACATCGCCCTCGTGCTCGATGCCACCGCGTCGATGCAGCATCGCGGGGACCGCGACGGCGATCGCCGGAAGTTCGACCGGGCCCGGTCGCTGGCCGCCGCCTTCGCCCTGGTCGCCGAAGCCCAGGGGGATCCCCTGGCCCTGCATGTCGTTTCCGACGGCGAGATCGCCTCGATGTCCACCGCGGGATGCCGCCAGCCGTTCCGTCAGATCGTCCATCGTCTGGCGGCGATTGAACCCCAGGGACGTTGGCCGATGGAACCCCGCCGACTGACCCGGGCCCTGGGGCGGACGCAGGCAAACGGGGGTTCCGCCGGACCCGCCGCCACCCGCCAGCTCACCGTGCTGCTCACCGATGGTCACGAGCATGACGGCGAGATCCGTGCCGCAATGCTTCCCTTGCGGTCCCGGGGGCATGAGGTGCTGTTCCTTCAATTCATCGCCCGGGACGAGTGCGAATTTCCCCATCAGGGACCGGTGCTGCTGGAGGAATGGGAAACCGGGCGAACCCTGGAAACCGACGCGTCCGCGGTGCGAACGCAGGTGCGCGAAGCGGGGGAGGCGTCGCGGCGGTTGTGGCTCAACGCCTGGGGCGACGCGCGCTTCGATTACCTTCCCGTCCTGGACGACCAACCGTTGGAACGCTGCCTCCACGCCGTTTTGCGGCGGCGGGCGCGCTCCTGAGCCAACGCATGCTCCACGTCGTCCATCCGCTGGGTCTGTTTGCCCTGGGCGCGATCGCCATTCCCTTCGTGCTCCATCTTCGGCGTCGGCCGCTGCGCGTGGTGCGTGTGGGAAGCCTTCGACCCTTCCTCGCGCACCCACGGCCCGCGCGCGCGCGGACCCTTCGCGATTGGCCGATGCTCCTGCTCCGCTGCGCCCTGCTGGTGGCCCTCGCCCTGGCGTTGGCCGGTCTGCAATGGGCGCCCCGGACTGCCGCCCCGGCGCGATGGGCCCTGCTGCTGCCCGGTACCGCCTTGCAGGATTCGCATCGCCAGGCCTGGCAGGCCCGTCTCGCTGAGGGCTTTGAGGCGCGCTGGCTGGCACCCGGTTATCCGAGAATGACCGATCGGACCGATCGGACTGATCGGACAAATCCCCCCTCACCCGACACGCTTCCCCGCGTCTGGCCACTGCTCGCCGAGGCAGATCAACAGCTCCCCTCCGGATCCGAAGCCTGGGTGTTCGGCCCCACCTGGACCTCCCTGTTCGAGGGGCGCCGGCCGTCGGTGGCGAAGGTGCGCATCCATTGGCATGCCGTGCCCTTGCCGCCGCCTGTCTTCGCCCCTCCAACTGTTCCCCGGGTGGCGATTGTTCACTCCCCGAGTCGCCTTCTCGACGCCGGTTACCTGCACGCGGCACTCCAGGCGATGGGGGCGTCCGTGGTGACCAACGAGGTTGCATCATGGATCTTTCAACTCGGCTCCGCTCCTCTGCCTCGACCGCTCGGGGAACTCGCAAGGCACGGGGTGCGGATCGTACGCGACGCACCCGAAGACGCGGAGCCCCGGAGGGTTTCCCGTCGGATCGATGTGGGAGTGGAAACCATCGCGCTCCGACAACGCGTCGCCGCGGGGCCGGGAGCGCCGCTGTTTCGCGACAGTCAGGGCGAGGCCTGGCTCTCGGAGGAACAGCAGGGGGCGGTCAGGATCTGGCACGTGGCCTTTCGCTTTCATCCTTCGTGGACGGACTGGCCCTTGGACGGCGCGTTCCCCGCCTGGTGGCTGGAACACCTCCAGCCGGGCCCTCCCAACACCACGGCCCTCGCCCCGGAACAGGCGGCGCCGCGCTTCGTTCCGGACCCCGACCGGAACGATCCATCCACGATGCAACTTCCGCCGCCCATCGATCTGCGGGCGGGATGCTGGGGGTTGGGCGTCGCGTTGTTCGCCGTCGAGCGTCTGCTTTCGCGCCGTTCGACGCAGGCCCGGGGCTCCAATCCCATCGTGGCGGGGGTCCCCTGAATGAACCGCGCGTCGCTGGAAATCCTCGCCCGCCAATGGAGACGGCACCGCGCGCTCCGCGAACTCGGTCTGCTCGTGGCTGTCGGTTGTGGCGTAGGCGGTCTGGGGTTTGCCCTGCACCCCGACGCAGCCGCGGTCCTTGGGGTGCTGGCTGCCGTCGGTGTCGGGCTTGGGCTCCGTCGTCGTTCCCTGGCGATCACTCCCTCGTGCCTCGCGGAACACCTGAATCGCCGCCATCCCGAACTGGAGGAGAGCGCCGAACTTTGGCTGCGGGATCCCGCCGAGCTTGGCCTCGTGGAACGGCTCCAGCTCCAGCGGTTGAATGATTCATGGAGGCGCCTGCCCGGTCCCCGACCAGGTTTGCCGCCGTCCGGTCAGCTGCTGCCCGTCTGGGTCTGCGCCATTCTGTCAGTCACCTTTTTGGGAGCGTTGATTCGCACCCCCGAACCCACGCGCGCGCGGACCGCCGACGTCTCCCCCATCGCGCTCTCCCGAACCGCGGGCGCTTCACCCACGATCACAGCGATGCTGGAGATTCAGCCGCCGGCCTACCTGGGACGGCCTTCGCGCCGTCTCGAAACGCTCAGCGCAGAGGTCGAGGAAGGTTCGGAAGTGCTCTGGAGTTTCGCGACTGAACCCAACGTCGCCGGGCTGGAACTCTCCGGTCCCGGGACGAATGACCCGGTCGTCGCGGAACCCGCAGGCCAGGGACAGTTCCGTGTCCGCCGGGGAATCACGGACAACTTCGTCTATCAGATTTCCGTCCGGGCGGCCGACGGCGCCAGGGTTACGCTTCCGGCGTTGCACGCGCTGCAGGTCCTTCGCGATGCGCCTCCGCGTTTGACGTGGCAACTTCCCGCGGCTCCACGCACCTCGGTCACCGCCACCCAAACCCTGGCTCCATTGCCGATTGAGATTCTCGCCACCGACGACGATGCGGTGGCGGAAGTCCGACTCGTTCTCACCGTGGTGAAGGGTGCCGGCGAAGGACTGAAGTTCCAGGAGCGCTCCGAGATCCTCCCGCGACAGTCCGTGGCCGGATCCTCGAACGTCCTCTGCGGCCGGTCCCTCGATCTGGCCGCGCTTGGACTGGAACCCGGCGACGAACTCTATCTGCAGGCCGTCGCCCTCGATACGCGGCGTCCGACCCCCAACGAAGTCCGAAGCGACTCCCGTTGCGTGGCTCTCACCGGACCGGTCACATCCCCCACCGCGCCGGCCGTCGTGTTGTCCGGACTGCGACGGATTCCGCAGTACTTCCGCAGTCAGCGGCAGCTCATTCTCGACACGGAACAATTGCTGGCCGAGCGGATGGTGATTTCCGAAGCCCGCTTCCGTGAGCGTTCTGAAAGCCTCGGCGTCGACCAGAAGCTGCTTCGTCTGAGGTATGGACAGTTCCTCGGCGAGGAGTTTGAACCGACGTCCGCCGGCGCCCCCCGCGAGGCCACGGCCCAGGAGTGGGCTGGCGCGCTGCGAAACCCCGTAGGACAGGACGCCGATCGTACCGCCGCCATCGGACGGGCCATCGAAGCCACCCACGTGCATGAGCCCGGACCCGCACGGCCTTCGCGTCCCGGATCGGCTCCGGATCTGTTCGGTCTGCTGGCCCACAACCACGACAGCACCGAAGCCGCCACGCTGTTCGATGAGAAGCTGAAGGCATCGTTGCGCGGTGTGCTGGCCGCCATGTGGGAAGCGGAAGGTTTCCTCCGCACCTCACGGCCCTCCGAAGCGCTTCCCGCCGAGAAACGCGCGCTGGAGATTTTGAAGGTGATTCAACAAGCCGATCGGCTCTCCGTGGGCCGCGTCGACTCGGAGTCCACGCCGCTTCGGATGGAGGAACGCCGGCTGCGCGGGGAACTCGACGCCATTCCAGCATCGGTCCCTGGGACTCCGCCCACGCCAAGGAACGACCCCGACGCAAACGCACTCCGACTGGCCGTTGCCTCGTTGTTGGGATCGGGGGCCGGGCTGATTCCACCGGACCAGGCTGCGCGGGTGGAAGAATTGCTGTGGCACGCCGCCCAGGCCCAGCCGGAGCGCTACCTGCCGGCCCTCGAGCAGTGGCGGTCCCGTGAAGCCACCGTGAAGTTGTCCGGCCTTGAGGCTCTCCGGAAGGCCATGGGGTCCCTTCTGCCAGCCACCGAGGAAGCGCCGGTGCGACGTCGGTCGTCCTCCCGTCCAAGTCTTGAGAACCGTTATGCGGAGGCCCTGGCCGTTCCATCCCCCGGGACACCATGAGCCCCAAGCGCCGCCATTTTTACCAGGGGCTCGCCGCCGTATCGCTGGCGGTGCTTGGTTGGGATGCGTTCCAACCATCGCCCGACTCCGTAACTTCCACGGCAGCGAACCGGCCGCCTGCGGTTCGTCAATCCTCGCCGAAGGGCGCTTCCTCCGGGCCACCGCAATTCATCCATCTGACCGCCGTTCGCACGCTCGCACCCGGCCAGCGACTGACGGTCCACGGCAGGGTCGGGAATCTGACCCCGAACCGCCCGGCCACGCTCACTCTCGAGGGGCCTGAGGGCACCGTGGCTTCGACTGAGCTTCACGACGACGGCACGCACGAATCCGTCTTCACCCTCCAGCATCCCACCTCCGCCATCGCGCCCGGAACGTTCTCCTGGAAACTGCGGCTCGGTGCCTCCGAGGAACGGATCCTTCTCGGCGTTGAGGTTCGCGACGCGGATCGCCCCCGGGTGCTTCTGCTCCAGGATCACCCGAGTGTCGAAGGCGCCCGCCTGCAGCGATGGCTCGCGGATTCAGGATCCCCGTGCACCACGCGCACGCGCGTCAGCTCCGAGCGGTACCGGGTCGCGGCTTCCCACGCTGGCCCCGTCGAACTGGAACGTCTCGACGCAACTGCGCTCGCTTCATTCGACGTCGTGATCGCCCACGCCTCCGCCGTCGATCGACTGTCCCCGGAGGAGCATGGCTTTCTCGACGCTGCGATTCGGGAGCAGGGACTGGGCCTGCTGGTGCTTGCGACACAACGATCCAGCCCGGAGGTCTCCCGTCAAAGCAGCCTGGTTTCACCGTGGCTCCGCTCGTCCCAGAATTCGACGAACGCCGAGTCTGGCCTGCGCGAAACCCGGATCGAGTGGTCGCCTGGAGGACAATCGGAGACGCCCGTTTCGGTTCTCGCTATGGAACGGGCGGTTCCACCGGCTGGCCAGGCGTTGGCCTGGGATTCGCAGGATCGCCCGGTCGTGGCCTGGATTTCGCACGGGATCGGACGCCTGGCAGGTTCCCTCGTCCAGGATTCGTGGCGATGGCGGCAACACGGGCAGGGGGAGGACTACGCCCGGTTCTGGTCCACGCTGCTTTCGGCCGTCGCCCGTCCGATAAACCATTCCGCGTCGGCCTGGTCCATCGAGGAACCCTCGCTGCCCTTGTTCGTGGATCATCCCGTCGTGCTCACTGGGTCGGGCGCTCCGGACATCCCGTCCCCTGCTGCCGAAGTACGGGCCTTCGACGCACCGGCTGCACCCGCTGTTCTGCTGGGTTTGGGTCGTCACGCTTCGGAGCCCACCCTCAGTCGGGCCGTGTTCTGGCCGGTTCATTCGGGCTGGCACACGGTGAAGGCGCTGCCGTCAGGGCCCAGCCTGGCGTTTTACGTGCATCCGTCGCAGGCCCTGCCGGGTGTCCGGGCGCAACGGGAGAGGGACGCCGGCGAACGAAGTCCAGGACTTGCCGCCAGCCCCGACCCGCAGACTTCGGTGGCGAAGGCCCCTGCATGGCTCCGACCCATGATTCGCCTGCTCGCCTTCCTGTCGTTCCTCCTCGGCGCCGGTCGTCTATGGAGTGCGGCAGCCCTCTGCCGCTTTCCCGCCCCGGGAAGGTAAACCCGCTCCCCGCTGCGCGGGCCGCCGTCCGCTCCGAGGGGCTAATTGTCAACAATTTAGATACGACCCCATTGCCTT
>CAYZAE010000106.1:0-1994 GCA_964476125.1 uncultured Verrucomicrobiota bacterium | reverse complement strand
CGGTTGGTTTGGCGACGTGGCCCTGAGCCAGGAGTCTTGGTGCGGAAAAACCGCACCGATCTCGCCTCCAACCCGCGCCGGTCGCGCGGACCATAGCCCATCAACATTCATCACCTCCCGATCTCTTCATGCAACCCAGACATCTTGCTGTCGCCACCGTGGTGGCGCTGGCCTCGGAACTCCATGCCGACGCCGCTGCCCTCGTCTTCAATCACGAGTGGACCTTCAGCCATACGGCCGCCACGGGCTCCAAATCCCTCGGCTCTGAAATCGTCGCTTTCGACAGCCAGAATCAACGGCTGTGGGTGGTGGGCACCGACGCAAACGCCGGGAATAAGGGGTTTGGCGGCATCGACGTTCTGGATCTGAATGGCAACCTGATCCACACCATCGACACCACCTTGATCGGTGGCGTCAACAGCGTCGCCGTGAAGAATGGACAGGCCGCCGTGGCCTTCACCGCCCCGGTCAAGACGGATGCCGGTGTGGTTCGGTTCTACGAGGCCGGTTCGTTCGGACTTCAATCCGAGGTCCGGGTCGGAGCCAATCCGGACTCCGTGATCTACACCCCCGATGGCAGCCGCCTGCTGGTGGCGAATGAAGGCGAACCCATCACTTACCCCGGGGCGGATCCCGAAGGGTCGATCAGCCTCATCAACACCGCCACGTTCACCTCCCAGACCGCGGACTTCTCGGCTTTCAACGGCCAGGCCGCAGCTCTCGCGAGCGCCGGCGTGCGCCTGAACGGACCGGGCGCCACGGTGGCTCAGGATCTGGAACCGGAATACATCGCGGTCAGCGCTGACGGCACCACCGCCTACGCCACGCTCCAGGAAGCCAACGCGCTCGCCCGCATCGACATCGGCAGCGCTACCGTGACAGCCATTGTTCCCATGGGCACCAAGGACCACAACCTGCCCGGCAATGGACTGGACGCCTCCGATCGCGACGGGACCGGGAACCAGCCCAAGGTCGGCAACATTTTGAACTGGAAAGCCGAGGGACTCTACATGCCGGATGGCGTGGCCAGCCTGGTGAAGAATGGCAACCAATTCTACGTCACCGCCAACGAGGGCGACGACCGCAATGATTGGGGTCCCGACGATGTGGTTCGCGTCAGTGACCTCCCGGCCTCGGCCTTTGACTCCACCTTGAACAACAGCCTGATCGCTGCGCATGGAGCGGATTGGAGGACCAACAACGACAAACTGAGCCGACTCAACATCAGCCTCACGGGCGACACCGACAACGATGGGGATCTGGATGTGCTTCAGCCCATTGGCGCCCGCTCGTTCTCCATTCTCGATGCCAACGGTCAGATCGTCTTCGACTCCGGCGATCAGATTGAGCAGATCGTCAAGGCCCAGTTTCCCAGCCTGTGGGATGACAGCCGCAGCGACAACAAAGGGCCCGAGCCGGAAAGCGTCACTCTGGGCAATGTGGGCGGACGTGACCTCTTGTTCGTGGGACTGGAACGCTCCAATGCCGTCATGGTTTGGGATCTCACCCAGTTCCAGGGATCCAGCTCCGACCAGATCAAGTTCGTTGAAATGTTGTTCGCTCCGGGCGATGTCGGCCCGGAAGGCCTGAGTTTCTTCAACACCCCCCAGGGCAGTTTCCTGGCCGTGGCCAATGAAGTGAGCGAGACGACGTCCCTGTTCCGCATCTCGATCCCGGATGGGGGGAGTTCTCTCGTCCTCGCCGGTATCAGTTTCGCGTCGCTTCTCGGCTTCAGCCGCCGGCTCCGCCCGGAGCCCACGACGGCGCGATAATCCCGGGAATCCAGGTCTGAGATGGGGATGAGCTATGGAGTGCGGCAGCCCTCTGCCGCTTTCCCGCCCCGCCCGACCAGACCAGCCTCACGCCGCGCCGACCCGGCCCTCGAGGGTCGGCCCGGATGTCAAATGTCGTGACCTGACCCCATGGTGCGCGCGATGGCGATGGGGATGAGCTATGGAGTGCGGCAGCCCTCTGCCGCTTTCCCGCCCCGCCCG
>CAYZAE010000105.1:0-23669 GCA_964476125.1 uncultured Verrucomicrobiota bacterium | reverse complement strand
AGGAAAGCGGCAGGGGGCTGCCGCACTCCATACAGAAGGTGCGGGGCTGTACATCGGGAGGAGGCTTGTGTTGGGTTGCCGGCGTCGAGGCCGACGCAGGTCCCGGAAGGGTGGCGCGTTGGATCCCCAACAAGATGAAGTCCACGCGGCTGGGATTGTCGGCCCTCTTCTTTCTCCAGGGCATCGCGATGGCGGCGTGGTTCGTGCCGCTGAGTCGCGTGTTGGAGGTGCACGGACTCGACGGGTTGGTGCCCTTCGCGTTCGCGGCCTCGTCGGCGGCGGGGTTGGTGTCCCCGTTGTTTTTCGGGGCCATGGCCGACCGTCATGCCGCCCCGGTGCGGGTGCTGGGCTGGGTGGCGGCGGCGAGCGCGGTGTTGATGGCGCTGGTGGGGGTGGGGTTGGACGCCCATTGGCCGGCGCTGGCGGTGTTCGCGGTCATCCAGTTGCTGGCGCTGGTTTCCACGCCGACCTGGAGCCTGATGACCTCGGCGGTGCTGGCGGGGGTGGCGGACGCGAAGCGGGAGTTCGGACCGATCCGGGCGGCCGGCACGGTGGGTTGGATGGTGGGCTGTGTGCTGATTGGGGTGATGGGGGCGGATGCGTCGACGAACGCCGCCTATCTTGGGTCCCTGTTCTGGGGGGTGGTGGCGGTGGTGAGCCGGTTCGTGCCGGCGGCGGAGATGCCGGCCAGCGAGGGCCATCTCACGTGGCGGGAGCGGCTGGGGTTGGACGCCCTGGAGTTGCTCAAGATCCGGGATCATCGGCTGGTGTTCCTGACCGCGGCCCTGATGACGGCGCCGTTGTCGGCCTTTTATCCCTTCACTCCGGCGCAGCTGAGGGATTTGGGGTTCGAGCGGACCAGTGCGTGGATGGCCCTGGCGCAGGTCACCGAGATTGTGGCGATGTTCGGATTGGGCACGGTGTTCGCGCGGTACCGGTTGAAATGGATTCTGGCCACGGGTCTGGGTTTCGCGCTGCTCCGGTATGTCCTCCTGGCCCAGAACACTCCGGTCACGGTGCTGGTGGGTGTGACGCTCCATGGCTTTGCCTACACCCTCTTTTTCGTGGCGGTCCCGATCTATCTCAACGAACGGATCGAGGCGCGGTGGCGCGGCCGTGCGCAGGCCCTGCTGTCATTGATGAACCAGGGGTTGGGCGGGGTGGTTGGATTTCTTGGAACCGGCTATTGGCTTTCCTTGTGCCGCGCGCCGGGCGGCACGCGCTGGCCCCTGTTCTGGGGTGTGCTGGCCGTCGTGGTGGCCCTGGTGTTCCTGAACTTCCTGATCAACTACCAGGGGCGAAAGTCCGGGGAAGGACTAGCCCTTTCGGGGGAGCGGCGGGGTGGGGAGTAGGGAGTCCGGGGTTCGGAGTTCGGAGATCGGAGTTCGGAGTTCGGAGATCGGAGATCGGGGTTTCTGGCACGCCCTTCGGGGTGCTTCTCTATTTCTGCCTCGTTCCGGAGGTGGCGTCGGGGAGGACGCCACCTCCGGCCACTTTCTGCGATCCCTGCGGGATCGTGGGAGCGCCCTGAGGGACAGGCAATTCGTTGCGCTCGGACGGGTGCCGGAGACAGACCCGAGATCCCCGGCGTTGGGATGCAACGAATCCGGCGCCATGTAAGTTTGGCATCGCTTCGTTGCGGAGGGCCGGATACTGAGAAGTCCGAATCAAATGAATTACCTCCTCAGGCCATGACTTCCTGGGCGCGTTTGCTTCGGAACCGCCTGTGCCAGACTGGTTTTTTGCTGGCGGGATTACTCTTTCTGGCGGCTGTCATTGCGCCGCTCGGGGTGCGCTGGGGAGTCCTGCCGGAGCCGACGAATCAGTCGGCGCAGGGATTGGACGAGGACGGCATGCCGCTGGCGCCGTCGGGGCGGCATTGGTTGGGCACGGACAACCTGGGCCGCGATGTGTTGTCGCGGGTGGTGCATGGGGCGCGGATCTCGTTGTCAGTGGGCATGGCGGCGATGCTGACCGCGACATTGCTGGGGGTGGCGGTGGGATTGGTGGCGGGGTATTATGGAGGACGGGTGGATCTCCTGCTGATGCGGTTCACGGAGATGAACATGACCATTCCCGCGATCCTGCTGGCGGTGGCGTTTGCGGGGTTGATGGACGACCGCGTTCTTCATCTGCACCCGGCGGGATGGGAATGGCACGGGTTGGATGTGAAGCTGAGTCGGGGCATGGTCAGTCTCTTTCTGGTGATCGGATTTGTCTGCTGGCCGGGCATGGTGCGGGTGATCCGAGGTCAGGTCCTGACCTTGAAGGAGCGGGAATTCGTGGCGGCGGCGAGGGCGTTGGGGGCGTCGAATCGTCGGATCATTGTGCATCATATCCTGCCCAACCTGCTGCCCATGGTGATCGTGCTGTCGGCGATGAATGTCGGGTACACGATCCTGCTGGAGGCGGGGTTGGGTTATCTCGGCATCGGGGTGCCGGCGCCTGCACCCACCTGGGGATCGATGATTCTGGATGGGCAGCCCTATTTCATTTCGGCGCCCCACATCGTGATCGTGCCGGGTTTGGCGATCGTGCTCACCGTGCTGGCGTTCAATCTCCTGGGACAAGGTCTTCAGGAGGTGTTGGACCCGAAGCGGCGGGGAGGCGGCGCGTAGTTACCGGGGTGGGTTCCCGTCCGCCCTTATCCCAGGTCCGGAGCATGGTTCGCCGAGCCGACATCGTATGTTTTACAAGAATCCCGAGGTGAACCACCTGGTCGACCTCGCAGCCGCATCCCCTTCCAATCCTGAGCGGTACGGGCATTTCCAACAGGCTGAACGAATCATTCTCGAGGATGCACCCTGTGTTTTCCTGGGTTCTGCGAACAGCTTCGCCCTCCGCCAGCCCTGGCTGAAGGGGCGCATTCTGGAACCTTTCGGTGTCTATCGCCTCGACCGGGCCTGGAGGGAGCCATGAGTTCTGCCTGTCGTCCGGTGCTGGTCCTTCTTGCGATTGCGTGGGCGGTCCTGACTGCCCAAAGCGCGGGATTGCCGGACGAGCCCCGTCGTGGTGGGACGCTCCGGTTGTGGTTCCCCAATGATTTCCGGACTTTGGATCCGGCCATCGCCTACGAGATCGATTCGGTGAACGTGTCCAAGGCGATCTTCAGGTCGCTGCTCGAGTATGATTTTGAGGGTCGATTGGTGCCGGACCAGGCGAGTGACTGGAACGTTTCCCCGGATGGCCGGACCTACACCTTTCATCTGAGGCCTGGGGTAAGGTTCACGGACGGGCGGGAGGTGGTGGCGGAGGATTATGTCTTTACGATCGAACGGTTGTTGGATGCCGAGACAGCTTCTCCGGGTCAGCCGTTCTACCTGGGCATCCTCGGGGCGCAGGCGTTCAGCCAGGGAAAGGCTCCAAAGGTGGCCGGGCTTCGCGCTCCGGATCGGCGGACCCTGGAGATTGAGCTGGAACATCCCTCGTTCGTGTTCCGCTATGCCATGGCGATGAATTTTTCGGCGGTGGTGCCGAGGGAACGGGTGGAACGATTCGGATCCGAATTCCACCAGCGCCTGGCCGGTTCGGGCGGCTACCAGCTGACCCGCTGGAATCGCGGGTCGCGAATGCGCCTGGAAAGGAATCCTCACTATTCCGGACCCGGCGCCTGGGTGGATGCCATGGACATCATGATCGGGGGCGATGCCTCCCTGGCGGCGATGATGTTGTCGCGCGGCGAGTTGGACTGGGTTGGGGTGGATGCCACCCAGGCCCAGGTGGCGCGGCGGACCGAGAGCCTTCGGGGGAGCCTCGAGGCCGTTCCCGCGGTGACGACGCTCTATGTGTTCATGAACACCGAGCTGAAGCCGTTCGATGATCGGCGGGTTCGGCAGGCCATGAATCTGGCGGTCGACAAGCAGCGGTTACTCAAGGTGGGGGGTGGATTGGGTTTGGTGGCGGAGGGCATCGTGCCGCCGAACATGCCGTGGTCGAATCCGGGCCGTCCAAAGCTTGATTATGATCCAGCGCGTGCCCGGCAGTTGCTGGCGGAGGCGGGCTATCCGGACGGGTTCACAGTCACCCTTTGGTACGAGTTTCAGGGCATTGGCCAGGAGCGTTACGCGACGGCTTTGCAGGAGGATTTAAGCAAGGTGGGGATTCGACTGAATTTGATGGCTGCCACCTGGCCGGCCATGCGGGCAGCCATCGGGACCCGGGGAAAGGCGCAATGCGGACTTTCGTACTGGGCCCAGGACTATCCGGACCCGAGCAACTTCCTGGAGGTGCTGTTCAGCAGCGCGAACATCCGGGACACCGAGACCCAGACCTACGCCTTCTACCGGGAGCCGGAGGTGGACCGCCTGTTGAACGAAGCCGCGCCGCTTTCGGATCCCGAGGCGCGCCGGGAACGGTTCCGTGCCGCGGAGAATCGGATCCTCCTCGACGCCCCGTGGATTCCCCTGCTGCACCCGCAATTCCCGATGCTGAGAAATCCCCGTGTTCGAGGGTTTGCTCCGCATCCGGTCTGGCTGTGGCGTTTCAACGACATGTGGCTGAACGAGGGGGGCCGATAAATGCCGCCATGGCACGAATCCTGGGAAAACACCTTGTGCGGACGGCACCCGTTTCGTTAGAGAGCCGCAGTTCCAACATGGTTTTCCCGCTCACGAATCACTCCAGACTCTCTCCCTCCCCTGATTCAATCCCGTGATCCGGCCATTCCTCAACCGCTTGATCTGGTCGCTGGCCACCTTGATGGGCACGGCGGTGCTGACTTTTCTCCTGACGAACCTGGTGCCGGGGGATGTGGCGCGGGTGATTGCGGGGTCGAAGGCTTCTCCGGAAGTGATTCAGCAGATCCGGGCGAAGTACCATCTCGACAAGCCGGTGCTGCAGCGGATGGGGTTGTATCTTGGTCAGCTGGCGCGGGGCGACCTTGGACAGTCGTTTGTGACCGAGCAGCCGGTGGCGGAGGCCATTCTCACCCGGTTCCCGGCGACGGCGGCGCTGGTGGTGCTGGCCATTGTGTTCTGGATGGTGATGGCGGTGCCGCTGGGCGTGTTCACCTCCACCCGGCGGGGCACGTGGATTGACCGCTTTGTTCTTGTGGGAGCGACTCTGACCTTGTCACTCCCGGCCTTCTGGCTGGCGCGGATGATGCAGTACCTTCTGGCTTACAAGTGGGGCTGGTTTCCGGTGGCGGGTTTCCGGAGTTTCGCGCATCTCCTGCTCCCGGCGTTATCCCTGGCCATTCTGGCCGTGGGCTATTATGCGCGATTGATCCACACGAACATGGTGGAGGTTCTGGAGAGCCCGTTCATCCGGGCGGCGCGGGCTCGTGGGTTGTCGGAGAGCCGGGTTCTCTGGCGCCATGGATTGCGCAATGCCTTGATTCCGGTGGTGACGGTGCTGGGCATGGATGTGGCGATGCTGTTGGGCGGGGTGGTGTTCGTGGAGAATGTCTTCGCGCTGCCGGGAATCGGGACACTGGCAGTTCAGAGTGTTTTCAACCTCGATGTGCCGATGATCATGGGGGTGGTCATTTTCAGCGCCACCCTGGTGGTGGGTGCGAATCTGGCCGTGGATCTCGCCTATCGATGGATTGATCCGCGCATCAAGGCGGCAACCTGAATCCGATTTCACCGACACCCTTCATGCCGTTGCTCGAAATCAAGGACCTGTGCATCGACTTCCGGATGGGCGGAAAGCCGGTCCGGGCGGTCGACGGCATCTCCCTGGCCATTGAGCCGGGCGAGGTGGTGTGTCTGGTGGGGGAGAGCGGTTCGGGGAAGAGTGTGACCGCGTTGAGTGTGACCCGGCTGCTCCCCGAGGACACCGTCCGCTACGCGGGCGGGAGCATCCGGTTGGAGGGCCGGGATGTTTTGGGCCTGGGGGAGACTGAGCTGAACCGGATCCGTGGCGGGGTGGCGGGGTATG
The DNA here is from genome assembly GCA_964476125.1 of uncultured Verrucomicrobiota bacterium. Taxonomy (GTDB): domain Bacteria; phylum Verrucomicrobiota; class Verrucomicrobiia; order Limisphaerales; family CAIMTB01; genus CAIMTB01. Next base: position 17,789 of record CAYZAE010000105.1, on the reverse strand, counting down.
TTTTTCAGGAGCCCGGAGCGTCGTTGAATCCCGTGATTCGCGTCGGCAACCAGATCCATGAGGTCCTCCGGCGCCATCGTCCGGGCGAAGCCCGTCCGGAGGAAGTCGTGCGCCTCCTGCAACGGGTGGGCATTCCGGCGCCGGAACGGCGGGCCCGGGATTTTCCGCACCAGTTCAGCGGCGGCATGCAGCAGCGGGTGGCGATTGCGATGGCGTTGGCGGCCCGGCCCAAGTTGTTGATTGCGGACGAACCGACCACCGCGCTGGATGTGACCATTCAGGCGCAGATTCTGGATCTGCTCCGGGAACTCCAAGGCCAGTTGGGCATGTCCATCCTGCTGATCACCCACAACCTCGGCATCGTGGGGGGCATTGCGGATCGCCTGTTGGTGATGTACGCGGGGCAGATCGTCGAGGCCGGGCCGGCGGCGGAGGTGCTCGCGCGGCCGAAGCATCCGTACACCCGTTGCCTGATCCGGTCGGTGCCCAGCCTGGATGCCGACGTGGAGCGGCTGACGGCGATTCCGGGGGCGGTGCCCCGCCTGGGGGCCTGGCCGGGTGGCTGCCGATTTCATCCGCGTTGCCCCGTGGCGCGCGAAACCTGCGGTCAACAGGAGCCCAGGCTTGAGCCGGCAGCGGAGGGCATTCGCCACGAGGTGCGTTGTCCCCATTGGAATTCATGAGCGCCGTTCCGGAGACATCCCCGCTTTTGCGGGTGGAGGCCTTGAAGGTTCACTTCCCGGTGAATGCTGGCCTGTTTGGATCGGGGCGGGAGGTGGTGCGTGCGGTGGACGGCGTGGGTTTCACGTTGGCCGCCGGGGAGACGCTGGGGTTGGTGGGTGAGAGTGGTTGTGGGAAGACCACCCTGGGACGGACGGTGATCCGGCTGCTGGCTCCGACCTCGGGGCGGATTGAGTTTGAGGGCAGGGATCTTGTGCCGCTGGGGGAGCGCCAGTTGCGGCCCCTGCGTCGCAGGTTCCAGATGGTTTTCCAGGATCCCTATGGCTCGCTGGATCCGCGGATGACGGTGGGCGAGATTCTGGGGGAGGCGTTGGACATTCATCGGCTGGCGGTGGGCACGCCGGCGAGGCGCGAGCGCATTGCGGCGTTGTTGTCGGACGTCGGCCTGGATCCCGATCATGCGACCCGATATCCGCATGAGTTCAGTGGCGGCCAGCGACAGCGCATCGGCATTGCCCGGGCGCTGGCGGTGGAGCCGCGGTTGATCGTCTGTGATGAACCGGTGAGCGCCCTGGACGTGTCGGTGCAGGCCCAGATTGTGAACCTGTTGCGGGACCTGCAGCAGCGTCATGCCCTCTCCTACCTGTTCGTGGCCCACGATCTGGCGGTGGTGAAACACATCAGCCGGCGAATTCTGGTCATGTACCTGGGCCGGGTCGTGGAGGAGGGCGAATCGAAGGCGGTTTGTTCGAATCCGCGTCATCCGTACACGCAGGCGCTCATCTCCGCCGTGGCGGAGGTGGATCCGGTGTCGAAGCGCACCCGGATCGTGCTCGGCGGCGATGCGCCGTCGCCGATACGTCCGCCGTCCGGATGTCCCTTTCATCCCCGGTGCCCGGTGGCGGAGGCGCGATGTCGGACGGAGGTTCCCGTGTTGCGAGAGGTGGCTGCCGGATACCGGGTGGCCTGTCACCTGGCCTGAGCGCTGGTCCGCCAGGAGAGGGAGAGACTTCGCGGTTCGCGGAGGATGAGCTGGCAGCCGATGTGTATTTCCCCGTCTACGTGAAGGGCGCCGGCCTTTCGATGGACCTTCGTGGTGCCATCCGGATTTCCGACGGTTCGTTACGCGGGGATCGTGGCCTCGCTTGGTTCATGGACTTGCCCCGGTGTTCTTGTCAGGTTCCCACGATTTTCCGCAACCCCGCCCATGGCTGAAATCATTGCATCCGCCGCCGGATTCTCCCCGACCGAACCTGCCGCGCCTGCTGCAGTCCCGCGCCGGGTGGAATCCATCGATGCGTTGCGTGGGCTGGTGATGGTCCTCATGGCCCTGGACCATGTCCGGGATTACTTCTCGAACTACGGCGGCGATCCGCTGGCGCCTTCCACCACGACCGCGGCGTTTTTCTTCACGCGCTGGATCACGCACTTCTGCGCGCCGGTATTCGTGTTTCTGGCGGGGATGGCGGTGTGGTTCCAAGGTAGCCGCGGGCGGTCTGTCAGCGCGATCAGCCGGCAGTTGTGGACGCGGGGTGTCTGGCTGCTGGTCCTGGAATTCACCGTGGTGAAGTGGGGTTGGGAGTTTCGGTTGGGTGGGGGATTCTTGATCGGCCAGGTCATCTGGGCCTTGGGCGTTTCGATGATCTTTCTGGCGGGCAGCATTCGTCTGCCGTTGCGCTGGAACCTGGGTATCGGTCTGGCGTTGATCGTTGGCCACAATGCGTGGGACGGGGTGCAGGTTGCCGCAGACCACTGGTTTGCGACGCCGTGGACGATTCTGCACGGAGGGAGACCTATTTCCCTGGGGGGAGGGCTTCAGTTTTATCCGTTGTACCCGCTCGTTCCGTGGATCGGGGTGATGCAGGTTGGTTACGTGATGGGTGGGATGTTCGCGTTGCCGGCACGCGATCGCATGCGGCGATTGGTCCTTCTGGGGCTGGGGCTGATCCTCCTGTTCCTGCTTCTCAGGGCCACGAATCTCTACGGGGATCGCGAGCCCTGGGAGACCCGGGGTACCTGGATGCGGACGATGTTCTCGTTCCTCAACTGTTCGAAGTATCCGCCGTCCCTGCTGTTCCTGCTGATGACCCTGGGGCCGGGGTTGCTGCTGCTGGGCGTGTTCGAGCAAGGCGCGCGCTGGGTGCCGCGGTGGTTGTTGGTTTTCGGCCGGGTGCCCTTGTTCTACTACCTCGTGCACTTGTACCTGATCCACGGGGCGGCCGGTTTGACCGCCTGGGCCCTGGGGAGGAAGGCGGATGCGGCGTGGGTGCTGGCCAATGGCTTTTTTGAGGACGGTCGTCCCGAGGGGTACGGCTACTCCCTGGGGGCGGTGTACCTGGCCTGGCTGGCGATCGTGGCGGTGATGTATCCGCTTTGTGCCTGGTACGACCGCCTGAAGCGGCGGAGCCGCCATCCGCTGCTCAGCTATCTCTAGGAAGGATAGATCCAGGGCGTTCGGTACGGCCGGCTGAGCAGTTTGCTGGCCTCGGGATCGTCGAGGATCTGCTCCTTGTCGCCGTCCCAGCGCAGGCTGCGGCCGGTGCGCCAGGAGATCATGCCGAGCAGGGGCAGCACGGAGGAGCGGTGGCCGACTTCGATGTTGGCCACGCTCTTTCGGCCGGTCTCGATCCCGGCCAGGAAATCGGCCCAGAGCAGCTTCAGGTTATGGCCGTCGGGCTGCTGCAGTTGGGCGTCCTCATGGATCGTGTCCGCCTTGGCGTCGGCGGGGTAGAACGTCCAGCCGTCCTGCCAGCCGATGTGGAGGGTGCCCTTGGTGCCGTAGAAGTAGGCGCCGATGCCGTGTTTCTCAGCGCGGTTTCCGGCGAACCGCCGGTGTTCCCAGACACAGGTGAATTTCTGGAAATCGTAGACGGCGACCTGGTGGTCGGGGGCGTCGGAGGTTTGTTCCTTGTCGGTGAGAACCGAAGGTCCAGCGATGTCGCGGCCGCCGGTGCAGTAGACGCGGTGGGGGTAGGGTTCCTCGGACCACCAGAGCACCTGGTCGAGCCAGTGGACACCCCAGTCGCCGAGCTGGCCGTTGGAGTAGTCCAGAAAACCACGCCAGCCGCCGGGATGGATGCGCTGGCTGAACGGGCGTTTCGGGGCGGGACCGCACCACAGATCCCAGTCGAGGCCCTCGGGCGGTTCGAGGTTGGGGGCGGGCCGTTCGCGGCCGCCGCCGCCGTGGGCGAAGATGCGGACCATGCCGACGTCGCCGGCGCCGCCCGACTTGAGGAACTTCATGGCGGCGGCGTGGTGGGGGCCGATGCGGCGGTGGAGTCCGACCTGGACGACGCGGCCGCTGTCGCGGGCGGCGCGGAGCATGGCGCTGCTTTCGCGGACGGTGTGGCCGGTGGGTTTCTCGACGAAGACGTGGGCGCCGGCGTTGACGGAGGCGATGGTCTGGAGGGCGTGCCAGTGGTCCGGGCTGGCGATCAGGACGATCTCGGGTTTCTCCTTCGCGAGCAGTTCCCGGAAGTCGTTGTGTTTGGCGGGGGAATCGCCGTTGAGATCGTGGACCCGTTCGGCGGTGATTTCGCGGGCGCGGGAATCGACGTCGCAGAGGCCGACCACCTTGATGCGTTCGCTGGCGATGGCTTCGCGGAGGATGTTATTGCCCCACCAACCGCAGCCGATGAGTGCGGTGCGGAATTTGCGGGCGGGTTCGGCGGACCGGGCGTAGGGGGCGGTGGCGCTCGCAAGGGTTGCGGCGACGCCACCGAGGGTGGTGGTCCGGAGGAACTGGCGGCGCGAAGGTTGGGAATGGGACTTCATGATTTCCGGAGGTCGAGACATACGACCTCGCCGCGGGCATTTCGGCAATAGAGCAGACCGTTGGCGAGCGTGGGAACCGTCCAGGTTTTGCCGCCGAGCACCTGGGCCCGCGATTTCGGGGAGAATCCGGCGGGTGTGGCGGGGGCGGTGAGAAGTTCGCCGGTGCCGTTGAGGGCGATGATCCAGCCGCCGGCGAGGATCATGGCGCCGGAACCGAACTTCGGGAAGGCCCACTTCTCCGCTCCGGTGGCGAGTTCCACGCACTTGAGGGAAGCCTTGGCCGTGGTGTCGCCGTCGGTGCCATAGAGGTGTCCGTCGAGGAGCACCGGCGGGTTCATCTGGGCGCCGAGCACCTTGGATTTCCAGGCCGGTTCAGACTCCGGACCGGATGGCCCCATCTTGAACATTCCTGCTCCCTTGCCGTAGCCGGAGGAGAGGAACAATCGGTCGCCGTCGAGGATCGGGTCGGCGGCGTTGACGCCGTACTGGGTCAGCCAGCGGACGTTCCAGGCGCGCTGACCGTCCTTGAGGCGGACGGCGGAATAGCCTTCGCCCGAGCTGAAAATCGCGAAGTCCTCGTTGTCCTTGCGAAACGGCAGCGGGGTCGAATAGCCGGCCTCCTTCTTGCCGGACGTCCAGATCACGGCACCTGACTTGGCGTCGAGGGCGAGTCCAGCTTCGCCGACGTTTAGAAACAGGCGGTCCCCGAGCACCAGCGGGGCGCCCGAGAAACCCCAGTCGGGCGGGCGGGCGCCGGTTTCCTGAATGACATTCTTCGACCACAGCACCTTGCCGGTGGCGGCCTCGAGACAGAGGGCGTCGCCCCAGCGACTGAGCACATGGACCCGGTCGCCATCGAACGTGGGTGTGCCGGTGGTTCCGCCCTCGAAGTATTTGTCCCCGAGTTCAGCCGGGTAGGAGTGTTTCCAGATCACCTTGCCGGTGTTGGCGTCGAGGCAGGTGACGGTGTCCTGGTCGTCGGCGTGACCCAGGGTGACGGCGCGCTGGTTGGCGACGACGATCGACGAGAAGCCAAGTCCGACCTCGGCTTTCCAGGCGGCCTTGGGGCCGTCGGCGGGCCATTCGCGGAGCCAGTTGGTTTCGGCGGAGATTCCGTTGCGCTGAGGGCCGCGCCATTGGGGCCAGTCGGAGGCGCGGGCAGCGTCAACGGGGAGGGTGGCGGCGACGGCGAAGGTGAGGAGAGCGGCCTTGGTCCGGAGGAGGGCGATCGGCCGGAGAAAATGGCTCATGGCGGGTGGAGGTTGAGGGAATCGAAGGGGAATTGGGACCAGGAATTGTGAGAGGCTGGTGATGGAACTTCGACACCTCGCCGCACTTGTTCCTGGCCGGGATGAGCGGCGATTTTCCCGCGAAAGGCATTCCGGCTTCCCTGGATCCGAGTTTCGGCGATGTCACCTTTGATGGGCCCTCCGGACGCGTTGTTGTCGAAGGGCTTCTGGTCGGACTAGCCTGCCGCTGTTGAAGTTCGCCATGAAACCCACCCTCCACGCCACCCCCCTGATGCTGGCAGCCCTGGTCGTCTCCGGGGATTTCGCCGTAGCTCAGGACTCGACGCCGTTCACGTTCGAAGTCGTGCCCTACCTCTGGATCGCCGGCTCAGACATCGAAACCCGATTGCCCGGAACTCCACCTGGCGTCGGGTCCGACGTCCAACGCTTCGACACGAAGATCGCGGCGGGAGCGATGCTCGCCGGGGCGGTGCACTACAATTCCTTTGGTGCCTTTTTCGACTTTGCTTGGCTGCGGCTCGAGACGTCGGGAATCAGTCCCGGGCCCGCCTTTGGCAGCACTGAACTCACCTCAGACCTTATTCACAGCACCGCGGGCCTGAGCTATCGCCTCCCGCTGGAGGGAAGGTTCCAGGTCACGGCGCTGGCCGGGGCTCGCCTCTGGAATGTCCAAGAAGACTTCGAGGCAACGAGCGGTGTCCTGCCAGGCTTTGCGACCGAAGCGGATCGAACCTGGGTGGACCCGGTGGTCGGCCTCGACCTCCGTTACGACCTGGGAGGACGCTGGTCGCTGGTCGGCAAAGGGATCGTCGGCGGTTTCGGGGTGTCGGCTGACTTCGCCGCGGAGGCTCTCGTCGGAGTGAATTTCCGCCTGAGCGACCACTGGTTCGTCGGCCTTGGCTACCGTTATCTGCACGAGCGCTACGACCAAGACCGCTTCTCCCTCGACCTGGAAGCTCAAGGATTTCTGCTGGGCGTCGGTTGTCGGTTCTAGCCCCCCCGCTCGACCGACTCTTCCCTGTCACCGGTGGCAGCCCGACCACGCTGGGGGAGCTTCGTGCATCCGCGCTGTTGTCTCCTCGACTGCGGCGGGGTGGGGCGCGATTGCCAGCGGATCGGCGGATCGGGTATTCCAACCCCAAGTCGCAATCCCAGATTCCCTTTCGCCATGCCAAGATTCAATCGCCCGGGACAGGTCTCCACCTTGGTCGCCCTGACGCTCTTTCACGGGACCCGGTTGTTCGGAGCCGTGACCGATAATTTCGACGACGGCAATGACGCCGGCTGGACTCGGTACACGCCTCTGGCGGCGTTCGGGGCCGGGGCGACGATGACGTTTCCCGGAGGATGGTACCGCATCCAGGCCCCGCCTTCGCCGGCGCCCGGCCTGCTCGGACCCCAGCGTGCGGGAAGCATCCGCACCGACCAGCCCTACAGTCGCGTGCGCGTCTCGGCGGACATCACGGCGTGGAGCGTGGACGTTCATCAGTCCGTGGGCCTGTTCGCCCGCATGAAGGACGTCGGTCTGGCGACGACCAAGGGGTACACGTTCAATTACAACAGTCAGTCCGGTTACTTTCAGCTCACCCGGGTGAACAACGAATCGCCGGAACGGACGGTCGACGAGTCGCCGTGGCGGATAGATCCGGCCGGCTCGTACCGGATGGTGCTCACGGCGGTGGGGGATCTGCTGCTGGGCCAGGCGTATGCCTCGACCAACCTTACCGTTCCGGTGCATTCCCTGTTCGGGCAGGACACGGTCTTCGACACGGGATCGGCCGGGGTTTTTGCCTTTGCCCTGAACGCGGAGACGGGGATTGATGCGCGCTTCGACAACTACGAGGTCGCGGCCGCGCCGGAGGTGGTGCGGGCGACGCTGCTCACCGTTTCGCCGCGGCCCGGGGAAAGGCCTGCGGCGCCCATCGCGTCGGTGGTGGTGAAGCTGGTGGATCTCGAAACCTCGGTGAATTCGGACACCCTCCGGCTGGAGGTCGATGGGGTGGCTGCAGGTCCCTTGGAGCGTTTGGCTCCGGACCTGGTGACCCTGCTCACCTGGACGCCCTCGACGCCACTGGCTGCGGACAAGCCGCACACTGCGAAGCTCACGTTCTCCGATGAGAAGGGGCCGCAGGAGTATGTGTGGAGCTTCGGACCACCGCCGGCTGCGTCGTCACTGGAGCTGGTGGGGGCAGGTCGACCCGAGGGTGTTTATGAGACTGAGCAGGCGGCGGTCCACGATGCCGCGGCGCGCCGGTTCACGGTGCCGGTGGCGGGGACGACACGGTTTTACCGGGTGCGCGATTCGGTGGCGCGGACGTTGAAGTCCATCGCCGTGAGCGGTGGGAATGCGGTGGTGGAATACCAGTGAGGGGGGGAGGGAGTGGGGAGTGGGGAGTGGGGAGAGTCTCCGCTCTGGATTCGGCGGGGGGCGAGGATGGGGTGGGGGTGGAGGTTCGGCGTTGGGTGGCGAAGGGGACGGCTGTAGGAAAGCGGCAGAGGGCTGCCGCACTCCACACGAAGGCGGTCTTGTGGAGTGCGCCAGCCCTCTGGCGCTTTGCTTTAGCGCGGGGTGGAGGACGGGCGTGGGGTGGGGAGGGGGCGGTTGTAGGAAAGCGGCAGAGGGCTGCCGCACTCCATAGGGAGGCGTTGCTCCCCACTCCCAACTCCCCACCGACCCACGACCCACGACCCACGCTACCTCAGAATGGCTTCCTCCCCGAAGACGGCGTGGCGAATGACGGAACGTTCGTCGCTGGTGTAGGTGACGTGGATGCGGCCGTCCTTGGTTTGGATGGCGGTGGGGTAGGCGAAGTCGCCGGGCCCTTCGGCGAGGTTGCGGCGGTGGGGCCAGGTCTTGCCGCCGTCGGTCGAGAGTGCAGCGCGCAGCGGGGTGCGGCTGTCAGGGCTGTCGTTGTAGAGGAAGAGCAGGTGCCCGTTGCGGAGACGGAGCAGGTCGACGGCGGCGTTGGGGTTGGGGAATTCGGTGTCGACGCCCGGGGACCAGGTCTTGCCGCCGTCGGTGGATTCAGTGCGCACCACCTTGCCATCGCTGCCCGGTTCGTAATCTCCGGCGCGCCGGCACAAGGCGAGCAGCCGGCCGGGTTCGAGTTCGACGGTGGCGGGTTGGAGATTCCCCAGGCGGGAAGTGACCTTGTTGGAGGTGGACCAGGTTTTCGAGGTGGGATCGAAGCGGAGGAAGACGGAGCCGGTGTCGGTGCCGGTACGTTCCGTATCGGCGCCGGTTTCGGAATAGACGGGCAGAAGGTAGGTGCCGTCGGCGAGCAGGATGGGGCGACTGCGGACCATCATGCCGGCGTCCCAGGCGACGACGAAGCTGTCGCTCCAGGTGATGCCGCGGTCGCGGGAAATTTTGGCGGCGATGCGGGAGGTGCTCCAGGTGGCGCCGGGTCGGACGACGTAGAACAGCCAGAGGATGGCATCGGGGTCCTGCCAGAGCACGGGATTGCCCATGGCGTAGAATGGGCTGCTGGCGATGGGTTCGGGGGCGGACCAGGTTTTGGAGCCCTTTCGCTGGCGCGAGCCGAAGACCTTGGTCTCGGTGGCGTATTCACCGCCGCCGCCGTAGAACGCGAGCAGGAGGTCCCCGTTGTCGAGTTCCGTGATCGTGGCCGGGTGTTTGTAGCGGCCGGTGGGGGTTTCGGGGCCGAACACTTTTTCGACGGCGATTTCCGCGGCGCCGGATCGGGGGGCCGGGATGGCGAGCAAGCCGAGCAGGAGCAGGAGAAGAAAGACCCGCAGCGGAGTTGGGAGCGCGGTGGCCTGTCGTCGCTTTGAATTTGGATTCGGATTCGGATTCGGATTCGGATTCGGATTTGCCGGGTCCATGCGGAGGGGGCGAGGGGTGGAGTCAGGGGAGTTCATGGGGGGGAGGTGGAGCAGGTGGAGGAGGTGGCCTTGGAGTCCATGGATCAGCCCGTGACGCGGCCGAACTTCCGTTCCAGCTCGCGATAATTCATTTCGATGAGGGTGGGGCGGCCATGCGGGCAGGTGTAGGGCATGTCGCATTGCCGCAGGCTTTCGATCAGGGCTTCCAGCTCGGGACCGGCCAGTGGGTCGTTGGCTTTGACGGAGTGCCGGCAGACCGTCTTGGCGACCACCGCTTCGCCGAGTCGCCAGGCGTTGATCGAGGCGCCGGCCGACCGGAGTTCGTCGACCAGTTCGAGGGCGAAGCGGCGGGGGGAGGTTGATTTGACGAAGGGAGGCAGGGCGTCGAGGAGGAACGTGCGTTCCCCGAATTCGCTGAGCCCGACCCCGAGCCGGGTGAGGGCGGGAAGGTTTTCGCGCAGGAACGCGGCGTCCTTGGGCGAGAGTTCGAGGGTTTCGGGCAGGAGCAGGCGTTGCGAGGGGGCGGCGTCCCCGGTCTGGCCGCGACGGAGCATCTGCTCGTAAAGCACCCGTTCATGGGCGGCGTGCTGATCCAGCAGGACGAGTCCGCGATCGGACTCCAGCACGACGTAGAGGCGGCCCACCACCCCGACCAGGCGGAGCGGCGCTGAGAGCAGTGGTACGGGGCCCGGGGGAAGAGAAACGGGGGCGGGCGCGGGGGCAGGCGTGGGCGGGGGTGGGGGCGCGGGTAGGGGAGCGGGGGTGGCTGATCGGTCTGATCTGTCCGATCTGTCTGATCGGTCTGATCGGTCTGATCCGACTGATCCGACTGATCGGTCCGATCGGACGGATCCCCCCCCGAGCCCTGGCAGCGCCGGGTGCGGGGTCTGGGAGACCTCCGGCGGCCGGGGGAGCGCGGGAGCGGGAGCAGGAGCCGGAGCCTGCCCGCCCACCGAATCCAGATGCCAGGCCTTGAGCGCTTCGCGGACGGCTTCCGCCACGAAACGGCGGACGGCGCGTTCGCGGTGGAACTTCACCTCGCGCTTGGCGGGGTGAATGTTGACGTCGACTTCGGAGGGGTCGATTTCGAGGAACAGACAGCAGACCGGAAACCGGCCCTTCATGAGGGCGTTGTGGTAACCCTCGACGAGCGCGGCGTTGAGACCGCGGTTCTCGACCGGGCGCCGGTTCACGAAGAGATGCTGGTCATCGCGGCTGCCGCGGGAGACGCCCGGGGCACCGATCCAGCCCCACAGCCGCGCGTTGGTGGGCGGGGACATTTCGGCGGGACCCAGGATGTCGGCGGGTGCGACGCGGGCGGATTCTAGCACGCCATCGGCATCGACGGCGACCAGCGCGAGGCCGTCGCCGACGAGCAGGCGCAGGCGTTCCTTGAGCGGGGCGAGCTGGCCGGTCGGCGAGTTGGCGACGTGGAGTGGCGGCAGATGCCAGACCGTGCGGCCTTCCATGGTGAGGGCGAACCCCACGTGGGGATGCGCGAGCGCCATGGTGGTGAGCCAGTGCTGGATGTGAGCGCGTTCCGTTTCGTCGCTGCGCAGGAACTTGCGTCGGGCAGGAACGTTGAAGAAGAGGCTGCGAACCTCGACCGACGTGCCGTCGGGGGCGCCGGCTTCCTTCACTTCCAGAATCTTGCCGCCGTTGATGACGATCTGTGTGGCGGCGGTGGCGGTCGCGGCGGTCAGATCGGAGGAGGCTGAATCGGCGTCCGGGGAGGGTGCGGCGTTTCGTTCGCGGGTGGTGAGCGTGAAGCGGGAGACGCTGGCGATGCTGGGCACGGCCTCGCCCCGGAAGCCCATGGTGATGATCCGGGAGAGATCGTCGGCGGACCTGATCTTGGAGGTGGCGTGCCGTTCGAGACAGAGCAGGGCGTCGTCGCGGCTCATGCCGGAACCGTCGTCGGTGACGCGGATCAGTCCCCGGCCGGCGGCGACGATTTCCACGTGGATCCGGGAGGCGCCGGCGTCGAGGGAGTTTTCGACCAGTTCCTTGACGACACTTGCGGGGCGTTCGACGACTTCGCCGGCGGCGATCTGGTTCGCCACGTGTTCGGGGAGGAGCCGGACGCGGTTCATGGGGTTGGGGCGGAGGCTGGGGCGGCGCGGGGAATCAGAGGTATTTGCCGAGGATGGGTTTGAGGTCCCGGGCGGTTTTGGCGGGCCAGACTTTGCGGTCGGTGAGGATCGCGGTGGCGAGGGCGGAATGGCAGGGCCAGTCGGGTTGGGTGGGGAGGGTGGGGAGAACGTCGAGCACGAGCTGGCGGGCGGAGCTGGCGTTGGCGTTGAGGTTGGCGACGATCATTTCGACCGTGACGTGGTCCTCGTCCTCGTTCCAGCAGTCGTAATCGGTGACCATGGCGGCGGTGGCGTAGGCGATTTCCGCTTCGCGGGCGCATTTCGCCTCGCCGAGGTTGGTCATGCCGATGACGTCATGGCCGGCGGCGCGGTTGGCGAGGGATTCGGCCCGGGTGGAAAAGGCGGGGCCCTCCATGCAGACGTAGGTGCCGCCGTCGTGATGCCGGAGTTTCAGCCGCTTGGCGCTGGCCATCAGCAGCTGGCGAAGTTCCTCGGCAATCGGATGCCCGAACCCGACATGCGCCACGATGCCGCGGCCGAAGAAAGTGTGGGCCGTGGATTGCTTGGTGCGGTCGAGGAACTGGTCGACGAAGACAATGTCCCGGGGCCGGTACTTTTTCTGAAGCGAACCGACGGCGCTGATGGAGAGGATCCAGGCGACGCCGAGCTTTTTCATGGCCCAAAGGTTGGCGCGGTGGGGGAGTTCGGAGGGGAGGAGTCGGTGGCCGCGTCCGTGGCGGGGCAGGAAGACGACGTCGCGTCCGGCGAGCCTGCCGGTGAGCAATTCGTCGGAGGGGGCGCCGAACGGGGTGTTGACCTTGACCCACTTCGTGTCGGTGAGGCCGTCGATGTGGTAGAGGCCGGAGCCGCCGATGATGCCGATACGATGGGGTTGGGAAGCCTTCTGCGACATGCGGGCGTCGGTTTAGCGGGGAATTTGCCGGAAGGGAACCGTCAAGGTGGGGTGTTTCTGGCCTTGGCGGGGGGGAACGTGCGTCGTTGAATCGGGGTGTGCCGGCACTCATGGACGATCTGGTGGCGTTGTCGCGCGAGTTGGGACGCGACGATCGACAGCTTGCGATTCTCGGCGAAGGCAACACGTCGGTCCGGTTGCCGGACGGGCGGTTTGCCGTCAAGGCGAGCGGCGCCTGTCTCGCAACGCTGACGTCGGCGGACCTCACGGTGTGCGACCGTGGGCGGATGTTGGCCATGCTGGACCAGAAGCATCTCACCGACGGCCAGGTGGGGGAGGCGCTTCAGGCAGGTCGGGTGGATCCCACGGCGAAGAAGCCGAGCATCGAGAGCGTGTTCCACGCCTGGCTACTGGCGCTGGACGGCGTCGAGTTCATCGGCCACACGCATCCGCTGGCGGTGAACCAGATCCTCTGCTCGCCCCGGGCCCGCGATTTTTCCGAGCGCCGGATGTTTCCTGACGAAGTGGTGGTGTGCGGATCGGCGTCGGTGTTCGTGCCGTACACGGATCCCGGTCTGCCGTTGGCGCGGGAGATCCGGGATCGTACGAAGGCCTTCATCGAAAAGCACGGGCATGCGCCGCGATTGATCCTGTTGCAGAACCACGGGCTGATCGCGCTCGGGTCCTCGCCTCAGGCGGTGCTGGCCTCGACGTTGATGGCGGTGAAGGCGGCCTCGATCTTCATGGGGGCGGCGGCGATGGGGGGGCCGGTGTTTCTCACCCCGCAACACGTGGAGCGGATTGCGGGGCGGGCGGATGAGGCGTACCGGCAGGCGCAGTTGAGGCTGTGAGGGGGCCGGGTGCGGGCCTGAGGGGGATGAGGATTAGGGGTAAGATCCAGGTCCGGATTAAGAATAAGATTAAGAATAAGATTAAGGCCAAGAGGCGGGCGAGGATTTGGATTAAGGCTGCGATGCGATCAGGAGGAGGACGGCGGTGAGGATGAGGCGAGACTATGTCGACACAACATCTTGCGATTGATCTTGGGGCGGAGAGCGGGCGGCTGATGCTGGGAACGCTGAACGAGGGGCTGCTCGCGTTGAAGGAGGTCCACCGGTTTCCGACGGGAGCCACGAGGGTCGGTGAGGCGCTGCACTGGGATATTGCGCGGTTGTTCGGGGAGGTGCGGACCGGATTGCGTGAGGCGTCGAAGATGGGGCTGCGGATCGCGAGCATCAGCACGGATTCGTGGGGGGTGGATTATCTCCTGCTGCGGGCGGATGGGACACTGGTGGAGCCGACCTTTCATTATCGGGACGCGCGGACGGCGCGGGGCGTGGCGACGGCGCATTCGCGGGTGAGCTGGCCGGAGATTTTCGAGGAGAGCGGGGTTCAGGACATGCCGCTGAACACGCTGTATCAGCTGGCGGCGGAGACGCCGGAGCGGTTCCGGGACGCGGCGCAGCTCCTGCTGATCGGGGATGGCTTCAACCATTTCCTGTCGGGCGTGGCCAAGGCCGAGGTGACGCTGGCGAGCACGAGCATGCTCTACAATCCGCGGACCCGGCGTTGGTCGGAGAAGCTGCTGGGCCGGTTGGGACTGCCGGAGCGGTTGTTTCCGGAGATCGTGCCGGCGGGCACGCGGCTGGGGCGGTTGCGGTCGGAGCTGGCGAAGGAGGCGGGGTTGAGCGGAGTGGAGGTGGTGGCGACCTGTTCCCACGACACGGGCGCGGCGGTGGCGGCGGTGCCGGCGGAGGGAGAGGGCTGGGCTTATCTGAGTTCGGGAACGTGGTCGCTAATGGGAGTCGAGCGACAGGAGCCGGTGATCACGGACACGGCGCGGGAACTGAATTTCACCAACGAGATCGGGTTCGGAAACACGGTGCGTCTGCTGAAGAACATCAGCGGATTGTGGCTGGTGCAGGAATGCCGTCGGGCCTGGGCCGCGGCGGGGGAGGATCTGGACTATGCCACGCTGGTCCGGCTGGCCGGGGAGGCGCCGGCGTTTGTGTCGCTGATCGATCCGACCGATCCGCGTTTCATGGCGCCGGACGGCATGCCGGAGCGCATTGCGGCGGTGTGCCGGGAGCGCGGGGAACCGGTGCCCTCCGGGCCCGGGGCGATGATGCGCTGCATTCTGGAGAGCTTGGCCCTGTTGTACCGGCGGACGCGGGAGCAGCTGGAGCAGATCACCGGCGACCCGATCACGCGGCTGCACATCGTGGGCGGGGGCAGTCAGAACGCCCTGTTGAATCAGTTCGCCGCCAATGCCCTGCAAGTGCCGGTGGTGGCGGGGCCGGTGGAGGCTACCGCGGCGGGCAACCTGCTGATCCAGGCCCAGGCCCTCGGGAAACTCGGGTCGCTGACCGAGGTCCGGCGCGTGGTGCGGAATTCGTTTGAGGTCCGGCGGTTCGAACCGCAGGACGGCGCGGCTTGGGAAGCGGCTTACGCCCGGTTCCGTGCGCTCGGCCGGCCGGCTTGAGCGGACGGACCGGAGGCTTCATCGTCGTCCGATGCTCCTCCTGTTTCTCGCCTCCGGAGCGCTGGCGCTGGTTTACCAGGTGCTCTGGCAGCGCCAGTTCGCTCTGCTTTTCGGGAGTGGTTCCGCAGCGACGGCGGTTGTGCTGGGCGCGTTCTTCGCCGGGCTTGGGGTGGGCAGTTTCTGCATCGGACGACTCGCTCCGCGCTGGAGCCGTCCGTTGCGTGCGTATGCGGTCCTGGAGCTTCTGATCGGGGTCGGATCGCTGGCGGTGACGCCCTTGATGGACGGGTTTGGCGGTGCGTATCCCTGGCTGGCAGAGCGGTTGGGGGCGAGCCCTGGGCTGTTCGTGGCGGTGAAGGGGCTGCTCGCGTTTCTCGTGCTCGCGCTTCCGACCTTCTGCATGGGGGGAACGCTGCCCGTGCTGGCGCAACAGGTGGATCGCGGTCCGCGACGATTGGGATCGACGGTGGGCGGTTTTTACGTGGCGAACACGGTGGGGGCTGCGATCGGGGCGCTGTCGGTGCCGTTCGTGCTCCTGCCTGCGTTCGGGGGGAACCTGACCCTGTCCCTCTGTGCTGCAGGTAACCTGTTGGTGGCCGTGCTCGCGTGGCAATTGGACCGCCGCGCCGGGGACACCGCCATTCCGAGCTCACCTCCGGCCAGTGCGGTCCCCACCTCGGGAGCGGGTGCCCGGGGTCTCGCGGGGGGTACTGCGGATCGTTCCGTCGGCTGGTTGTTCGCGTTTTCCGGGATGTCGGGGCTGGTGCTTTTCGCGCTTCAGGTCCTCTGGAATCGCGCCTTCGCGCAGGTCCATGAGAATTCCCTCCATGCCTTCGCGGTGATCGCCACGGTGTTCATTCTGGCGTTGGCGGTGGGTGGACAGCTTTCGAGGTTGGCCCTGGCGCGCGGCCGGACGCCGGAAGGACTGCTCGGTGTGGCCTGGCTCGCCGGAGGAATCGGGACGGGCGTGGCGCCCTGGTTGTTCCTGAGCCTGACAGGGCAGCTCGGTTATCTTTCCAACGGAGGCGAATGGGCCGCGGAGGCGCGACGTTTGTTGGGGCTCGGGTTCGCCGTGATCTTCGTTCCAGTGACACTTCTGGGCATGGGGTTTCCGGCGTTGATGGAGTCGGCGGGCCGGCGCTCGGGCATCGCCGCCGGTCCGTTGCTGGGCCGATTGCTGGGGGTGAACATCGCTGGTTGTGTCGCCGGGGCCTTGCTGGCGGGGTTCATCCTCCCGCAGACCCTCGGTCTCTGGGGGAGTCTCTCGGCTGCCGGTGGAATCGCGGCTGCGATCGGAGCGTGGATGCTTCGATCCACCCGACGCTCGGCCTACGGTTACGCGGTCGGACCGGCCCGGCCGTCCGCGCTCCTCTTCGCCTCCGTCGCGGCCCTGGCCGGCCTCTTCGTTTATGGGGCCTCGACCCTGCCCCGGGTCCGGCTGAACTCCCGGCAGAATGAACGACTGCTTTCCGTGGCTGAAGGTACCCATGGCGTCGTCGCCGTCACGGAACGCCCCGGGTCCCGGCGGTTGAAGCTGAACAACCACTATGCCCTCGGCGGCACGCTGTCGCTGGGTGACCAGCGGATGCAGTCGCACGTGCCCCTGCTGCTCCATCCCGATCCCCGTCGCGTGGGACATCTCGGACTCGGCACCGGGTTGTCGGCCGGCGGCATTCTGTTTCATCCGGTGGGTTCGGTTGAGGTGGTGGAGTTGGTGCCGGAGGTCGTGGAGGCGGCCCGAACTCATTTTGCCGAGGGCGCCGCGGGATTGTTTTCCGATGCGCGCGTGCGTTTGGTGACGGCGGATGCGCGCAATTTTCTTCGGTCACGGCCCGAGCCGTTCGACGTGTTGATCGGGGATCTCGTGGTTCCCTGGCGACAGGGGGAGAGCGCGTTGTTCACGGCGGAACACTTCGTGGCCGCCCGCGAATCGCTGCGGCCGGGCGGGTTGTTCTGCCAGTGGCTGCCGATGTTCCAGCTCTCCGAAATCGAGATGCGGATCCTGCTGCGCACCTTTCTGAGCGTGTTTCCGAAGGCGTATGTGTGGCGCGGCGATTTTTCCCCGGACCGTCCCGCCCTGGCACTGGTGGGTATTGCCGAATCATTTCGGCTCGATCCCCACGCGGTTCGGGCACGGCTTGCCGCGATCCGGTCCGATCCCACGAATCCCCAGCTCGGGGATCCCGCCGGGTTCTGGATGAATTTTGTCGGGGTCCTGGAACCCGGGGATCTTGAGCCCGGGGAGACCCGGCGGCATACGGAGGACCGTCCCTGGATCGAGTTGCTCGGCCCGCGCACCCATGTGCAGGGCCGCCGATCGATGTTGTTCACCGGTCGCGAGCTTCAGCGCTGGCTGGTGGCGATCCGGGAACGGTCCCGGTCGGAAAACCGGGTTCCTGCGTTGACCCAGTCGGAATGGTCGGCGGCGGGGTCGGGGGAACTGCTGCTGGAGTTCGGGCTTTGCCTGCTGGATCGGAACGAGGCCGAGGCGGCGCGACTACGTCGACGTCTGGAGAGCCAGCTTCCGCCGGTGGTGGCGAGGGGCATCTTCGGACCGCCCGGGCCTTGAGGCGTGGGGCGGTGTGTGGAGTGCGCCAGCCCTCTGGCGCTTTGGTGCCGGCGTGGGGTGGAGGACGGGTGTGGGATGGAGGACGGGTGTGGGGGGAGGAGGGGGCGGTTGTAGGAAAGCGGCAGGGGGCTCTCCTCCTTACCCACAGAAAGGGCCTTCCTGCAAATGGACTAGCCTGGCT
>CAYZAE010000104.1:23340-23773 GCA_964476125.1 uncultured Verrucomicrobiota bacterium | reverse complement strand
CGTGATCGCCGGCCAGGAATACGGCACCGGCTCCAGCCGCGACTGGGCCGCCAAGGGCACCAACCTCCTCGGCGTCAAAGTCGTCGTGGCCCAGAGCTTCGAACGCATCCACCGCTCCAACCTCGTCGGCATGGGCGTCCTGCCGCTCCAGTTCAAGGACGGCGCCACCGCGCAGTCGCTCGGACTCACCGGCACCGAGACCTACGACGTGCTCGGTCTCGGCTCCGACCTGAAGCCGCAGCAGGATCTCACGCTGCGCATCACCTCCCAGGACGGACAGTCCCGGGACATCGCCGTCGCCTGCCGCATCGATACCCCCATCGAAATCGACTACTACCAGCACGGCGGCATCTTGCCCTACGTCTTGCGCCAGCTGGTGGCCAAGGCCTGATCGGCGTCCCCGCGAATCCTCCTTCGGGAGAATTCGCCACTC
>CAYZAE010000104.1:12656-23330 GCA_964476125.1 uncultured Verrucomicrobiota bacterium | reverse complement strand
ACCAGCACGGCGGCATCCTGCCCTACGTGCTGCGACAGCTGGTCGCCCAGGCCGGCTGAGCGCGCTCCTCCATCGCCCGACCCCGTCACATCGGCGGCGGTCGGGCACCTGATTGATCGACAAAAAAGCCCGCGGCCCCCCAAGGACCGCGGGCTTTGGCTTCTCGACCACGGATCGGACTCCCGATCCGGGAGGTTCACCACAGAGAGCACAGAGAGCACAGAGACTGTGGGAGAGAAGCATCGACCCAGGATCAGCAGCCCCTTCGATGGAATCATGAAACGGCAGGGAGGATCCGGTGGCACCGAGCCTGTTCAGACCCGAATCACCTCAGGGCTCCTCTGTGCTCCCGGTGCCCTCTGTGGTGAAGAAATCGCGGCGCGCCCTTCCAGCAGAGTTGTCAAATGTGGGGGGGCTGCCCCCATGGGTCGTGGGGGGGACGCGTTCCCGGGGTAGGCCCGCGCGGCAGCGGTCCAACCCCGAGCTCAGGGACGGAATCCCTTCAGGATTCCCAGGTCATTCGGCGGCCTCGGACTCCGGAAGTTCGATCTTCCGCTGGGCGAGTTCGGGATTTCTCCGGAACAGGACCACGACATTCCCGACCCGCTGGATCATCTGGCTGCGCGTGCGCTGGGCCAGATCGGGCGCGAGCGTCTTCTTCTCGTCCTTGTGCCCGTCGAACTTGACCTTGATCAGCTCGTGATCGACGAGGGCCTGGTTCACCGACGCCACCAACCCGTCGCTAAGCCCGTCCTTGCCGATGTGCACCACGGGCTTGAGCAACTGCCCCATGCCCTTGAGACGACGGAGAGCGGCGCCTCGGATCGCCGCCTCTCCGCCCCCGGAAACTCCTTCATTCTCCATGATTTTCGTGCCCGGCACCGGCCGCGTCCGCGACCGGATGCATCTGCAGGTAAGCATCCACGTCCTTCGTCACCACCAACCGGCCCCACATGGCCGGCCAATGGCCCGGGAACGTGCACAGGTAATCGTAATCCCCTTCGGCCGCGGGCGCCGTGAGGGTCAGGGTCGCCTTGATCCCGGCCTCCAGAAGCTTGGTCGCGGCCAGGATTTCCGGCGACTCCGGAACGAAGGGACGCCCCTGACCGTCGAACTTGTCCGGCTGCATCTTGTCCGCCATGGGTCCCACCTTTTCCCGGCCGCCGGGTTTGGTGATCACCAGGTTGTGCGGCATGAAGTCATCGTTCTCGATGATGATCTCGAAGGGCTTGCCCGCCTCCACGACGATGCGCGGCGTGTCGTAGCGCATCTGCTCCCGGACGGTCCGGATCATGAACACCGCCACGCGCAATTCCTTCAGTTCCTTGCGCGCCGCAGCCGCCTCGGCCGCCGGCAGCAGCCCGGCCAGTTCGCCGGCCGTCTGCAACGCTTGAACCACATCCTCGCGGGTGCGTTCCGACGCCGGAACGGTCTTCGCCCACGCGATCAGGCCCGAGGCCGCGCCCCCGGCTTGCGCCTTGGGCCACGCGTCCCGCGGCAGGATCCGGATCGCCTGCGCCGCCGAGGCCACGTCCTGGCCCTTGCCAATCAGTGAGGAAAGCTCGGCAAAGGTCTCCTCCGGCAGGGTGCCCATGCTCACCAACGCCCGGATCGCCGCCCGACGCAGCGCCCCGCCGGGGTCCGCCTGCACCGGAATTCGCACACTTTCCGCCGGAGCAGGAACGCTCGTCTTGCGGAAGATTTCCGTCCTCGAACCGTCCAGCACGGTCAGCGTGAATCCGTCCAACCGCTTGCCGAGATCGCCCTCGATGCGGTTCCACACCGCGATCGCCTCGATGGGCGTCTCCGTGCCCAGATCAACTTCCCACCACGGATTGCGCTCGTTCTCCTGGGAATGCGTCTGGGTGCCGCTGCCAAAGCTGCCGTCAGTACGGCCATCAATGGCCTTCGCGGCCGTCCCACCGTTGGAGGTCGAGGACTGACGGGCCTTGCCCCGCTTCGCCACGTTCGCGCCGTCGCTGAACACCTCCACCTCGGCCAGTGTGAGAGTCCCCGACCGCGGCAATTCGATGCGGACATAGCGGCCGCCCGCTGATTTCGGGGCGGCCCCACCGGTCGCCAGTTCGGGTTGGCCGACCAGGGGACGGACCTTGGCGAACGCCCGGGCCCGGAATTCGGGGTCGTTCAGCTGCGGAATGCCGGCGATCAGGTCGGTGAGTGCGGACGGCGACGTCGAGGCCGCGGTCCAGGCGGCGTCGAAGGAATCATCCGTGGCAGCCAGGGTGGCCCAAGCCGCCGGTCGGAATTCCCGGGGTCCCTCGGTGGCGAGTTTCGCAACGCGCGCACGCAGGGGCTTGAGATCTTCGGGAAGCTGGAGGGGCAGAAGCCGGGCGAGGCCACCGGCGAGGTTCTTCAGTTCCGTGGCCGGAGCCTTGTCCAGCAGGTCCAGCACCACGCCGGCGCGGTTCGCCTTCCGTTCCTTGGCCAGATCCATCAAGGCGACCGAACGGTCGGAATCGGAGAGGCCCGGGCGCTGCACCAACTGTTCGAGAATCGCCGCCGTGCGGGGAAGCTTCTGGAGTTCTGCCAATTTCAGGCTGCCCACCAGGAAGGCCTGACCCGCCGGATTATCGGCCGCCAGGAGGCGTCCCTCGCCCATGGCCTTGCGCCAGAGGGGTTCCAGCTGCCGCAGGGTCTCCTTGAGCGTGTATTCGAGGTAGTAATCGCGAGGCTGATTGAGCACCGCGAGCGCGATCTCGACCGCTTCCGGCGCCCGGAAATAGCTGGCGCCACGGACCGCCTCCAACCGCACGCGCGGATGGGAATCCTGGGCCATCGTCTTGAACAGGGCGATGGCGTCCGGCACCCGGTCACGCCAGTAGCACAACACCCGGCCCGCCGCGGCGCGCGCCCGGGGTTCCGGCGAGGAGAGCATCCGCTTCAGCAACTCGAGGTCCAACACGTTGTGCCACTGGTGCACCCAGAGCGCCTCCATCATCTGGTGCTCGTAGTTCGCCGACGTCTTGTCGAGCGCGGCGGCCCACTTCTTCACCGCCGACGTCACCTCCGCCGAGTCATGCTTGCCGAGCTCGATCTTCGCCCGTTCGCGGACGTTGTCCTCAGGTTCCTTCAGCAACTCCACCAACGCCGCGACCGGCTGGCCGTGAATGGGTTTCGGTGTCAGGAGCGGACGGCCCTCATACGTGATGCGGTAGATGCGGCCATGCTCCTTGTCGCGGTTGGGGTCCCGGATGTGATGCTGCATGTGCCCGATCAACGGCTTGTGCCAGTCCACGAAATACAACGCGCCATCCGGTCCCACGCTGATGGCTGCCGGGCGGAAGTTGGGATCGCTCGACTGGATCAGGTGCTCCAGGGTCTCGCCCTTCAGCCCGGAACCTTCGTCCGTGACCTTCACCCGGAAACAGCCCAGGAACCCAATGACGTTCAGGTTCAGGAAATTGCCCTGGAACTCCTCCGGGAAGTGGCTGCTCGAGAGCATGCCCGTGCCCGGACACGGACGCGAAGGACGGTCCCAGAACTGGTTCATGCCCGGGTGCTTCGCGGGGTAGTCAAGGCGCCCGCTGAATGCCGGACCGAAGTAGGTGTTGTTGCCGGTCGCGTCGGTGACCAGATCGTTGCCCCAGCGGTCGAACACGCGGCCGTGCGGGTTCGCGAACCCGTACGGGATGTAGGTCTCGAAGGAGGAAGTCCGCGGATCAAACCGGAAGATGGCCGCGTCGTTGTTCCGCACCGGTCCGGCCATGGTTTCGATCTGCGTCCGATGGAACACGCCGTCGCTCAGGTAGATCGAGCCGCCGGGATCGAGGCAGATGGCGTTCGCCGTGTGATGCGAGTCCGCCGAGTCCAGGCCCATGAGCACCCGCTCCTTGGTGTCGGCCCGGCCGTCCCCATCCGTATCCCGCACGAACCAGACATCCGGCGCCTGCACCACGAGAACGCCGTCTTTGTAAAACTGGAACCCGGTCGGGCAGTTGAGGTCCTCCAGGAAGGTGGTGGACTTGTCGGCCCGGCCATCGCCGTTGGTGTCCTCGAACACCAGGAGCTTGTCGCCCACCTTGCTGGTCGGGGTGCGCTCCGGGTAGTTCAACCACGCCGCCACCCACAGCCGGCCCTTGGTATCCCAGGCCATCTGCACCGGGCTGACGAGGTCCGGGAACTGCTTCTCGTCCGCGAAAAGGTTCACCTTCATGCCCGAGTGAACCTTCATCTTCGAGATCGCCTCCTCGCCGCTGAGAAACACGTGCGTCTCGTCGGGGTTCGGTCCGGGCTTGTTCGACACCACGCGCGTCACGGGCGGCAGGTTCGAATCATCCACCGCCGCATCGCCGCCCGCGGCCACCGCCCACACCCGGACATCCCGGTTCGCCGTGAGCACGTCGCGCTGGGTCATTTCCTCCTGCATGACCTTGTAGTTCGAGAGGTAGGGCTCCTTCGCCGACCGATCACTGATGAACGCTCCCTTGCCCGGCTGATACGCGAGCGCCGACCGACCGCCATAGACGTTGTAGCCGTCCACGGTCCGATAGCGCTGATGCCACTGATGGTTCTTCTCGTTGATCGCCGCCCGAAGCTTTTCATGGTCGCCCACCGGCGCGTTCATGCCGAACACGCCATGGAACAGGATCGGCGCCAGCCGACGATCCCCCTCGTCGGAGAGGAGATGCCCATTGATGGTCAGCGATTTCCCGGCCTTCGACGCCTCGGCGTAGAGTTCCAGGGAAGGCTGGAAGAGATCCACGAAGAGCACGCCCGCCTCCTTCGCCACCTCCGCCATCGCGGCCGTGTACACCCGCAGGTTCGCGTTCACCGGACCGGGATCGGGAAAGTTCGGGTCCTTGTGCCGTTCGGCGCCGGCCGGCGAGATCAGCACCAGCTTCGGCGACCCCTTGCCGGAATAGCTTTTGGTCTTCGTCTCCGCCACGAACCGCGCCAGGTCCGCCTTGAACGCCGCAACGCCTTCCGGCCCGCGGAAGGATTCATTGAAGCCGAAAAACGCGAGAATGTGATCCGCCCTGGCGCGCGTGAGCCAGTCGTCCGGACTGCCGAAGTTCTCCGAACGATGGCGGAGGACCACCTCGTCGCCGGAGGCCGCAAGGTTCCGGAACACCAGCTTGTGCTGGGGGAATTGCGCGTGCACCAGCGCCTCGAAGTGGCCCGAGTGCTGCATCCGGTCCGGCAGCGCCCCGCCGATGAGGGCGACATGATCGCCCGCACTCAACTGAAGGGCCGGAGGACGGTCCTGCGCGTTCAGGCTCAGGGCCATCAGCACACCCCATGCGATCCAAACAACTTTCTTCATGGTCTTGGGAACAAAGATGGCTTCAAGCATTCCAGCATTCGCCCGGGCCAGTCAAAGGTTCGGTGCAACAAGGTTCGGCCGGGACGATCCGAGTCGCTGGCCCGACACCAGGAAGCTCGCCGGTCGCCCCACCTTCAAGGCGCGCCTCGCCACCCAGTTCAATGTCACGGTGAAGCGGGGCTAACGCCCGGACCAGGCTGGAGGTTCAAACTGGCGTCGCAGCCAGAAAGGAATGACAACCTGCCCCCTCTCCGACCAGGAGCGGCGCGTGGAGCCAATGTCGTGGACGTGCGACCCGCGAATTGGCATCGCACCGCACTCGAGCGCGCACGAGAGAAGGCAGGAAAAGGAGAGAAGCGAAAAAAAGAAAAATGGTCGGGACGGTGAGATTTGAACTCACGACCTCTTCCACCCCAAGGAAGCGCGCTACCAAGCTACGCTACGTCCCGACCACAGAAGCGCCGGCGCACCAAGCGTCGACGGCAGGACCATCATCCCGAGCCGCATCCCCCGTTTCAACGCAAATTTGCCGGCTTCTTTCATGGAGGGCGCATCTCCGACTTGCGGATGGGTGAGGAACTTTCCCCTCCCTTCAGGGGACCCGGAGGAGAAACAAGCAGACTCCGACGATCCGACAGGATCGCAGTCCGCTCCTCCTGTGGATCGGGGTCATTCTGTCGAAGCGAGTGTTCCGAGGAGGGAGGGCCTCCCTCTCCCCACGCATCCGCCCGTCTCCGTCTCCACCCTACCAAGCGATCACGGATTGCCTGAAATCGAAATAAAAGGCCTGCTTGGTCGTCCAAGCGCCTCGATGTGTTTTCCCATGGTTCCCCGATCCCTGCGAATTCCCGGTTGGGTCCCTGCCCTGCTGGTCGTTCTGTGTTTCCTCGTTCGCATCGAAGGCGCGACAGCTCCGCGGGAGTCGACCGGACCCCAGGCCTGGGAAACGCTTCGGGGTTGCCGGCTCGAAGCGGAGCAGTACTTCGACGGCGACAGCTTCCATGTGAACCACGGCCACCGGCACTTCATCATTCGCCTTTACAGTGTCGATGCCCCCGAGACCGACCGGGAGTTCCCGGACCGGGTCCGGGAGCAGGCGCAGTCGTTCGACCTGACGGAGGAGGCGACCTTGCGGCTGGGAGCAGAAGCACGGCGTCACGTGGAAAAGCGGCTGGGCTCCACGAACTTCACCGTGATCACGCGTTGGGAAGGCGCCCCGGGTCGGAGTCAGCAGCAACGGTATTACGGATTCGTGCTGGTGGGTGAGGAGTCCCTGGCACTGGAGCTGGTCTCGCGGGGGTTGGCGCGGGTGTACGGAAAACGCGTGGCCTGGCCCGACGCGGATCGGAGCGCCGCGTTCCAGCGGCAATTGCAGTCGGCGGAACGCCGGGCCCGGGAATCGCGGCGCGGAGCCTGGAGCGAAGCGTTTCGGTCAGCCGCGCCCGGCAAGCTGTCACCGCTGGATTTGAACCGCGCGACCCAAAGTGAACTCGAACAGCTGCCTGGCATCGGTCCGGCCCTCGCCAAACGCATCATGGCCGGACGACCGTACCGCACCGTGGACGAGCTTGAGAGGGTTCAAGGAATGGGCCCTGCGCGAATCGGGGAATTGCGCGGGCGGGTGAAGGTGGGGACCGGAGCGGGAGCACCGGAAGGCGGAGCGGGCCAAGCTCCGAAATAGCAAAAGGAGCGGCGGCGCGAGGACATGAACGGGAATCGCCGGTAACCGGATCGGAACAACCCCTTGCGGGGTCCCCCAACCGACGCTTGCAGCGCCGGACGAACCGATCCGAAACACCCCGGCCCCGGGACGGAAACAAGTAGCCCCCCTGCATTCCGTGAACTCCGAAACCGGATCGAGTGCGATTGCGCTCCCGAACACCGTAGACGCGCCGCCGGCGGTGACGAGCACCGCAAAAACGGGTTGCTGCTTATGCGGCCGGAGGCAGACCAAGAATCCATCAAACCTCCCTGACCGCTTTCAGACGCCACCTTCATCAGGTGACAGCGCCAGTGTCGCACGCGCCGGCCAAGTCACAAGTCCGAGGGCCTATGTACGTTCGCAACGACGCGGGGACTAGCGGAATCTCTTGGTAGAGGGAGTGGGGAGTGGGGAGCGGGGGGGTGCGGTCAGGACGGGGGCTGGCGTCGAGGGGCGAAGGGATGGGATGGATCGCGGCAGACGGGCGCAGGGTGAGGATGGGGCGTTGGCGGGAAAGCGGCAGAGGGCTGCCGCACTCCACACTCCCACTCCACACTCCCACTCCCGTCGTGCCTTGGGGCGGGGTTTGGGGCTAATAGGAGAACGCATGCAAACCGGCTCGTGGCAGGCGGTGCTGGCGGCTTCGGCGGACCCCGTCCGCGCCTCCGCGCACCTGCGGCTGGTGGCGGAGGCCTGCGAACCGGGTCGGCTGGATCGGTTGTCCGAGCCCAGCCGCAGGATCCTCGTCTCCCTGCTCGCCTGCTCCCGGGCCTTGTCCACGTGGCTCCAACACGAGCCCGCCTGGCTGGAGCTTTTCGACGATCCCGATTACCTCCGGCACCCACGACGTCGGGAGGGTCTGGAGCGGGAGGTTGAAGCGGGTCTGGCCGCGGCGATCGAGCGCGGGGATTTCGTGGGAGCCCTGGAAGGCCTGCACCGGTTCCGGCGACGCGAGCAACTGCGCATCGCGGCACGGGACACCTCGAGGCTGGGGTCGACACCCGAGATCATGCTCGAACTGTCGAATGCCGCGGATGTCTTCCTGGAGGGAGTGCTGCGGGTGGTGCGACGTCAGATCACGGACCGCCTGGGATTCCCGTGGCACAAGGATCCGGGCGGAATCTGGCGGCCGACCCCCTTCAGCGTGATCGGACTGGGCAAGCTTGGCGGGCAGGAGCTGAACTACAGTTCGGATGTCGATCTGTTGTTGGTCTACGGCGACGAGGGAACGGTGTTTAGAAAACCACCCACGAAGCGGACAACGGGAGGCGGAGGACTTCGGAACCATTCATTTTTCAAGCGCCTGGGCGAACTGTTCGTGAGGGAAGCCACGATCCGGGGCGTGGACGCCGGGGCGCTGCGGATCGATCTGCGGCTTCGTCCGGAGGGCGATGCAGGCCCCCTGGCGCGGTCCCTGGACAGCTTCGAAAACTTCTATGCCGCCTGGGGCCGGAGCTGGGAGCGCCTGATGTTGATCAAGGCACGTTCCGTGGCGGGGGACGTGGAACTCGCCGCGGAATTTCTCGAGGTCATCCAGCCCTTCCGCTACCCGCGATCCCTGGGCGAAGGGCTGCTTCGTGAGATGGCCGAGATGAAAGCGCGGACCGAGCGGGAGGTGGTGCGCGCCGGGGAGCTGGAGCGCGATGTGAAGCTGGGTCGGGGCGGCATCCGGGAGATCGAATTCGTGGCCCAGGCGCTGCAGGTGCTCCACGCCGGCTCGAATCCCTTCCTCCAAACGCCGCACACCCTCGAGGCCCTGCCGAAGCTCGCGAGTTACCGGTTGCTGCCGGCCCGGGCCGCGGTCGATCTGACGCGCGCCTACCCGTTCCTGCGCGACGTCGAGCACCGGCTTCAGATGGAGGAGCAGCGCCAGACCCATACACTCCCCGAAGCCCCGGAAGCGCTCCGTCGCATCGCCCGCTCCCTCGGCTTTCCGAACCTCCCGGCCTTCCGCCGGGCTCTCGCACGCCACACCCGCCGCGTGCGATCGGTGTACGACCGGATCCTGGGCGACAGGGCGGGAAAGGCGATGCCGTCCACGGATTCCGATGCCCTGCCCCTGGATTTTGCGGACGCCGCCGAAGGGACGGCGCTGCTGGCGCAGCATGGGTTTCGGGATCCGGACAAAGGCCTCCGATTGCTGCGTGAATTCGTGCAGGGACCGGGATTTGTCCATGTCTCGAAACGCACCACGGACCTCGGCCTTCAACTGGTGCCGCGCCTGCTGGAACTTTGCCCCGGCGCAGGCGTGGGGCGAATTCGCAACCCGCGTTCCGGAGCGCGCGCGTGGAGCACCCCGGCCGCGGGTGGCGGGGCGGAATCCGGAACCGGAGGGACCGCCGGAGCGATGGAGCCCTTCGTGATTTCGGACCCCGACCGGGTGGTGGCCCGCCTGGACACCTACGTCCAGGCGTATGGGGCACGGGGTTCACTCTATGAGCTGTGGAACGCGCGCCCCGCGGTGTTCGAGCACATCCTGAAACTGTTCGATCGCTCCGAGTTCCTCGCCGAGCTTGCGATCCGCAGTCCGGATCGCGTGGATGAACTTGAGTTGGGAGGTCACTTGCGTCGGACCCAGGATGCCGTCCAGACCCTCGAAGACCTGCGTCACGGAGCCCATGACGCCGATCAGCACCTCTGGCTGCGACGGTATTTCCAGACCGAGTTCGTGCGGCTCGGGTTGCGCGACATTCTCGGGTGGGTGGATGACCTTGACGCGAACGCCGAACTCAGCGCGCTGGCCGAGGCCTGCGTCCAATACGCGCTCGAAACCGTCACCCGCCGCAACCGGCTGAAATGCGCGCCGTTTGCGGTCATCGGTCTGGGAAAACTCGGCGGACGCGAACTGGTGTACGGCTCGGATCTGGACGTGGTGTTCGTTGCCCCGGAGCGATGCCGAAACCTGCCCCGGCTCCAGAAACTGGCGGGGGAGATGATCGACCTGCTGACCCGCCCCACGGAGGACGGATCGGTCTTCGTTCTGGACGCACGGTTGCGCCCGGATGGGGACAAGGGGCTGCTGGTCAATACGCTCGGTGCCTACGAAACGTATTATCGCGAACGCGCGATGTTGTGGGAGATCCAGGCCCTGACCCGGGCCCGCGCGGTGGCGGGTGATGCGGCCACGGGAACGGCGTTTGAATCGATGGCCCGGGAACTGACCGATTTCACCGGCGCTTCCAGGCTCTCTGCCCGCACTCCCGACTGGCGTCGGCAGATCCACCGCATGCGACACCGGATCGAAGTGGAACGTACCCCGTCGGGCCAGGAAGCCCTGGCGTTCAAGACCGGTGCCGGCGGGCTGGTGGACGTCGAGTTCCTGGCGCAATCGCTGTCCATGGAGCACGGCTGGTTCGAACCCAACACCCTGCGCTCCCTTGAGGCGGCCCGGGATCGTGGCGTGCTGGACCGCGGGGACGCGGAATCGTTACTGGGCAACTTCCGGGAATTGCGCCGCATGGAATCGATCCTGCGCCGCTGGAGTTTCGAGGGGGAGGCGGTGTTGCCCGAGGATCCCGCCGCCCAAGGGCGGGTGGCGATCCGCTGCGGTTATGCGAACGCACCCGAGTTCCTGGCGGACGTGGCCCGATGGCGATCCGAAATCCGAGTGGTGTTTGACCGGCACATGGCGGAGTGAAACGGGCGCGGACGCCGGTCCCAAATCCCCGGACAGGAAACCACGAAGCGC
>CAYZAE010000104.1:0-12556 GCA_964476125.1 uncultured Verrucomicrobiota bacterium | reverse complement strand
GCATCGACCACCTTGATGTTCGCGGCCTTGGCCGACTGCATCACCTGCATGATCTGCCCCCAGGTGGCGCCTTCATCGGCCTGGATGGCCACGGTGAGATTCGTCTGGGTGCGTGAAATCGCGGCCAGCTCCTCCTGGAGTTTGTCGAAGGTCACCGGCCGCTTGCCGACGTACAACGGCGGATCGCTCTTGGCGATGGTGATGACCAGTTTGTCGGGCGAAGCTCCGGCCTTGTCCGAGTGCTTGGCCTCCGGAAGCGCGAGCTTCACCGACGGCGTCTGCCGGAAGGTGGTCGAAACCATCAGGAAAATGAGCACCACCAGCAGCACGTCGATCAACGAAACGATGATCACGGAAGGTGCGGCTCGGCGGCGTCCCTGGGTAAAGCGCATGGGGGGGATGGGGGATGGGGTCTGGCGTCTGGCGTCTGGGGTCTGGCGTCTGGGGTCTGGGGTCTGGGGGGATTGGATTTTCGGGGCGACGCACGACCTGCGACCTACCACACACTCTTACCTGGGCGACGCACGACCGGCGACTCACGACACGCTGCTAGCGGCCTCGGGGATAAAGGTGTTCGACCAGTTCGCTGCAAGCCGACTCCATCTCGATGGCCAGGGTTTCGACCTTTCGGCTGAAATAGCTCCAGGCGATCAGCGAGGGGATGGCGACGAGCAGGCCCATCAGGGTGGCGTTCAGGGCGATGGCAATGCCGCGGGCGAACACGGAGCTTTCGCCCATTCCCATTTTGCCGAGGTCCCCGAACAGGGTGATCAATCCGTGGATGGTGCCGACCAGGCCCAGGAGCGGGGCGATGCCGACGGAGATTTCCAGGACCACGACGCCTCGTTCCAGGCGCGAGACCTCGCGTCGGGCGCGGGTTTCGATGGCGTCACGCGTCTCCTCGCGGGGGCGGGAGGCGTTCTCGAGTCCAAGCCGGAGCAGCCGGCCGAGGGGCGAGTCGTATTGGAGTGCCGCCTTTTCGAGTTGGTCGCCCTCCCCGCCCCGGGTGAACCGCTCCAGGGCCTCGAGCAGCAGCGGCGGAATGATGCGGTCCCAGCGCAAGGCCAGTCCGCGTTCGATCATGACGGCCAGCGCCACCACGGAGGTGACCAGGAGCGCCCAGATGAACGGATCGCCTTCACGTAACAGTTGCAGCATACAGCGCCCTCGTCATAGCCGGTGAGCCTCCCGCCGGCCAAGTGCTCAATTGTAGTAAAAGGTGAACCGCATCTCGCGCATCGGCGAGCCGATCATCCGAAGCATGTCGGACGGCCACTTCTCGTAGGGCGCCGGATCGCTGACCGAGCGCACGCACAACTGCGTGAAGAGGGAGTCGACGCTCGACTCGACGGCTTCGCAGTTCCGGACCGAGCCGTCCGACATGAGCTTGAACTTCACCACCACATGCCCGCGCGCGCCTCCCGCGAACCGGCGTTCGTCCAGCAGGGCGTACCAGCGGTTCTGGACCGCGGTCACCATGGCCTCGTCGTAGGCCCCATACGAAAGCCCCACGGCATCCATCTGCACCGGGCCCTTCTTCGAAGCCCCGCCGTCCTGCTTCATCTTCTCCCCGGCCAGCAGCGACTGCCGTAATTTGGCCTCGGTCACTGTTCGTGGACGCGCCCGCGGCTCGGTCGGGCGGGGGGGCGGCTGCTGGGGAGGGGGGCGCACCGGTTCGACCGGCGGGGGGTCGAGGCGCGGAGGTTGGGGCTGCGGAGATTCGTCGACGGGTTTGGGAGGGGGCGTCTGGGTTTCGATCACCTTGGGTTCGACCCGGACCATGGCCAGATCGCCCACGCCTGGGGGGCGAACCGGTTCCGGGGTGGCTTCCACAAGTTTGGGCACCTCGGAGGGTGGCCGTACGGGTTCAGGGACCGGGACCGGGACCACGGAAGAGGCCGTTTCCGGGGAGGGATCGGCGGTGCCTGGGGGTTCGGGACGGGCCGGGGCGGTGGGACGGCCGGTCATCAATCGCGGTGCGTCGTTGAGCCGGGCGGTCCGTTCCTGTTGTCCGTCGATCTTGGCCTGCTTCTCGTTGCCGGGGTCGGGGTTGGCGGCGCGGCTGGAAACGGACGAGTAGAACTTCGATTCCGGCGGCGGTTCCTCCGAGGGTTCCGTGACCTGGATGAACATCACCGGCTGCTGCTTCTCCCTTTCCTCGGCCAGCTTCTGCTGCTGGGCCAGCGCCTTGGCGAGTTCGTCGGGCGACAACTTGACCGATCGGAACACCTTGAACGGTCGGGCGTCCCACCACTGGAGCTGTGTGCCCAGCCGGATCACGCCAAAAAACGAGATGTGGGCCAGGAGCGACACAATCAAAGCCCCCGACAACCGCTGAAAGAGCGGATCGCGGTCGCGCCGAAGATCATGTCCGGAAGCCATGCCGGTCGGAAAATGAAGGAACAGGCGGCCGACCGCAATCGCGGCTTGGGAGGCTGGAGAGCGCCGCGTCCTGCAATCTGCACACCTGTTCGCCCTTTTCGACCGCCGAAACCCCTCCGGCGTTCGGAATTCATTCCGGCATTTTTCTCTGAGAAACCTCGGAACCGCGCGGAAACCGTGACGGCGCGTCCGTGCCTCCAGGCGCCCCAGCCAGAACCCGCTTGCCAAGGAACTTCCCCTGCCCCACATACGCCGCGTTGTTATCGGATGAGCGCCTGGGAGCAATTGCATCGAAGAACCTCCGGATCCCGCCCCGGGCGGGAGGTCCGTCGCGCCCGGTTTCAGAAGCTGCTCGCGGCCTGGGTTCGGGAGTCCGGCCCCCTGCCCCGGGTGGTGAAAATAACCGGCACGGCCGGCAAGGGATCCGTGTGCGCCCAACTCGAAGCCATGCTCCTGCGCGACGGGCAGAGCGTCTGCACCTTCACCTCGCCCCACCTGTTCCAGGTGGTGGAACGGATCCGCATCGGGGGCGTTCCCATCCCTGAAACACTGCTCGAATCCGCGGCGCGGGAATGTCTGCCCTTCTTCGATCGCATCGAGGCCCAGGATTTTCCGTCCCTGTTCGAAACCCTGCTGATCCTGGCGCTGCACTTGTGTCGACGCCAGAACGTGGACCTCGCGATTCTGGAGGTGGCGATTGGCGGGTCGAACGATGTGGTCAGCCTCATTCCCGGCCCCCTGGCGGCGATCACCTCCATCGGCCTGGACCATTGGGAGGAACTGGGACCGGAGCTGGAGGACATCGCCCGGGACAAGGCGGGCATTGCCTCGGCGGGTTCCACGATCGTGCTCGGCCCCGGGATTCCGGAAGGCCCGCGCCGTGTCATTCTGGAATCGTCGCAGCCTCAACGCGTCACCGTGGTCCCCGCGCCCCGGGAGGCCCTGACGGTGATGGAAAGCAACGACCGGGGAACCGAAATCAGGTTCCGGAACCTGAGCCTCCGGCTGCCGTTGGCGGGCGATTTTCAGGCGGACAACTTCGCCGTGGCTGCCGGGCTTTTCGAACGTTTGCTGGCCCTGGGGTGGGCCCGGGATCGCCTCAGCCTGGCCGGCGCCGAAAAGGCCTCCTGGCCGGGACGTCTCGAATACGTTCCCGGCACACCCCCCGTCCTGCTGGATGCGGCCCACAATGAACTGGCCTTCGAGGCGCTCCGCCGCCATCTCGACCGCACCCATGCCAGCGCTGGAGTCAACCTGGTGTTCGGCGCTTCCGAACCCGCGAAACTCACCCGGGGCATTGAAATCCTCGGCCCCCGGATGAAGCGCATTGCCGTGGCCACGGGATTCTACCGTTCGGTCGCGGCCACCGCCCGCGAACTGGCTTCGATTCCCTCGGAGCTGCGCTCGAAAATCCAGCGGTTCAGCCGCCCGCGTCCAGCCTTCGAAGCCATGCGCGGCGGCCCTGCGGGAGGCGATTGCGATCTGGTGGTCGTGGCCGGCTCCATTTATCTCCTGGGCGATTGCCGCGCCCTGCTCGAACCGTTCCCGCAACCGTCCCCACCCGGAACCCGCCCGTGACCCTCCCCCCCCTCCCCGCCGCACCCCCGGCCGTGCAACGGCTGCTCGACCATCCCAAATTCGGCTCGGGCATTGGGTTCCAACGCATGCAGGCGCTGCTCGGGCAATTGCCGAACCCCGCCTGGTCCACCCACCTCGACGCCCTCAAGGTCACCGGATCGAAAGGCAAGGGAAGCACCGCCGCCGTCGCCGCCGAAATCCTCCGCCAGCTCGGCCTTAAAACCGGGCTTTACACCTCCCCCCACCTCCTGCGCTTCAACGAACGCATCCGGATCAACCAGAACGACATCAACGAGGCCGACCTGGTCGAGGCCTGCACCTGGTACGATTCCGCTGCGAAGGCTTACCAGCAGGCCTTTCCCAACGACCATTTCGCCGCGTTCGAAGCCTTCACCGCCGTCGCCCTCCACCACTTCTCCCACCATCACGTCCAGGCCGTCGTCGCCGAGGCCGGCATCGGCGGCCGCTACGACACCACCCGCACCTTCCCGGGCACCACCGTCGCCCTGACCTCCGTCGAACTGGAACATTGCGAACTGCTCGGGCACCAACCCGAGTTCATCGCCTACGACAAGGCGGACCTCTGCCCGGCCGGCGGCACCCTGGTGGTGGGCCGCATCGAACCGGAACTCGTCCGCAGACTCCGGGCCTATACCCGGGACCGGGGCATTCAACTCGTGGACATCCGCGCCGAAGCGGAGGTCGGCGAAGTGGAGTTCGTCGACTGGCGGATGCGGTTTTCGCTGCGCTGCCTGGGTTGCGACTTCGGCCGGCTGGAAACCCCCCTGCTCGGGGAACACCAAGCCTGGAACATTGCCGTGGCCGCGACGGCAGTCCGGAACTGGCTCCACCGCCATCGATCCGAGGTGGACGTGGAACAAGAACGATTCCGCGAGGCGGTCCGGAACGCGGCCGCCTCCGTGAAATGGCCCGGCCGACTGGAGCGTCTCTCGCTCCAGCCCGAGACGATCATCGACGTCGGCCATACCCCGCAATCCATGCGCGCCATCGTCGCCGCCCTGCGGAGCATGCCCTCGGACAAGCCGGTGCTTCTGGTCACCGGGGTTTCCTACAACAAGGACATCCGTGGCGTGCTGGCCGAACTCCTGCCGGTGGCGGATGCCGTGGTCTGCACCGCCGCGTGGTACAAGGGCGCCCCCGCGACCGAGATCGAGCAGCACGTTCGCGCGCTTCGCCCCGACGTCCCGGTTCAGGTGATCCCCACCCTCGAAGAGGCCACCGCTTACGCCCTCGAACGCGCGACCCGGGAGAACGCCCGGGTGCTGTTTGCCGGCGGCCTGTTTCTCGCCATCGAAGCCATGGCGACCCTCCAGCATATCGACCCCCGATCCCTGCGTTTCGCCTGAAGCCCTCGGACGGATCCATGGGCCCCGACCCCGACCCCGACCCTGAGCCCACTCCCATGCAGGGCCAACGGAATTGTGTAAGTAAATCTCTTATGTAAAATCTTGGTACGGGAATCACATACCCCGAGTTTTGCCTTCGTATTGCCCTTTTTCGGGCAACGACCCCCGCCCGAGCGGCGGCCAACCTCATCTCACCATGTCGGTTTTCTTTACAAAATCGAGGTGTTGAAGGGGCCGTGGACGGACCTCTGGCCGGCTTTTCTGGGCTGTTGAACCGTTGGCGGGCGCGCTCCAGTAGTTTGACTGATAAAGACTTGCGTTGACGAACCGCCTGGAATCACGGGGAGCCGGGCCTGGGTGAGGCGTTTTTCCGCTCGCTGGAGCCGGGCCAAACGCTCGGTACTGGAATCCCTTCGGTCGGTGCCTCGTGCGAGACAGCCAACCCAAAACCGTCGGTTTTCTTTACACCCTGCAACTCCCGGTGGGGTGAATACGGAATTCCTTCATGCCAACCTTCCCCCCTGACCCGGTCACGACCTTTTCAGAACTCCCCTAATTCAGAATCAAGTCATTGAATCAAAGCATGATGCAACCTGAAACGAGGGCCCATGGAACGGCCTGAAGGAACACCTGGCATCATGCGTGCTAGTAAGTATCTGTAGGCGCGGCAATGGGCCGGCCTTCCACCAACCAAGTAGCCAACGTCACTCAGAACAGTCCTTCGAAAATGAATAAGAAATCCCTGCTCGGCCTGTCCCTCGCGGTCCTCGCCGCCGCCAGCGCCAGCGCCAGCCGTATTGAACTCGCCACCATCACGGCCAACGACATCACCCCCGGCAATGGTCTGGGTAAGGATAACGTCGAAGACTGGCTCGCCAGCCTCGTGGGCAGCTACAACGCGGCCAACAACCCCGACCTGCCCGCTCCCGGCGACGAGATCGTCAGCGTGAACACGGATGACTCGGCTCCTGCCGGCTACCCCACGTTCCCCGACGACACCAACTCGATCTCCATC
The DNA here is from genome assembly GCA_964476125.1 of uncultured Verrucomicrobiota bacterium. GTDB lineage: Bacteria > Verrucomicrobiota > Verrucomicrobiia > Limisphaerales > CAIMTB01 > CAIMTB01. The sequence continues at coordinate 6,214 of CAYZAE010000104.1, read as the reverse complement.
CCCACGGGCGGCTACAACTACGTCGTCTTCCACTGGGGCGGCGGCGCGGGCGGCGGCAAGCTCCAGGCGTTCTACATCGGTGGATCTGCGTTGAGTTCCGAAGTGTTCGACACCCCCAATCGCGGTCTCTCCTTCTACCGCCTCTACGGCCCGATCGCGAACGACCCGATCCCGGACAGCGGCGCGACGCTGGCGTTCCTGGGCGCCGGCCTGATTGGTCTGGCTGCGATCAGCCGCCGCAAGGCCTGATCCCCACGGGAACGGCGCGGAGTCAAGTCCGTCCCATCTCGTAGATGACAATGGCGAGGCGAAAGCCTCGCCTTTTTCGTTCACTGAATCGACTACGCGGACGCCCAGAAGACTTCGACTCTAGCTCCAAGGGGGTGACCAATGGATCTATTGCGAGGAGGTGCCCCGGATCGGTTAGGCTGCTCATTGCCTGGTTCAACCAGCCTTGGCGCGAGCATCCGAATCGGTCTCAATGAAACACAAAGCCCCCCGGTTCCATCGTTCCCAAGCTCTCTGCCTTCTCTCGCTTCTTTCCAGCCTGGCCAATCCAACGGTATTCGCGGAATCCCCTGAGCCCGCCTTCATCGCCTTTCCCGAATCCACGCCATCGCACGCTGCCGCGCTGGCCTCGCCAAAGACCGCTGGCCGCCCGGTCACCCCCCACCCGAATCTCGCGTCCCTGTCGCGCGTCGGTCTCGAACTCACCTCACAAACCACGCTGCAGGCGGAGCGGACCCGTCTGGAGGACAAGGGCAATGGGGACTTTGTGTGGGTGGGCCGCCTGCTGAACGAGCCGCTCAGTGAGGTGATCTTCGTCTCGCACGAAGGAGCGTTCGCCGCCCAGATCAACCGTCCGCTGGAGGACGGCAATGCGATTTACACCATTGAGCCCAACACGGAAGGCGTGCCGGTGCTCTCCTTCTCCGAGCCGATCGACTCACCCGATGGGTGCACCCTACCACCCCCGACCCAGTCGCGCCGGTTGATGTCCGCTTCGGCGCCCGGACAGGCCGCCGCCCTGCAGAAAGCGACCTTCGCCACCGCCAGCGCCGCCAACCCGGCCACCATCGACATCCTGGTGGTCTACACACCCGCCACGACCAAGAAACACGGCGGCAAAGCCGGGGCCGAATCGCTGATCGTCGGGGCCATCGCCAGTGCCAACAACGCCTACCGAAACAGCGCCATTTTCATCAACCTGAACCTGGTCTATGTCGGCGAAGTGGCCTACACCGAGCCCAACTCCACCGGCATCTCCCTGGCCCGCCTGGCCGGCGTTTCGGACGGCCACCTCGAGGATGTCCCCACCCTGCGTGAAAAGTACGGCGCCGACCTCGTGGTGCTGGTGAGCCAGGACTCGAACAACTGCGGCACGAGTTATCAGAGCTCGGCGCGGGATGCGTCGTTCAGTCCCTGGGCCTACAGCGTCGTCTTTTCGGGGTGCATCGGTCAGTACACCCTGACCCACGAGATCGGTCACTCGATGGGCTGCAATCATGACCGCGACAATCCCGCGGGCTACGGCGCCTACCCCTACTCCTACGGGCACAAGGTCTGCACCAAGGACGGCAAGGGCTACCGCACCGTGATGTCCTACGCCTGCGCCGGAGTTTCCGTTCCCCGCGTAAACTACTTCTCCAACCCCGAGATCCTCTTCAACGGCGTGCCCACCGGAGTTCCCGAATCCGACACCGCCAAGTCGGCCGACAACGCCCGTTCCCTCAACCAGAACGCTCATGCGGTCGCCGCCTTCCGCAGCCGTCCGGCCCCCACACCTCCCCCCGTCCCCGTCCCGACCCAACTGGCCGGCAGCGCCACCTCCTCGCGCGTGATCCAGCTGGGTTGGAACGAATCGGCCTCGGATGAATCCGGATTCGAACTGGAACGTTCGCTCGACGGAACCGTATGGACCCGGCTGGCCACGCTGCCGCCGAACACCCGGGCCTATACGGATTCCACCGGCAGCCCGGGAGCGACCTTCCTGTACCGCATTCGCACCTGCGTCGCCGACCGCCGCTCGGAATGGTCCGAAGTGGCCCGAATCACCACGCCCGACCCGATCCCGAACGCGCCCACGGGATTTGCGCTCAGGACGACCGGCAGCGGTGAAATCACCGTCTCCTGGGTGGACCAGTCCGACAACGAGATCGGCTTCGAAATCCAGCGCACCTCGGGCGGATTGACCTTTGAGGTCATCGCCATCACGCCCGCGAACGCGGCGTCGTTCGTCAACAAGTCCCTCAAGCCGCGGATAGGTTATGCCTACCGCATTCGCGCCGTGGGAAAGACCGGCGCCTCCGCCTGGTCGGCAGTTCGTCTGAGCATCAGCCGCTGACGGATCCGGAACCGGCCCGGTCGCGATCCAAGCGAAACCGACGCCGGCACAGTCGGCGGTTCAAGCCCGCTCCCCGCCCCCGGCGTTTCGACGCCGGACCGGGGAGCGGGCTCCGTTTTGTGCCCGGCCAGGCCGGTCCACGCGGGGTCGCCCGCCCCAGGAAGCCCGGGCGGAACGGCACGGGCCAAGCCGGGCCGCCTTCTCACCAGTTCTGGTTAATCCGTTGTCTGCCTTCGACTTCGTTAGCCGGGAGCGGAGGCGGACCGGCGCCTAGGGACGCGGTGGGATCGAAGGGAACTATTGCCGGGAATGGGGGCGGGTCGGGTATCCTCCCGTGGCTTGGGCGTCTCCCCCCAGGCTCGCGCGAGTGACTTCGAGATTCCCCCGATGAAACGAACCCCCCTGGATCGTCACGCCCTCACCCTCCTGTCCTGCCTGGCCCTGATGGCCGCCGGGAACGGCCCCGCAGCGAACGCTGAATCGGCTGAACCCGCCTTTCTGCCGCTCCCCCGGGCGACTGGAGCGGCCCTGGCCACCGGACACCCGTCACCGGGCGGGCAGGCCATCGCCATGAACCCCAGGCTCCGCGACCTCCCCCGAATCACCGTGCCGCTGCCCGACGGTGCGGAACTCCTCGCCGAACGCACCCACCTCGAGGAGCAGGGACCGGACACGTTTGTCTGGGTGGGCCGGCTGAGTGGCGAACCGCTGAGCGAAGTCACCCTCGTGTCACACCAGGGCGCCTACGCGGGTCACATCAGTCGCCCCCTCGAACAAGGCAACGCGCTCTACGCCGTCCGAACCGGCGCCGACGGCCGTGCCACGCTGTTGACCGAGGGAACCGTGGAATTGCCCGACAGCTGCTCGACGGCGGCCATTCCCAAGCCGCGACAGACGCTTTCGACCCGGCCCCAGGGACGCGCCGCCCTGGCTGCCGGATCAAGTTTCCCGGCCGCCACCGCCTCCAATCCGGCGGTGGTGGACATCCTGGTCGTCTACACTCCGGCCACGGCCCGCCGGTATGGCGGAACGGCGGGAGCCGAATCCCTGGCGCTCAGCGCCGTCAGCAGCGCGAACACCGGCTACCGCAACAGCGGAGTCTACCTGACCCTCAACCTGGTCTACCTCGGGGAAGTCGCCTACACGGAACCCGGGGACATGCACGTCACCCTGGCCCGGCTGGGCTCCAGCCCGGACGGCTATCTGGATGAAGTCCAGCCCCTGCGGGAAGCATCGGGGGCCGACCTCGTCATGCTGATCGACGAGGACGCGAATTTCTGCGGCACGAGTTACCAGATGACCACGACCGGCACGGAGTCCGCCGGCTGGGCGTACGGGGTGGTGAACTCCGGTTGCATCTCCCAGTTCTCGTTCGCCCATGAGATCGGGCACCTCATGGGCAGCCAGCACGACCGGGAGAACGCCACGGTCGGGTCGTATGCCTACTCCTTCGGGCACAAACGCTGCACCACCGACGGCGCGGGCTTCCGAACCGTCATGTCCTATGCCTGCGCCGGCGTTTCCGTGCCGCGCGTGAACTACTTCTCCAATCCCGCCATCAGCTTCAACGGCTACCCCACCGGGATCCCCGAAACCGACACCGCCAACTCCGCCAACAACGCCAAATCGCTCAACAACAATGCCCATGCGATCAAGGCGTTCCGCTCCGGCCCCAACCCGCCGCCCGCCGCTCCCACCAGCCTCTCCGCCACCGCCACCAGCAGCGTCGCCATCCAACTCTCGTGGATCGACGCCTCCACCAACGAATCCGCCTTCGAGATCGAACGGTCCTCCGATCAACTGACCTGGACGCGAATCGCCAATGTCGGCAGCAACACTTCCGGCTTCTCCGATGCCACGGTCAGTCCCTCGTCCTCCACCCACTACCGCGTCCGCGCCAGCAACAGCGGAGGCTGCTCCGCCTGGTCCAACCTCGCGACCGCCACCACCCCGGCCTCCCCGCTGCCAGCGCCCGCGACGCTCTCCGCCACCCTCACCTCCCCCACCTCCAACTCGGTCCGCCTCTCCTGGGCGGACTGCGCGACCACCGAAACCGGTTTCCAGGTCGAACGCATCGCCACGGGTGGCACGTGGACACGGGTGGCCTCCCTCGCCGCGGATGTTCTGACCTGGACCGACACCACGACGGCAGGAGGCACGACCTACCAGTACCGGGTCCGCGCCACGACCGCCACGGACTACTCGCCCTATTCCAGCCCGGCGACGGTCACCACGCCCGAACCCGTTCCCCAGGTTCCCACAAACCTCAAGGCGGCCGCCTCGGGATCAGCCACCATCAAGCTCACGTGGACCGATGCCTCCACCAACGAAACGGGCTTCGAGATCCAGCGGAGCACCGATGGCGTGAACTTCGCCACCATCGCCACCACCGCCGCGAACAGCAGCAACTACAGCAATGGATCGCTGAAATCCAAGACGCTGTACTCCTACCGGCTCCGCGCCCTGGGCCGCACCGGGCCTTCGGCCTGGACGCCCGTGGTTTCGGTGCGGGCCCGTTGAACGGCCGCCGTCGATCGGGTTTCGGCACCTGGTTTGCCTCCCGCCGCCCCGCGACGGGAGGCATTCAACATTTTTTGTTGCGCATAGTTGACCACCCCGGTTTCGCACAATAAGAATTCCGCGTGCTCACAAGCCGAAAGCAAGGTCACAACTAATGACTGCTTGCTTTCGGCTTTTCGTTGATGACGGTCGTCGCCGTCCGAACCGCTGAGCCCGACAGGCCATGAAACCGCTTCAGCTCCTCTTTCAATCGTCCCTTGGCAAAAAGGTCATCATGGGCGCCACCGGTGCTGCCATGTTCCTTTTCGTGATTGGCCACCTGGTGGGCAACCTCCAGGTCTTCCTGCCCAAGGAAAGCATCAATGCCTACGCGCACCTGCTGCACGCGAATCAGGGGCTGCTGTGGGTGGTTCGCCTGAGCCTCGTGGCCATCGTCGGCCTGCATGTCTGGTCGGCCATCGCGCTCAGCGCCGAGAACAAAGCCGCGCGGCCCACAGCCTACGGGGGCGTGAAATCGCCGTTCGGCGCCTCCTGGGCGTCGCAGTACATGTTCATGACCGGCCTCGTGATCGCCGCGTTCGTCGTCTACCACCTGCTCCACTACACCGTTCAACTCAAGTTCATCAACCTGACCGGGCAGGACTTCGGCGACCTCGTGGTCCGTGGCGGACCGCAGAACGGCTACAAGGATGTGCACCAGATGCTGGTGGTCGGTTTCAGCCAGCCGCTGGTCTCCCTCTTCTACCTGGTGGCCATCGGCCTCCTCTGTCTCCACCTGAGCCACGGCGCAAGCGCCATGTTCCAGTCCCTCGGCATGTCTGAAGGAGCCTGGCGTCAACGACTTGAAAAAGGAGCCAAGGCCCTCTCCCTGGCCCTCTTCCTGGGCTACGCGTCCATCCCCGTCGCCATCTTCCTCCGCATCGTCGAGTAACCGACCCGCCCCAGCCCTCCCGCCCACTTCGTCCCGACCGCACCATGAAACTCGAATCGAAGATTCCCGCCGGTCCGCTGGATCAGAAATGGACCAAGCACCTCGAGGCCATCAAGCTCGTCAACCCGGCCAACAAGCGGAAGTACGAGGTGATCGTCGTCGGAGCCGGGCTCGCCGGCGCCTCCGCCGCCGCGTCACTCGCCGAACTCGGGTACAAGGTGAAATGCATCATCTACCACGACACCGGTCGCCGTGCCCATTCCGTCGCCGCCCAGGGCGGCATCAATGCCGCCAAGAATTACCAGAACGACGGCGACAGCGTTCACCGGCTTTTCTACGACACCATCAAGGGCGGTGATTACCGCGCCCGCGAGGCCAACGTCCATCGACTGGCCGAGGTTTCGGTCAAGATCATCGAC
>CAYZAE010000103.1:0-23914 GCA_964476125.1 uncultured Verrucomicrobiota bacterium | reverse complement strand
CCGGCCTTTTCCGCGAAAACAGGATCCCCACTGACTTTTCAGACGGGCTCTAAGGAGGAACGGGAGTCTTAGCTGGCCCCGCCCGGTCTTTGAATCCGGAGCATGCCAGATCGTGGCGGCGGGGAAGGTTGGGGATCACCTGCGGCGGGCGTGCGGGAGTCAGGTTGCGGGGTCGGTGGAATGCCCGCGGGCGAGGGGAGCTTGGGTGACTTGCGCACGTCGCGGCGGATCGGGGGAGCCTGGGCTCCCTGACGTCCGGCGCGCTGGAGTCGGTCCATGGCGTCATTGGCCAGGGAGTCGCAGCGTTCGTTGCCCCGGTTGCCGGTATGACCCCGGACCCAATGCCAGTGGACCTTGTGCCGGGCGATGGCGGCATCGAGTTCCTTCCAGAGGTCCGCGTTCTTGACCGGCTGCTTCGTGGAAGTGCGCCAGCCGTTGCGTTTCCATCCGTGGATCCAGTCGGTGATGCCCTGGCGGAGATACTGGGAGTCGGTGTGGCAATGGACTTCGCAGGGTTCCTTCAGACAGGTGAAGCCCTCGATTGCCGCGCGAAGTTCCATCCGGTTGTTGGTGGTGTCGTTTTCGGCGCCTGAGATTTCGCGGGTGTGCTGGCCGTGACGGAGGACGGCCGCCCAGGCTCCCGGTCCCGGGTTTCCCCGGCAGCCGCCGTCGGTGTGGAGGGTCACGGTCTTCATGTCGGCGGGCTGGGTCTGGGTCTGGGTCTGGGGACGACCGGCATTGGGAAAAGGGTGAACGGGGGCCGTCCGGGATTCAACGAACAGGTTCGGATCCGACGGGATCGGCGGACCTCAGGGGATGCCGGCCTGCGGTGGGGGTGGAACGGCTTCAAAAAAGCCCCTTGCCACAAGAATGGCAACCGTTAGCGTTGTCCCTCGCCCGGGCGCCGCGTGTGCGGACGTCCATCAGGGCTGAGAAACGAGAAGTCAACCCAACAACCTGATCGTCAACCTCCGTTGCCGCCGCAACAGGCGTTACGTTTGGGCAATGGAGCCTTCGCCGGGCAATTCATTCGAAACCTGCCTGCAAGTCTCCGCCAGTTAGAGAGTCAAGATCCGCATGCTCACCATGGAAGAGGCCCTGCGGGGAAGCCAGCTCAGCTTTTCCCCCGGCCAGATCGTCAAGGGTATCATCATTGAAGTCCGTCAGCGCGAAGTCCTCGTGGACATCGGCTACAAGAGCGAAGGCATTGTCTCGGCGTCGGAATTCGAGGACATCTCGACCGTGAAGGTCGGCGACGAAGTCCCGATCTACATCGAGAAGCTTGAGGACCGGGACGGCATGGTTGTCGTTTCGAAGGAGCGCGCTGAGTTCAAGCAGAACTGGGAGAAGATTCTCAGTGTCTCGACCGAAGGCGGCACGATCAGCGGCAAGGTCAAGGCCGTGGTCAAGGGCGGCCTGCTCGTCAATGTCGGCGTGGAAGCGTTCCTCCCGGCTTCGCAGGTGGACATCGTTCCCCCGAAGAACCTGCAGATCTACGTTGGCAACCAGTACGACTTCAAGATCGTCAAGATCAACCAGGACCGGCAGAACATCGTCCTCTCCCGCCGCGAACTGATCGAGGCGGAGCGTGCCGAACGCCGCTCGCGGTTGCTCCAGGAGATGACCCCCGGCGACATCCGCAAGGGCACGGTCAAGAACATCACCAACTTCGGCGCCTTCATCGACCTCAACGGTCTGGACGGCCTGCTGCACATCACCGACATGTCCTGGGGCCGCATCGGCCATCCGTCGGAGATTCTCAAGGTCGGCCAGGAAATCGACGTGGTCGTTCTCGACGTCAACAAGGAGAAGGAGCGCGTCAGCCTCGGTCTCAAGCAGAAGCTCCAGAACCCCTGGGAAAGCATCGAGTCGAAGTACCAGGTCGGTCAGAAGGTCAAGGGCAAGGTCGTCAACCTGGTCCCCTACGGTGCCTTCGTGGAGATCGAACCCGGTGTCGAAGGCCTGGTGCACGTCACCGAGCTGTCCTGGACCAAGCGCATCGCCAAGCCCTCGGACGTTCTCAAGCAGGGCCAGGAGATCGAAGCCTCCGTTCTCGGCATCAACCGCGACGAGCAGAAGATCAGCCTCGGCATCCGGCAGTTGGAAGCCAATCCGTGGGACAGCGCCCACGAGAAGTACCCGCCCGGAACCAAGGTCAAGGGCAAGGTCCGCAACCTCACCAGCTACGGTGCGTTCGTGGAACTCGAGGAAGGCATCGACGGCATGGTGCACGTCTCGGACATCTCCTGGACCCGCAAGATCAATCATCCTTCGGAAGTGCTGAAGAAGGGCGACGAGGTCGAGGCCGTGGTTCTGGAAGTCGACCGCCCGAACCAGCGCATCGCGCTCGGTGTCAAGCAGCTGGGCGAAGATCCGTGGGAACACATCGACCGCCATTACAAGGTCGGTGATCTGGTCACCGGCAAGGTCACGAAGCTGGCCAGCTTCGGGGCGTTCATCGGTCTCCAGAACGAGATCGATGGTCTCGTGCACATCTCCCAGGTCAGCGAAGACCGGGTGGAAAAGATCAAGAACGTGCTCACCGTGGGTCAGGAAGTGACCGCGCGGGTGGTGAAGATCGATCGCGGCGAGCGCCGGATCGGTCTGTCCATCAAGGCGGCCAACTACACGCCTGAGCAGCTCAAGGAAGAGCAGAAGATCCTCGACGCGCTCAAGCCCGGCGAAGATCTGGTGGCTCTGGCCTCGGCCTTCGACGCCGCCGACGAACTTCGTCTGGCCCGCGAGAAGGAATAACCGGTCGACCGGCTCAACGCCGGTGCCGGACCAAAAGACTTGTCGCCCATGGGGGGCGGCTTCGACAACGAGGGGTGGGTCCGCAAGGACTCACCCCTTTCTCTTGGGAATGATTCATTTTCGGGGATTGAACAAGGCGCTGGGTTTGGGAGTCCATAGGGGGTCACCTTGTCGGCGGAATAGTTTCCAAGAAATCCACGCTTGGCGTGTCTATCCAGGGGGCGGTTGTGCGCCCCGGCAGTGCCAAGACCCAAGTTAGAGTGAAATCCACCCATCATCCGCCGACGGATCCGGAGTCATTGACGGTTCTGGAGATACCTCCGGTGCCGGAGCCCGGTCTTTCTCCGGCGCGTGGTTCGTCGGGCGGACCTGCGCTGACTTCCACGCCGGAGGCGCTGCGGCTTCTTCCCGCTGAATTCGTGCGCACGCATGGCATTCTCCCGTTGCGCGTGGCGGAGGGCGTCCTGCACCTGGCCACGGCCCGTCCCGGGGACGAACGGTTGGTGGAGGATGTGCGGTTGCTGACGGGGTTGGAGGTGGAGGAGGTCGCGGCCGGGGAGGCGGAGATTCTCGAGCGGGTGGGTGAGAGTTACCGGGTGACGGTCGAGCAGATGATTGAAAACCTCGGGGACGGGCAGGGGGGCGCCGCGGAATCGGCGAACCTGCACGACATCGAGGTGATGGCCAACGAGCCGACGGTCATCAACCTGGTTAATCTGGTGATTGCCACGGCGCTGCGGGAACGGGCGAGTGACATCCATCTCGTTCCTTACGAAAGCACGGTGGAACTGCGGTTCCGCATCGACGGCCTGTTGCAGGTGAAGCCGCCCCCGCCGAGAAACCTTCACGCCGCGCTGGTGTCGCGCATCAAGATCATGGCGGACATGAACATCGCTGAACGGTTCATGCCGCAGGACGGACACATCCAGATCCATCACCGCGGGTCGCGCGTGGACATCCGCGTGGGCACGATGCCGACGAAGTACGGCGAAAGCGTGGTGATGCGGTTGCTGGAGAAGAACACCCGGGTCCAGACCCCGGTGGAACTGGGATTGGGGGAGGAGCGCGCAGCGCTTCTGAAGCGGTTGGTGGAAAAACCCCACGGACTGTTCCTCGCCACGGGCCCGACCGGCAGCGGCAAGACCACCACGCTGTATTCCATTCTCCAGGGCATCTACACGCCCGAGAAAAAGATCATCACCATTGAGGATCCGATCGAATACGAACTCGCCGGCGTCGCGCAGATCCCGGTGCGGCCCAGCCGCAACTTCACCTTCGCCACCGGCCTCCGCGCCATTCTCCGGCAGGACCCCGACATCGTCATGGTCGGTGAAATCCGGGATTCGGAGACCGCCGAGATCGCCATCCGCGCGGCCCTGACCGGTCATCAGGTGTTCAGCACGCTCCACACCAACGACGCCACGGGCGCGGTGACCCGGCTTCTCGACATGGGCGTGGAGGCCTTCCTGATCTCCTCCTCCCTCGAAGGCGTGCTGGCCCAGCGCCTGGTGCGCAGGATCTGTCCTTCCTGCCGCGTCGAAGTCGAGGCACCCCCAGCACTCCGGGAACGTCTCGAAATTCTCAGCGGCCGGGCCATGGGGGCCACCTGCTTCCATGGAACCGGTTGCGACGAATGCCGGGGAACGGGGTACCGGGGCCGGATTGGCATCTTCGAACTGCTGCCGATCACCACCGAAATGCGCGAGATGATCGTTCACAAACGGTCGAACAGCGAACTGAAGGGGCTCGCGCAGCGGTCCATGATCACCATGCATCAGGACGCCCTGCTCAAGGCCGCGACCGGCATGACCACCCTCGAGGAAATCGTCCGCGTCTCCTCCGGCGACCAGCTCGAATGAGCGTCTTCCGCTATCAGGCCGTCCGCGCGGACGGCGCCGCCGAGGAGGGAACCGTCGAGGCCGATGACCGTCGTTCCGCGCTTCAGGCGCTGGGACGCCGCGGTCTGTTTCCCTCCCGGCTCGAACCTGTCGGCGGAGTCAGAGCGGGAGCGGGAGCGGGAGCGGGAGCAGGGGCTGCGAGGCCTGTTGCGGCGGTTCCCGCCGCGAAAGCAAAGCAGGACGCGGGTACGAAGCCTGCCGTTTCCTCCGCGGGCCCCGTGGCGACGTCCGCCGTTGCAAGTGGCGGCCGGGTCCGGCGCAAGGAGATCACCGCCTTCACCCGGGAGTTGAGTGCCCTGCTGGGGGCGGCCATCCCGATTCCGCAGGCGCTGGATGGACTGGGGGAGGAGGAGGAAAACCCGGCGTTGCGCTCGCTGGTCCTTCGACTGGGGGAGGCGGTGCGGAAAGGTGTGTCGCTATCGACAGCCATGGAGGAGCACCCGGAACTGTTCGGGAAATTGTATGTGAGCATGGTGCGGGTGGGCGAGGAGGCGGGGGCGCTGCCCAAGGTGATGAACGATCTCGCGGATCTTCTGGAGCACGAGGATGAGGTCCGTGGTGAAGTGGTCGGAGCGGTCGCCTATCCCGCCTTCGTGCTTGGTTTCGGCGTGGTGACGGTGCTGGTGCTGTTGACGGTCGTGCTGCCGCGTCTGTTCGGGATGTTGCGGGAGATGCTGCCGACCCTTCCGCTGCCGACCCTGATTCTGCTGAAGGTCAGCGAGTTTTTGAGCCGCGACTGGTTCTGGCTCCTGCTGGCAGCGGGAGGGATTTACTGGGCGGCGCGGAATTGGTTGCGCACGCCGAAAGGGGCGGAGGCGTGGGATGGGATCAAGCTGCAGGTGCCGGTGATGGGGGCGGTGTTTCGGAGTGCGGCGCTGGGCCGGTTCGCGCGAACCCTGGGAACCCTGGCCAAGAGCGGGGTGTCTCTCCTGCCGGCGTTGCGAATCGTGGAGGACACCATCGGGAACCGGGTGTTGGCGAAGCAGATTGCGCGCGTGGCGGAGGAGACGCGGGGCGGGGATTCGCTGGCGGCGCCGTTGCGCAAGCTCGGAATTTTTCCGCGGGCCGTGGTTCAGATGATCGAGGTGGGCGAGGAGACCGGTCGTCTGGATGAGATGCTGTTGAAGGTGGCGGAGATCGAGGAACGCCACATGCGGGCCAAGACCAAGACCATGATCTCGCTGCTCGCACCCGCGCTGATCCTGGTGGTCGGGGCGCTGGTCGGGTTCATGGTCATCGCCCTCCTTCTTCCGATCTTCAAGATGAGCCGGGCCATCCATTGACCTCCCAGACTGCATTTTTTCCGGAAACTCGAAGCCGAACCAGCAACGTTCCATGAAGCATCATCGAAACCCCGCGACCCGCCGGACCGGAGCCTTCACCCTGATCGAGATCATGGTGGTGGTGATCATCCTGGGGGTGCTCGCCGCCACCATCATGCCTCAGTTCATGGGCATGACCCACGACGCCAAGGTCAGCACCGCCAAGTCGAACATCTCCGAGTACGAATCCGCCCTCGAACGCTACAACCTTCACATGGACCGTTACCCGGGCACGGACGAGGGATTGAAGGTCCTCGTCGAGGCCCCGCCCGGCGACGATAAGAAATGGCGCGGACCTTACGTGAAGCAGTTGCGCCCGGATCCGTGGGGGAACCCCTACCAGTACCGCTCGCCGGGCACGCGTCACACCAGCAGCTTTGATCTCTGGTCGCGGGGTTCGGACAGCGCGGACGGGGGTGAGGGGCAGGGGGCGGACATCGGGAACTGGTGATCGCGTGATGAAGCGGACGTTCCCACTCTCCGTCGCTTCGACCGGCTTCACGCTGCTCGAACTCATGGTGGTCATCGCCCTCATCGGCGTCATGACCGCCCTGGTTCTGCCGGAGATGCGGGGGACGTTCTCGGATGCCGTGCTTCGCGCGGGGGGGCGCGACCTGGTGAGTGTCTGCGCCATCGCCTCCAGCCGCGCCGTCAGTTTCAACCAGCCGCACCGGGTGCGCATCGATCCCGCCACGCGGAAGTTTCGCGTCGAGAAGCGGGTTCGTGGCCCGGGACGTGAACCCGTGTTCGTGCCCGTGCGCGATGTGTCCGGCTGTGAAGGCGAGTTGGATCACCGGATCACTGTCCGGGTCCAGCCGCCCGGGGCTCCGGGTTCGGATCCTGATCCGGACTCCGCGCCTGGACGCGGTTCCGTGGACGGGGATCCGCTCTTCGTTTCCTCCGACGCCCCGCCCGCGGCGTCGGGCGCAACGGCCGGGTCGGGGCCCGCGCTGGGCGTGACGTTTTTTCCGGATGGCACCGCGGATTCCGCCGAGATTCTGCTCCGGGACCAGGAGGGTTTCGGGCTGAGGCTCCGGTTGAACCCGATCACCGCCCGGTTCCGGGTGGCTGAAATGAAACGTTGATGAACGCAAACCTCCACCCAGCCCAGGGCATGTCCCGGCCCGGCCGATGCGACGGCTTCTCGCTGGTGGAGGTGATGGTGGCGGTCCTCATCCTTGGCGTCGGATTGGTTGGACTGACGGAGGGTCTCGCCGCGGCGGTGAAGTCGGTGAAGGAATCGCAGGCCCAGGCCGCCGCGGCGCTCTATGCCTCGGGCTTGATCGAGACGCTGCGTGCCGAGGGCTACATCACGGACGGCGAATCGGACGGCGAATGCCCGAGCGGGCTGGAGGCGTGTCGATGGCGGCGGACCATTTCGCCGGCGGACCTCGAAGGTCTCCATGAGGTGGCGGTGGTGATCGAGAACCGGAGCACAGGCCGGACGTTGTGCGAACTTCGCACGCTGCTGTTCGAAGTGCCCAGTGATGCGCTGATCAAGGATCGCGACAAACAGAAGCAGCGCGACGCCTCGGCGCGTCGTCGCGAAGGCGGGGGAAGGGGAGGCCGATGAAGAGGCCACCCACCCATCCCTCCAGTTTCGCCGGCCGTCGCGCGCCGTTGCGCTGCGCGGGATTCACCCTGGTGGAAATGACCATCGCCGCGAGCCTGATGGCCATCGTGCTCATGGCGGCCTACGCCTGTCTCCAGGCCGGCCTCAACACTCAACGTCTGCTGGAGCCGCGTCTGGAAGCCGTGCAGGCCGCCCGGGTGGCGCTGGGCCTGCTCACCGCCGACCTCCGCTGCGCCTGCCCGCTCTCCCGGGACGTCGAGTTCGTCGGCATGAACCGCAAGATCAGCGGAGCCGAGGCCGGCAACCTGGACTTCGGCACGCTCAACCACACACCGTCCAAGCCGGGCGAAGGGGACTTCTGCCAGACCAGCTACTTCGTGGAACCCGATCCTGCGACCGGTGCGCGCGTGTTGTGGCGGCGACGCAATCCGCGCATTGCCCCCGATCCCTTCGCGGGCGGCAGCCGGGAGGAGATCGCCTGGGGGGTGGAGCAGTTGAAGTTCGAGTTCTACGACGGCTACGAATGGTACGATTCGTGGGGGGATCCCCAGGGAAATCGAAAGGAAGGCGGCGCAGACAAAGTGCCGGGCTCCGCATCCACGGCATGGAATCTTTCCGGCATGCCCGAAGCCGTCCGCATCACCCTAGCTGTGCAGGTGGGGCAGCCGGTCCGCAAACCGACCGAGCCCGGCATCGGGGAATCGGCCGGCAACCCCGAGGCGCCCATGGTTTTTCAAACCGTGGTCCGCATCAACGTGCCCAAGTCCTCGACGACCACGGACTCCGGTGACGGCGGCGGCGGTGGTGGATCCTCGCCTGGATCGCAGGGCGCGGGCGGTGGATCGCCCGGGGTTCCGGCCTTTGGTCCGGGGGGCGGTTGAGCCGATGAACCTTCCGGACAACCAACCACCGCGTGGGCGGAGCAACACGGGATCGATTCTCGTGGCGCTTCTCTGGTGCCTCGCGCTGCTGAGCGTGCTGGTGATCGGCATTCTGCATTCCACGCGGCTCGACCTTCAGGTGGGGCGGTTGCACACCGACCGCATCCAGGCCCGCTACCTCGCGCTGGCGGGGATCGAGAAGACCAAGGCCCTGCTTTACCAAAATGCCCGGGAGCGGCGCGGCTCGGCGCAGAGTCACAATGGACTGCTCTTCAACGCCCCGCAGCATTTCAAGGACATCCCCTTCGGACGCGGCACCTACCGGATCTTTCGCGGGGGCCGGCCTGAGGAAGGCGGCGGGATCGTGTTCGGTGTGGACGACGAGGAAAGCCGTTTGAATGTGAACACCGCCAAGGCCGAGGATTTCGCGCGTCTCCAGGGCCTCACTCCCGACATCGCCGCCTCGATCGTGGACTGGCGGGATGGCGATCGCACGGTCACGCCGGGCGGGGCCGAAAGGGAGTTCTACCTGGGCATGGTCCCACCCTCCCTGCCCAAGGATGCTCCCCTCGGTTCCCTGCGGGAAATGCTGATGATTCGCGGCGTGGCCGGGGGTCCGTTTCTCGGGGAGGACACGCAGCTCAACGGGCTTCCCGGCGGGCAGGAGGATGCCTGGGAAGAGGGCGGTTCGGCCGGGGACTCCCGTCCCGCGACGGCGTCGGTCGTCGGGGGCGCCCCGGGTTGGGCTGCCGCACTCACGGTCCAGTCGGGCGTCGAAAATGTAAGCGCCTCGGGGCAGGACCGGGTGAACGTGCAGTCCGCCGACGAGTCGACGCTCATGACCGTTCCCGGCATCACCCCGGACATTGCGAAGGCCATCGTCGCGCATCGGCAGGGGAACCGGCTCGAAAGCATCGCCGACCTGTTGAACGTCGGTCCGGCTCCGCCTCCGGGGCAGGGGCAGGGGCAGGGGCAGAATCCCGGTGGGGCTCCGAATTCAGGGCAGGTTCGGGACGGACTTCGCGGTGGGGGGCAGGGCAGCGGTGGGGCGAATCCTGGGGGACCGAAGGTGATCGACTCGACCTTGTTGATCGACATCGCCGATGCGGTGACGACGGAGGAGGGCGAGGGCCATCCCGGGGTGATGAACGTGAACACCGCCGGGCTCGAAGCGCTGATGTGCCTGCCGGGGGTGACCCGGGAACTCGCGCTGGCGATCATCGCCTACCGCTCGTCCGCGGGGTTTCTGCCCAACACGGCCGCGCTGCTGCGCGTGCCGGGAATGACCACGGAGCTTTTCCGGCAGTTGGCTGGCCGGGTGACGGTTCGCTCGGAGACGTTCCGCATACTTTCGGAGGGTCGGGTGACCTCTTCGGGGGCCCGCCAGCGACTGCTGGTGACGGTCCGGGTCGGGCTCGAGGAGGTGGAGACGCTGGCGTATCGGGAGGATGATCTATGAATGCCCAGGGGTGGCGGAATTCGGGGGAGGTGGCCGTGGAACCGGGTCCGCGGAAGGTTCGATTGCGCCACGGGGATCGCGTGCGCGAATGGCCGCTCGAACGTGGATCCGGAGGCACGCTTACCGCCGAGTGCCGGAACCGGTTGGTCGGCGAAGTGAGGGACTGGCTTGGACTCAAGCCGTGGCAGGCCAAACCCAAGGCTTGGTGCCTTCTCTCCGGCGCAGGAGTGTCGTTGCGCCGATGGAAACTCCCGGGTCCTCCAGCGGGGGGAAATCTGTCGGATGTGGTCCGGCTGCAGATTGAGTCCGAGTTTCCCGTGCCCCCGGAGGAACTGGCCTGGGGGTGGGTGGACTTAGGCGGCCCCCAGGCGGGAGGGGGCGGCGCTCGCGACATTCTGGTGGTGGCCCTCAAACGCGCCCTGGTCGATGACCTCGCCGGCTGGCTGGGCGAAGCCGGACTGGTCCCCGTCTTTGGCTTGGGGGCTCTCGCCCGAACAGGAATCCTCCGACAACCGGTGGGGAACTGCGCGGTTCTGGAGATCGGGCGGGAACACTCGGAGCTGTTGGTCCTGGATGAACGCGGCCCTTCGCGACTTCGCCTGGTGCCCTGGGGGGAGGAGTCGCTGATCTCCGCCATGGCCGGAGGGCTCGGCCTCGAGCCGCAGGCGGTCGGGCGTTGGATGGATGAGTGGATTTCGGGCGCGGCTGCTCCTCTGGTTGCCGAGGATGCCCTCGCCCCAATTCTGGACCAGGCCCTGACCGCGCTCGCGACCGGGATCCTGGCCGGACGCCCGGTGGGTCGTCTGTATCTCACCGGGGAACGCGCGCTGTTCCCGGCCTTCGTCGAGGCTCTGCGACGAAGGCTCGGCCCCGGACTATCGGTGGAGGTTCTGCTGCGGACCCGCGGCGAGGGAATGTCCACCACCTTGCACGGCCTCGGAATGCTGATGTCCGCCGATCGGCTGGCATCGATGCCCCTGATCCGGACCCAGGCGCCGGAACAGTCGGCTTCGGTGATGTCCCGGCCCGCGCCGCGACGCTGGGCGGTTCGCGCGGGCGCCGTCTTGCTGGCGATTCTGGCGCTGCCCTACCTGGAGGCTTTTCTGTTTCATCCCGGACTCGCCGCCCGGGTGGCTTCGGTGAAGGCGAAGCAGGACCGGATGCGGATCATCGATCGGCAGGCCGACTTCTTCCGCTACTTGAAGCAAAACCAGATGGCACATCTCGACACCCTGCTCGTGCTCGGGAAATCCGCGCCGCCCGGTGCCCGGATCGATTCGATGAACCTGAATCGAAAAGGGGAACTCGCCCTGCGCATCTCCATGCGCCAGCCCCCCGAGGTCGTGGCCTTCCGGAACAAACTCGAGGAAAGCGGCTTCTTCTCCTCGGTCGTCCTGGAAGAACAGAACCCCAGCCCCGACCGCCAGAAAATCCAGGTGCGCATCGCCGCGCAGCTCAAACCGGCGGCGGACCGGGCTTCGCTGAAGATTCTTTCCACGAACGACGTCCCCGCCAGCGGTGCGGGCGGGGGCATGCCCGGCGGGCCGGGAATGCCGATGGGTATGCCCATGGGAATGCCGGGACCCGGCTGAATCTCGGATCCCTCCACGAATCCTTCCCTGCTCTTTCCTCCATGCGCCCACTCAATGATCGGGAACGGCGGCTGATCCGTTTCGGCGGCATCGGTCTCGCCGCTTATCTGGTGTTGTTCTTCGGAATCCAGTCCTGGCGGTACGCCGAACGGAAGCGGTCCGACTACCAGCGGCTCGTGGCCGAGGCCGGTGCAATCGGCTCCCGGCTGGCGGTGTACGACGACAAGGTCGAGGCGACGCGGAAGCAGATGGAACTTTTCCGTTTCGATCCCCTGAAACTCTCGCGCACGACCTTGGTGGCCCAGGCGAGCGCCGCCATTCAGCAGTCCGCCATGCAGGGCGGCATCATGGTTGGCCCGGTCCGGGAACTGCCGTCGCGCGGCAACGGACGGGAACTGGCCACCATGCAGATCGAAGCCCAGGGACCGCCGCCCTCGTTGCTGAAGTTTCTCCAGGGGCTCGGTTCCCTCGGTTTCCCGCTGGTCGTCGACACCCTCCAAATCACGGCCCCGCCCATGGGCAATGGCCCGGTCAAAGCGAATCTCACCCTGATGATTCTCGATTTTGAAAAATGGCAGATTGGCGAAGGGAGGCCCGATGCTTGACCGAGCGGAACCCCTGTTGAAGGCGGCCGTGGCCGTGCTCGGCGCGGTGCTCGCCTTTCAGTTGATCGGGCTGGCCCGCAGGGCCAGTCCCCTCCAACGAACCCAGGTGCCCGAACCGGCCTCGTGGTCCCCCGACGCACCCACCAACGCCCCCGGCGCCTCCGCTCCGGGAGCACCTCCTCCCGGCTCCATGGCCGCAGGTCCCGGTCGGCCTGGTCGCCCGGGACGTCCAGGCCCCGGCGGTGGAGGTCCGGGAGGTCCCGGCGGTCCCGGCGCTTCGGTGCCCCCGGAGGTGCAGGCGCGCATGGACCGCATCATTCAGAGCGAATTGCTGGGCATGGTGATGCGTCCCCCGCCCATGGCGTTGCTGGGGATCGTGGGCAGCGATGTCCTGTTGCGGGCTCCGAATGGCATGTCGGGACTCGTTCGCGAAGGCGGCGAACTGGGCGGTGTTCAGATCCTCCGGATCGGAACGAACCGCGTGTTGGTGAAGGAAAACGGCGAGGAGAAGGAACTGACGATTTTCAACGGAATGGGAGGCGAGAGCCTTCTTTCCAAACCCAAGGAAGGCAAACCGTGAAGAATCCCCCATCGATTTCGTGCCGCGCCCTGCTGGCGCTCGGCCTGGGCCTGGCGCTGACCCCGGGGCTCGTGTCCTGCAGCAAACCCTCCAACACCCCCGCGGCGGAAACCGCGGGAACCGCTGCTGCCACCAACCGGCCCGCCGGCGGCAGCACCAATGCGGTCCCCGCCACCGGTGGCACGAACGCCACTTCCGGCAGCGGCACCAACAGCGCGGTCGCCGTCCCCGCCGGCCCTCCAGGCGTGCCACCTCCCGGTGTCGTCGGTGCCGTGGCTCCCGGAGGACCCGGTGGGCCGGGCGGACCGGGCGGACCCGCAGTGCCTGGCGCGCCCGTGGCAACACCCGGCGCCACCAACGAAATCCAGGTCGCGTTCCAGGGCGCGAACGTCGAGATGATCGTCCAATGGCTGGCCCAGAACACCGGCAAGACGGTCATCAAACATCCGCGCGTCCAGTGTCAGCTCACCATCGTGAGCTCCAAGAAGGTCTCGCCGCGCGACGCCATCGATCTGGTGTTTCGCGCTCTTGCGCTCGAAGGGTTCAACGCCATCGAGACGCGCACCACCATCTTCCTCGTGCCCGAAGGGCAGGACATGAAGCTCAGCCCCGAACTCATGAACGCCGCCGAGGGCGACATCCCCGAGGGCCGGCAGCGGATCATGAAGATCTTCCCGCTCAAACAGGTCTCCGCCTCCGATCTCCGCGACCGGATCCGCGGAGTGCTTTCGGAGAAGGCGGTGGTTGAAGCCGACGACCGCGCCAACCGGCTGATCGTCACCGATTACAACGAGAACCTCCGGCTCGCCGCCGAACTGCTCAAGGAACTCGACGTCACCGCCATCGGCGATGCCGTGGTGGAGATTTTCCGCCTGAAATTCGCCGAAGCCGAGGAGCTCGGCAACATGGTCAGTCTCATTCTCAACGCTCAATCCGGCGGTACCAGCGCGACCACCGCCCGGGGCATGGGGTCCTCGTCCCGCGGCGGTCCCCCCGGCATGCCCGGAATGCCCGGAATGCCGGGCGGTGACGGATCTCCCATGCCCGGAGGAGGCGGGGGAGGGGGCGGGGGCGGCGGCACCGGGAACCCCATGCAGGTCCGGATCTGGCCCGATCGCACCGCCAACCGGCTGATCGTCTCGACGCCGAAATCCAAACTCGACGATGTGCGAAAACTCGTCGACCTGCTGGACACCGACAAACCCGGGGACCTGACCGTTCGGGTGCTGCCGCTGAAGAATGTGCAGGCGTCCGATCTGGTGAAGGAAGTGCAGCCCATCTACCAGAAGCTGAACGCGAAATCCCCGAAGGAATCGGTGGAGATCGCCGCCAATGAACGCTCGAACTCGCTCATCATCCTTTCCACCGAGGCCAACTTCAAACGCCTCAGCGATTTCGTCGCCTCGCTCGACACCGACGAGGCGATGGAGAAGGTGACCCGGACGTTCATGCTCAAGAACGCGGACGCCCAGGACGTCACCAAGCAGCTGACCAGCATCAACCAGGATTCCGACAGTTCCTCGCGGTACCGCTACTTCTACTACGGCGGGGAAAGCCAGAAGGCGACCAGGAAGCCCAGCTTCGTCGCGGACCGACGCCGCAATGCCGTCGTGGTCCAGGCGCCTCCGGCGCAGATGGAGAGCATTGTGAAGATGATCGACGAACTGGACGAACCGGTGGGCGAAGACAGTCTCGCGCCCCGGATCTATCAGCTGAAGTTCGTCAGCGCCGTCGATATCGAGGACGTGCTCAACGAACTGTTTCTGAAGAAGCAGGAACGCCGGCCGTATTTCTTCTACGACGATTTCGATTCGGATTCGAACCAGTCCGCCGACCGCGATGTGGGCCGGTTGTACGGCAAGGTCCGGATCACCAGCGAGCCATACTCCAACACGCTGATCATCACCTCGAACTCCAAGGAGAACCTCCAGGCGGTTGAGGACATTCTCAAGCAGTTGGATATTCCCTCGCAGGCCGGTGAGACCACCGTTCGGGTGGCCCTGCGCTTCGCGAAGTCCGGGGTGCTGGCCAACAGCCTGAACATCCTCTTCGCCAAGAACGGCTCCCCACCCCTCCGGCAGGTGCCTCAGCAGCAGCAGCAGCAGCAGCCCAACTCCCAGCAGATCGCGCAGTCAAACCCCAACGCCTCCGCCCAGGCCAGCTTCGAACTCAGCCTCGAGGCACGTGAGGACGGCTACTTTCCCTGGCTCGGCAGCAATCCCGACAATCCGCGCGGCTCCGATGGCCGGACCGCCACCCGACAGGTCAGCGATCTGGTCGGCCGCGTCCGCGTGGTCAGCGACGAACGCAGCAACGCCCTGCTCGTCTCCGCCAATCTCCATCTGCTCCCCCAGATCCTGAAACTGGTCGAGGAAATGGACGCCCCGACACCGCAGGTGCTGATCGAGGCACGCATTCTCGAGGTTCAAACCGACAAGATCGACAAACTCGGCGTGCGCTGGTCACCCGACGGCAGCCAGGTGTTCAGCGGCGATGATTTCGACAACTCGATCCTTGGCACGACCAAGGGACGTTACACCACCGGGTTCGGCAACAATTCCCAGGTCACCGGCCCGGCGTCCGGCGAATTGTCCTCCGCCATCCGATCCATCCGTTCCGGGGTGCTCGACAGCACCGTGAACCTCGATGTGCTGGTCCAGTTCCTCCGCCGGAACACCGACGCCACCGTGCTCGCCGAGCCGCAGATCAACATCGCCGACAACGAAATGGGCCGGCTCTTCGTGGGGCAGCAGGTGCCCTTCATCGACCGGAGCCTCACCACCGATCAGGGCGGGCTCAACCAGAGTTTCCAGTACAAGCTCGTCGGCGTCATTCTGGAGGTCACCCCGCACATCAACAAATCCGGCGAGGTCTCGCTGCGCATCCGCGCCGAATCCTCCTCCATCCAGCCCAATCAGGTGAACCCCGCCGGCCCGATCGTCGATACGAGGAATTTCCGCACGGACGTGACGGCCAAGGACGGCGAGATTCTCGTTCTTGGCGGCATCATCCAGAAGCAGCTGGCGGATTCCGTGCGCAAGGTCCCGTTGCTCGGCGACATCCCGGGCATGGGCTGGGCCTTCAAGAAAAAGGACAAGGTCGCCCGCAACGTCGAACTGATGGTTTTTCTGCGTCCGCGGATCACTCGAACCCCCGACCAGGCGAAGGCGCTCCTGGAGGAACTCGACATCAAGGCTCCCCTGATCGCGCCCTGGAAGTATGGCGCCCGGCCGCGCAGCGACGCCGACCGGCCGCCGGAGAAGGCCGCGTCGGAGTCCAAATCCAGGAACCAGGGCAAGCCCGAGCCATCCTCGGAGAGCCCTCAGCCGTAGCCTCGCCGCTTGGGGACCGCGGGTTGGGCAATCACCCCGGGCCCGAGCCCGGGCTTGTTCTGACCCGCCGGTGAACGCAGGCTCCACGCGGCGGGCAAACCGCCGGCTTGGTCACACCCTCATGGACGCTTCCCCTCGAAAAACTCCTCAGAACCACTGGAAACGCTCGGCACCTGCAACGAGGGCAGCGCGCCCCGTCCGATCCGACCGATCAGACCGATCAGACCGATCGGACCGATCGGACCGATCGGACCGATCGGACCGATCGGACAGATCGGACAGATCAGACCGATCAGCCCCCCCCCGCCCCCGTGCGCGCAGCCCGATGGAACTGGCACGCCAGGTGGTGGAGCAGGCGGATCAGGAGCACCCGGCCGATGACGTGATGCGCCTGGTTCTGCGGGGTGAGCCGGGATTGGACCGGGACTCCTCCGCGGCCGTGGCCCGTCTGGTGTTCGGCTATTACCGATGGCTGGCCTGGATGGAACCCGGCTGGACCCCCAGCCGTCAGTTGGAGGAAGCCCTGGATCTCACCACCCGTTTCGCCCGGGAACCGGACACCTTCCAGGAGGCGCTCCTGAAGCGTGTGGTCCCGGAATGGATCCACCAGGCCACGGACGTCACCCCGGCCTGGCTTCGTTCGCTGCAAACCGAACCGCGCCTCTGGCTCCGGGCCCGCCCAGGGGCCGCGGCCTCGGTTGCCGCGGAGCTTCTGGAATGTAAGGAGGCGTGGCCGGAGCGGCTCCCCGACGCGCTTTGGTTCCAGGGCACCCAGGACCTCTTCCGCACCCGTCCCTTTCACGACGGCCGTTTCGAACTTCAGGATCTCTCGTCGCAGATGGTGGGCGCCCTTTGCGCCCCGAAACCCGGGGAAAGCTGGTGGGACGTCTGCGCCGGGGAAGGCGGCAAGACGCTGCATCTCGCCGATCAGATGGCCAATCGCGGCGTCGTCTGGGCCACGGACCGCGCGGAATGGCGGCTGGATCGGCTTCGGATCCGGGCCCGTCGCGCCGAACTGTTCAACATCCGCTGGGCCCGCTGGGAGGGCGGCATGAAGACGCCGGGCGGTGTGCGCTTCGACGGCGTGCTCGTCGATGCTCCCTGCTCCGGGGTTGGAACCTGGCAGCGAAACCCGCATGCGCGCTGGACCCTCACCGCGGTGGATGTCGCCGAACTCGCCGCCTTGCAGGGCCGGATCCTGGCTGCGGCGTCGACCGCGGTGAAGCCGGGCGGACGGCTGATTTATGCGGTCTGCACCCTGACCCGCGCCGAGACCGTGGAGGTGGCGCGGGCTTTCGAGGCGAACTGCCCCGGATTCGAACCGTTGCCCATCGATGCCGCCTGGCGTGGAACCGGCGAAGTCTCGGAGGCGCATCACCTCTGGATCCGGCCGGAAGATCGCGGAGGGAACGGAATGTTCCTGGCCACCTGGCGGAGGAAGTAGGGTTTGCGGCGGCGGTCGCGGTGACGATGGCCGCAGCCGCAGTCAGCGGGGCAGGGCAGGGTCGCTGCCGGAATGCCGGATGCTCGGGAGGTTGGAAAACGAAAAGGCCGGTCACCGAAGTGACCGGCCTTGGGCTTTGAAGAATCTCAGGGTCTGGGCCCCGGACCTCAGGGCCTGGGCCTCGGACTAACGCCGCGAACGGGGTTCGCGGGGCGGACGCGGTTCACCGCGGGGTTCGGGACGGACGTCGCCCCGGGGTTCGCCACCACGGCCTTCGCCACTGCGGGACTCCCGTTCACGGGGCGGGAGGGGCGCGGGTTCGCCACGGTACTCGCGGGGTTCGCTGCGTTCGCTGCGAACGTCGCTCCGGGGCTCGCCACGGCCTTCGCCGCGCACTTCACCCCGGGGTTCACCGCGGAACTCGCCGCGGGGCTCGCCACGAACGTCGCCACGAGGCTCACTGCGGACATCGCTGCGCGGTTCGCCGCGGGGCTCCCCACGGGGTTCGCGCGGTTCGCGCGGTTCCCGAGGTTCGCGGTATTCCCGGGGTTCCCGGGCCTCGCGGGCTTCAGGGCGCGCGGGTTCGGAGGGGGCGCCAGCCGGGGCATCCCCGGCGGCCTTCGGCTCGAGTTCCTTGGCGCGTTCGGCCATCGCGGCCTTGCGGCTGAGGCGGACCCGGCCCTTTTCATCCACGCCGATGCACTTGACCCAGATGACATCGCCCATCTTGACGACGTCTTCGGTCGCCTTGACGCGGAAGTCAGCCAGTTCGCTGATGTGGACGAGACCGTCCTGGCCGGGGAGGACTTCGACGAAGGCGCCGAATTCCTTGATGGAGACGACCTTGCCCCGATAGATCTTGCCCACTTCGATTTCGGCGGAAACGGCTTCGATCCCCTCGCGGGCGATGCGCATGCCTTCCTCGTCGATCGAGAAGATCATCACCGTGCCGTCGTCCTCGATGTTGATTTCGCAACCCGAGCGTTCGACCAGCGCCTTGATGTTCTTTCCTCCGGGCCCGATGACCGCGCCGATCTTCTCCGGATTGATGCGGAGGCGGATGATGCGCGGGGCGTACTTGCTCATCTCCGTGCGCGGGGCGGGCAGCACCGACTTCATGAAGTCGATGATCTGCAGCCGGGACACGCGGGCGTTTTCCACGGCCTGCGCCAGGATGTCGATCGGGAGCCCCTTGAGCTTCAGGTCCAGCTGGAAGCCGGTGATGCCCTTCTCGGTGCCCGCGATCTTGCAGTCCATGTCGCAGAAATGGTCTTCCCAACCGATGATGTCGGTCAGGAGCTCATAACGGGCGATGCGCGAGGCGTCGTCGTACTCCGTGCAGATCCCGATGCTGATGCCGGCGACCGGGCTGGTCAGGGGCACGCCGGCATCCATGAGGGCGAGCGAACCCGCGCAGATGGAGGCCATGGAGGTGGAGCCGTTCGACTCCATGATCTCGCTGGTGACCCGGACGGTGTACGGATAGTCCTTGATCGGCACCGCCGGCTCGAGGCTGCGCTCGGCGAGCGCACCGTGTCCGATTTCGCGGCGGCCGGGACCGGAAATGCGGCCGGTCTCACCCACGGAGAAGTTCGGGAAATTGTAATGCAGGATGAACTTCTTCTCGGTCGGCCCACCGGTGTAGGCGTCGAACTCCTGGATGTCGTCCGTCGTCCCCAGCGTCACCAGCGCCAGCGCCTGGGTCTCGCCACGGGAGAAAATCGCGGAACCATGCGCGCGGGGCAGCACGCCCGCTTCGCCGGTCAGCTGCCGGAGGTCCTTGGGCCCACGGCCGTCCAGACGCTTGCCGCTGTCGAGGATCAGGCTGCGGATGGCCTCCTTCTGAATGTAGTAGAAGGTGTCCTTGATCACGAACTCCGTGACCTTCTCGGCCCCGAAAAGTTCCACGAGCTTGTCGCCCATCTGCTTCTCGATCGCCTTGCAGGCCGCTTCACGCGCCAGCTTGCCAGGGGTCAAAAGAGCGTCGATGACGCGGCCGCCAATGAAGTCCTTCGCCGCCTTCAGCAGGTCGTCGGGCACCACGTTCACCGTGATCTGGCGCTTCGGCTTGCCAATCTTCGCCGCCAACTCCTTCTGCGCCGCAATCAACGGCTGGATGGACTGCTGCCCAAATCGCAGGGCCTCCACGAAGTCCGCATCCGGCAGCTCGTCCGCCGAACCTTCGAACATCACGGTGTCGTTCTCATTGCCCACGTAGAAGATGTCCACGTCGCTCTGCTCGATCTGGTCGTGCGTGGGGTTCGCCACGAACTTGCCTTCAACACGCCCGATCCGGACGGCACCAATGGGGCCGGCCCACGGGATGTCGCTGACCAGGAGCGCGGCCGACGCCCCGTTGGCGGCCAGCACATCGGCGTCGTTCTGTCCGTCGGCGCTGAGCAGGATGGCCTGGACCTGAACCTCGTTGAACCAGCCCTTGGGGAAGAGCGGACGAACGGGGCGGTCGATGATGCGGGCGGTGAGGATTTCCTTCTCGGAAGGGCGTCCTTCGCGCTTGAAGTAACCGCCAGGGAAGCGGCCAGCAGCGGCGGCCCGTTCGCGGTAATCAACGGTCAGGGGGAAGAAATCCTGTCCGGGTTTGGCCTTCGTGGCGGCCACGGCGGCCACCATCACGATGGTCTCGCCGAGTTGAATGGTGACGGATCCGTCGGCCTGCTTGGCCAGTTTTCCGGATTCGATGACGATGCTTTGGTCGCCGATCTGGGCGACAACTTTTTCTGCCATGGTTACAAGGATGCAACCACCGGCCAGGGGAACTTCATTCAGTCACCGTCGGGGTGCGCTCCACAAAGGGGCTCCTGCACGGTGACTGAATGAAATTTCCCAGGTCCAGTGGTCGGGCGTTCGGCGGGGTATTTGCGTTTGCGGCCCGCCCGGCCCGCCATTCCGGCCGGGGCCGCCCCGGATCAGGAGATCAGGCGTGCCACCGGGAGGGCACGCCCCAAAGGATTTGGGATTACTTGCGCAGGCTGAGACGCTTCGCCACATCCGTGTAGCGGCTGGCGTCCACCCGGACCAGGTAGTCCAGGAGCCGGCGGCGCTTGCCCACCAGCATCAGCAGCCCGCGTCGGGAGCCGAAGTCTTTGTTGTTGGCCTTGAGGTGCTCGGTCAGGTGATTGATCCGCCGTGTGAGCAAGGCGATTTGAACGTCCGGCGACCCTGTGTCTTTGTCGTGCCGGGCGAATTCCTTGATACTCTGTGCCTTCGGGACTGCTTGCATACCGTTAAATCAAGAGGCGAGAAGTTAGGGAGCCGGGTGGGGGGTGTAAAGACCGATTTCCGGGAGAATCGAATCCTCCCCCCGAAAACCACCCCGTGCACCCCCCCGTGCGCCCACGGCGCGAAGGGGGGGGCCGGTTCGGGATCGGGCGAACCCCGCACCGCTTCGCTTATTGCCAGGTCAGCGTCAGGACCCCGCCTTGCAGGCTGCTGGACTTGATGGTCAACGGACTGGCGGACTTGAGCCGGAAGAACCGGGATCCCGCTCCCACCGGCACCGTCGCCGTCTTGGTGGATGTATTGACCGTCGCTGCGGTGTCCGGCGCATAACCGCCGCTCACGGACGCCGACGATTCCACGCTGATTTCCGCAGCCACGAGGTCGATCTCGCTCCAGGCCTTGATCGAACCGGCAGCGGCATCGTTGATCAGAGTGCGTTCACCCGTGGTGAGGTTCACGGAATACCATTCCGCGAATCCCGACCCCCCGCGCTCGTACCAGACCATCCGGAAGGCGTAGATGCCGGCCTGCGGGACATAGAATTCGAAGGTCTCATCGGCCGCACCGCCATTGTGGAACGCGATCGGCACCACGGCCGCCGCGATCGGAGGCGTTCCGGAGGCGACCTTGTAGCCGTCATCCGTGCGCGCGCCAAACCGGTGCGCACCGGCGGGCAGCTCGAGGTAGGTGAGTATCTCCACCGCGAAATCATTGTCCGCGTTCGCCGTGGTGTCGGGGTCGATGCCGGGCACGGAGGCGTCATCGGGGAAGTACCCATCCGTCGAGCCCAGCCGCTTGTTCAGGTTGATCAAGGTCACCACCGCGTTGGTGTCCACGACCCGCGGAATGGAGGATCCATTCGCCAGCTGGTTCTCCGCCCGATCCAGGCTGTTCTCCAGGGAGCCGCCGTCGAGCGGCGCCTGGACGACATGGAGGTTGAAACCTTCCTTGCGTCCCTTGGCCGAAAGCCGTGTGGCGGCATCCAGGCTGGTGTAACGCAGCGTGAACTGCCACTCCGTCCGGGATTCCACACCCTCGGTGTCCTTGAACGTGACCACCGCGGTGTTCGCGCTGCCGGAGGCCGGCAACGGCGAGATGGCGTACTTCAATGTGGCCCCGGTCGGGGTCTTGGTGAGGGTGGGATTGGAAACAGCGGCGCCATTCAGGCTCAGGCGCAGGCTCGCGACGTCAACCTGCGTGTCCTTGTTCTGGATGGTGACCTCAATGGCCGGGGTGAGTCCGTCCACGGTCGCGTTGGCGGCCGGGGAGAGCGCCGCGACCGACGGCCGCTGGACGCCGGTGTCGGCGACCGGGACAAAGACCAGGTAGTTGAGCAGACGGTTGCCGGTGTCGGTGTCCGGCGTGACGGTGCGGAGTCGCAGCGTCACCTCGCCGGACAGTCGGGCCTTCACGGTGGTCAGGCCGGCGCCGTCGGTGAGGGGCACGTTGTGGAAGGTGAACCCGGTGGTCTTGCGGATGAAGGAGCCGAGGATTTCCGTGGTCTGCCCGGCCGAGTTCGCGGCGCTGGTGACGCGTTCGAGAATGCTCTCGCCCTGGGCCAGGTTCACCACGGCTTCCCGGAGGTAGATCTCGTAGGTCCCCGCCGTGAAGTTGCGCGTGTAATTCATCCACTCCCCGGCGGCGAGATCACCGACGTCGTAATCATAAACCGACTGATCGTTGTCGTGGAGCGCGCGCCGGCGGTCCAGCGAACGGGCCATGCGGATGGCGTCCAGCGTCCGGTAAGGGGCATCCTGCGCGCGGGGCGCGGTGCGGGTCTCGTTGAAATCGATGCCCTGGACGCCCACCCGGTCGGTGAACGAGTTGTCCGCGATGCCGGCGGCCTCGGGGCTGCGGACGGGGTTGTTCACGAAGCTGCCGCCGTCGTAGTTGTAGTCCTCGATCTCAATCACCCGGTTGGCGCTCGTGAAGGTGTCAAAGGCAAGGTCGCCCGTGGTCGTGGCATTGTCGGAGTCGGTGACCGAGAACTGGCCGCTGTAATTGCGGTTCGCGTCGAAGCCGCTGAGCGAGACGGTGCGGGAATTGCCGGTGCCCGTGAGCTTGAGGCCGTTGGCGGTGGTGTAGGTGGTCCCATTGAGAGTCACGGAGATGCCGGCATCAACCAGCGGCTTGTCATCCGTGACCTGGAAACTGAGTTGAGCCGAGGCGGCGAGGTAATTCGCCCCCACCGCGGGAGCGAGTCCGGCCACGATCGGACGCTGGTTGGCCGCGGAGGGCGGGGCGGCGACGACCAGGTCGTCATACTGGACGGTGTACCCGGCCGGATCCTTGCCGCCATCCGCGTACAGATAGAGCACGGCGTTGCCGGTGGTGAGGAACGGGGCCGAGGGATCGTCCTTTCCATCCGACATCACATCGGCCGCCGCGGTGTCCACAAAGGTCTTGTCGAACAGCACCTTGTCGCCCTCGGACTTGTCAAAGATGCGGGCGCGGAGGATCACATTGCCGTCCTGGGCAGTGAGGGTGAGGCTGAGGCGGACGTTCTCGTTCTTGATCGGGGGCGTGGGGTTCTCGTTGTAGAAGTACTTGTTGATGCCCTTGGTGATCAGGATGTCCGTCTCCGACTTGGCCAGGCCGTAGCCGCCGAGGGAGTTCGGGCCGGTGCTGGTCGGAATCCAGGCCAGGATGGCGAAGGAATCCGGTCCCTGGCCGCGGTCGAGGTCCACCGTGAATTCGTGCCGGGTGCCCTCGGAGATCTCGTAGGTGCGCGTGGTTTTCTTGCTGGAGACGAAATACGGCTGCCCGATCGGGGGCATGGCGAAGACGAACTTTCCTCCCGACTGGGCGCCGCCCTTGATCGCCGGGATGTTGGCGGGGTTGGCGTCCTCCCAACCCGACGCCGTCGCCGCGTTGAAATCATCCAGCACCGTCGCGTCGGTGACGTACGTGACTGCATTGTCGTAAACCACCTGGTACCCCGCCGGGTCCTTGCCGCCGTCGGCGTACAAATACAGCACGAAGTTACCCACCAGATTCACGAACGGCGCAGAAGGATCGTCCTTGCCGTCCGAAAGAACGTCGGCGGCCGGGGTATCGACGAAGCTCTTCTCCCAGATCACCCGGTTGCCGTCGTCCTTGTCGAGGACCTGCCCGGTGATATGCACGTTGCCGCTGCGCACGGCGAGGTTGAGGACGAGGGTGACGTTGTTGTTTTTGACCGGGGGCGTGGGGTTCTCGTTGTAGAAGTACTTGTTGATGCCCTTGGTGATCAGG
>CAYZAE010000102.1:10644-24034 GCA_964476125.1 uncultured Verrucomicrobiota bacterium | reverse complement strand
TGCAACGTCCCCGGCGGGCCTGGCAGTCCCTGATCCTGCTCAACGTGGGCACGGCGCTGTGTTTTGTGACCGTGCTGACCCAAAGCCGGTTCAAACCGCTGGCGGCGCTGGTGACGATTGCGGGCCTGGGACTGTACGGACTGGAACTGCGAGCCATTGTACGGGCGCGCCGCCGGGTCGTGTTGGATTGGGGCCTGCGGATGTTTCTGATCTCGCAGGCCCTGCTGGGGGTGGTGGCGGGGCTGGGGCTGGTGTTGTCGTGGCCGGGCCTGAGGTTGACCGAGTTCACGGGGCGCCTGGAGACGGCCTATGGATTTCTGGCGGTGCTGGGGGTGGTGGGGTTGGCGATCCTGGGCATGCTCTACAAGATCGTTCCGTTCCTGGTCTGGTTTGCGGCGTACGGCCGCCAGATTGGCCGGGCCCGAACCCCTGCCCTGCACGACATGTATGCGTCGACGCTCCAGGCCTGGGGCTGTGGGCTGTGGCTGGCGGGACTGGCTGGGGCCACGACCGGGATTCTGCTGGCGAACCCGGTCGTCGTGGGCCTGGGGATCGCTTTCCTCCTGGCGAGCCTGGGGACTTTTGCCTTCAACCTGGCGAGAATCCTGAGCCACCTTGTGAAACCACGACTCCAACCCCTCCCCCCGAACCCGAACCCAAACCTGAACCTGAACCTGAAACGGCCATGATGAATCCCCTGCCCCTCCCGCCTGCGGACCTGCCGGCCCTGGTTCCGGAGTCGGATCTTTGGAATGCCCTGCGCGGGGTGATGGATCCCGAGCTGGGGATGAACCTCGTTGATCTGGGTTTGATTTATGACCTGCGCGTCGAGGGCGCCCAGGTGCGGGTGGTGATGACGGTCACCACACCCGGTTGTCCGATGGTTCACAGCCTGACGTTCGGGGTGGAGACCGCGATCCTATCGGTGCCCGGGGTCGAGGGGGTGGTGGTGGATGTGGTGTACGAACCGCCCTGGAACGCCTCCATGATCGAACCCGGAGCGCGGGCGGCGGCGGGGATCCGGTGAAACCCGATCCCTGGAAATTCGTGCTGCTGCTGGCGGCCGCGGTGTCCGGTCTGGTGACTGGAACGTCGGCGGCCTCCGCGGCCGGACCCTCCCCCGGTCGGCCGGATTCCGGGGGCCGCGAATCCGCGGAGCCGGTTGGCGAGCAACGGCTCCAGGGCCGATTTGTTTTCGAGCAGCACTGCGTTCCCTGCCATGGCAGGCGCGGCAATGGGCGGGGGGAACTGGCGGCCGGGACGATTCCGAGACCGCGGGATTTCACCCGGGGACTGTTCAAGTACCGCTCAACGCCGTCGGGATTTCTTCCCACCGACGAGGATCTGCTGCGGACCCTGCGTGGCGGGTTGGCGGGGACGGCGATGCCGGCGTTCACGCAGCTTCCGGAGAACGACGCGCGGGCGGTGGTCCGCTACCTGAAGAGCCTTTCGCCGCGGTGGCGGAATCCTTCGAACCATGCAGCGTCGCTGCGGATTCCGGCGGTCCCGGAGTGGATGAGCGATCCGGTCCGGCGCGAGGCGCGGGCGGAGGTGGGGCGGGAGCTTTTCGGGCGGGCGTGTGCGCCCTGCCATGGCCCTGGGGGCGCTGGTGACGGGCCGGCAGCGACGGGGTTGGTGGACGAGTGGGACCAGCCGTGCCCGCCGCGCGATCTGGGACGTCAACCGCTGCGTTCGGGGACCGCGCCAGAGGCGTTGCACCGGACCCTGATGACGGGACTCGATGGAACGCCGATGCCGTCGTTCAAGGATTCGACCACCGAGACGGAGCGCTGGGATCTGGTGGCGTTCCTTCTGGAGCGCCGGGATTCCGGCGCCGTCGGACGATGAGAACCGCTCCGGCGAAACCTGCCAGGGCGGAGGCGAGCCGCGCCAGTTGCAGTGCCGAGAAGCCGGGAATGAGCAGGCGGTCCACACGGTCGATCAGGTGCAGCGACACGACGGTGGTGGCGGCGAATCCGCCCCAGAGAAACAACCCCGCGAGGCATAGCCGGACGGCCCCGGGCTGTGGACGCGAGACGGACCGGATGGCCAGCCCGAGGCCCAGCGAAATGGCGATCAGCGAAATGACGTACTGGGGGGCTCCGCGAAGCAGGTACCAGGACCGTTCCACGGCCCATTGCCTGACCCAATCCACCACCCCGGAGGCCAGGTTCAAGGCCTCGATCAGTGCAGCCAGGGCAAAAACCAGGGCGAGCCGACGCCCCCCGAAATCGTGCCCCGGCGGGTGGGCGGACGGTTCCCCGGCACCGGTCCGGGTCGGAGCACGGCGCAGGAGCAGCCCCGAGCCGACCAGGAAACCGGCGGTGACGAAGCGGAGCCCTTCCCTGACGGGGGGCAAGGTTTCGCCGGGTTTCTCGGGGACATAAACCGCGAGCCGCTGTCGGGCGGGAACCGCGTTGGGCGCTGCGGGATCGATGGCATCGACACGGATCCAATCGGTGGTGGCCACAAGACCATGATCCTTCCAGCGGCCGTGAGGGCTGAGGTAGATCACGGCCCGGAAGACGTCGAGCTCAGGGGGCCGGGGGACATTGAGCCGCATCTCGAAGCTGGAAGCGGATGAATTCGTCAGGGGGATGCGCTCCGACGCCAGGGTTCCGCGACCCCGGCCCGCGGGGTCGCGCCAGCGGAGGTCCATGTGCAGAAAGCCGGACCGGGGATTCTCGCTGAGTTCGACCCGGAAAGAGGCGGGCCCCGGGAGGGGCAATCGGGTGGGACCGTCGAGCCGCAACCAGGTCGCGCGGGGACGGGTGGCGTCCAAGCCCCAGTGAGCCAGCAGGCCCAGGCCAGCAAGCAGGAGGAGGAAAGCCAGGCGTGCGCGGGTTGCCATATCCAGCCCGGGCAGTGTGCGCCGAGGGATGTTCGAAGGGAATCCTGCGCCAAATTCCCTGCCCAATTCCTCCGCCAATTCCGGCTGGCATGAAGGCCTTTCCCGGGAGACTCTCTCGGCTCAACCCGAAAGGTCACCGGTCATGATCCCCAATCCGTACCCGAGCTCATTCCGCAAACTCACCCGCAACGTCGCCTGCCTGCTCGCCGCCGGCCTCGCGTTCTCAGCCGTCGCCGAATCAAAGAAAGTCCTCGTGGTCACCGTCACGAAGGGTTTCCGGCACAGCTCCATCCCCACGGCGGAGCGAATTCTCAAGGACCTCGGTACGTCCTCCGGGGATTTCACGGTCGACTATGCGCGGACGGACGACGAACTGCGCGCCAAGACCACGGCGGCCGCGCTGGCGGGCATTGATGGGGTGATTTTCGCCAACACCACCGGGGATCTGCCGCTGGCGGACACGGGTGAATTCCTGAAGTGGATTGAAGCCGGACACGGTTTCGTGGGCATGCACTCGGCGACCGATACCTTCCGGGGGCACAAGCCGCTTTCGCCGTACACGACCATGATCAACGGTGAGTTTCTCACCCACGGAGCCCAGGCGGCGGTGGAGGCGTTCAACGGGGATGCGGAGTTTCCCTCGAACCGCCACCTCGGCCAGTCGCTCAAGCTGTACGACGAGATTTACATCATCAACGGCTACCAGCGTAAGGCGGTGCGGGCCCTGCTCGACCTGGATCAGCACCCGAACACCCGCATGCCGGGCCATTATCCGATCAGCTGGGCCCGGCTCTTCGGTCAGGGCCGGGTCTGGTACACCTCGCTGGGTCATCGCGAGGACGTCTGGGATGCCGATCCCAACCTGAAGGACCGCCGGAACCCGGTGGAGTTGAGCCAGGCGTATCAGAAGCACATCCTGGGCGGGATCCGCTGGGCGCTTGGGTTGGAGAAGGCCGATGCGTCCTCCCAGAATCTCGCCGCGAAAGTCTCCCCGGCGGAAGCTGCGCAGGGATTTCGACCGCTCTTCAATGGCGAGGACCTGAGCGGCTGGAAGCTGCGCAACCCCAGTGGCCAGGCGTCGTGGAGCGCGCAGAATGGCATGCTGGTGAACGAGATTGCCAAGGACCAGCACGGCACCGACCTGGTGAGCGTGGAAAAGTTCAAGGATTTCACCGTCCGCTACGAGTACCTGGTGCCCAAGGGCGCAAATTCGGGCTTCTATCTTCGCGGCCGGTATGAGATCCAGATCTTCGACGACGCGGGAAATCCTCCGGCCCCGGGTGGCAACGGCGGCATTTATAGTGTGAAAGCTCCCGACAAAAATGTGTCCAAGCCTGCCGGCCAGTGGCAGGAGGTTGAGGCGACCATCCAGGGCAATCGCATCACCGTCACCCTCAACGGAACCAAGATCCACGACGCCGTCGAAGTGACCCGTGGCACCGGCGGTCAGCTGGACGATCAACTCGACCAGGCCGGTCCGATCCTGCTCCAGGGCGATCACGGAGCCGTGGCTTTCCGGAACGTGCGCATCCGGCCGCTCTGAGCGGAACCGATCGCCGGAGCGAACATTCTTCGGAGGGCCTGCGGCCCACTCGTTTCGCGGGAACCGCTTTCGGTTCCCGCTTTTTTTTGGGGGGGTGGGCAAGACTCGGAGGAGGGGAAGAGAAGGCGGGCCATGGCGTGTGGTGACATGTCACCGCTTTGGATTCGACGCCGGTGTGGGGGGGGGGGCGGCGTGGGTGGGCGAACCGGCGTCAGGGGGCGACGCGGAGGCGACTCGAAAGCGGCGTCATGCCGCCGCAGCCCCGAGAACCCGTTATCGCGCCGGCGGCGCGTGTGCCGGGAACCGCACACTTGCCAGCGAGGGGCGGGTTCATCGTACTATCCGCAAGATCTCCAATCCCATGAACTCCGATTCCGTTTCCCACCGGTTTTCCGGATCCATTATCTCCCGGTCGCGAGGGTCGTCCCTGCGGCGCGGGTCCGGATTCACGCTGATCGAACTGCTGGTGGTCATTGCCATCATTGCGATCCTGGCGAGCATGTTGTTGCCGGCGCTGGCGAAGGCGAAGACCAAGGCGCAGGGCATCCAGTGTGTCAGCAACAACAAGCAGCTGGTGCTGGGCTGGCATCTTTACGCCGGTGATTTCAACGAGGCCTGCGCCAACAACTTCACCATTCCCGGCACGCAGGAGGCGATCTCCACCAGGAAGTTCAACAACTGGGTCAACAACGTGATGACCTGGGCGGCCGGCAGCGACATCGATTCCATCAGCGTCACCAACGTGGAGTGGGTGCGGAACGGGGTGCTCGGTGCCTACACAGGAGGGGCGGTCGGAATCTACAAGTGTCCCGCCGACAAGTTCGTGAGCAAGGCCCAGCGGGCCAGGGGCTGGAACCAGCGGCTCCGGAGCAACTCGATGAATGCCATGTTCGGCCGTTCGAACAACGAAGCAGGCGACAACACGGCGCGCGGCCAGAGCTGGGCTTTCGGCGGTGCCTATCGCCAGTTCATCCGCACCGGCGACGTGCCTGAGCCCGCGAAGACGTGGCTGACCCTCGATGAGCATCCGGACTCGATCAACGACGCGTTCTTCGTCACCGACCCCGCCGTCAACAACTGGCAGGACATCCCGGCCTCTTACCACAACGGTGCCGCCGGCTTTTCCTTCGCCGACGGCCATGCCGAGGTGAAGAAGTGGCTGAGCGCCACCTCCAAGTATCCGGTCGGGTTCGTCTATCCCAACGTCCGCCAGTTCGACGCCGCCGGACGGCAGGACATGCTCTGGTACCGGGAACGCATCCAGCTGATCCCCTACAGGTAAGCCAACGACCGGCAGCCGGTCCGTCGTTCGGACGGTTCGCGGGGGCTCGGATGCCCAAGCCAGCGGCTCAAGGTCCGCTCTTCGAAAGGCGGCGAATCGGGTGATACCGGTTCGCCGCCGCGTCTTTCAGCTCCACGGTTTTTCCGTCCGCCCACGTCACGGTGATCCGGTCCACCGGCCGGCCGGCCCCGGGCCCCAATCCGAAATGGACGCGGGCCGAGTGTTGGGACCGGTACGAATCGCCCGCCACCACGGTTCGCACGGCCTGGTGGTTCCCCGATTGAATCCGGACCCGCGCTCCGAGCGGGCTTCCTCCCCCGGGTTCACTGCGCAAGGCGACTCCCACCCAATCGCCCGGCGTCGCGAGTTCGTTCCGGTACAGTCGAAGCGTTTGCCTCGCCGCCGGCCAGATCTCGAAGCTGGTCATCGCCAGGTCCACCCGGCCGTCCCCGTCGAAGTCGTCCGCCACCCCATTCCGTGAGTCCTGTTCCAGAGCCACCCCCAGGAGGTGTCCGATCTCCACGAACGAAGCGCTGGCCCGGGCCAGGTAGAACCGGTTCTTCTCATAGCCCCCGTAGGAATGATCACGTCCGCGGGTGCGCGCGAACTTGGACCGGAAATACAGATAGGCGGCGGCATTGTCGGTGGCTCCACCGACAAACAGGTCGTGCAGCCAGTACTCGGATTCGTAGTCGCGCACGCTCTGTTTGGACTCCAGGCCGTTGGCGATGAACACATCGGGCAGTCCGTCCCGGTCGAAGTCCGCCACCCCGCAACCCCAGGACCAGCCGGAGCGCGCGATGGATTCACTGACCGCGGTTTCCCGGAGCATCCCGTCGTCACGCCCGAACCAGAGGCGGTTGCCATGCGCCATGGACGAACGTTTCGAGCGATCGCCGGCCAGTCCCTCGCGCCACAAGCCCAGGTGTTCCAGCCGGTCCACGGTGGGCGACGACATCCCGATCATCAACAGGTCGAGCCGCCCGTCCGCGTCGAAATCCGAAAGGGCATGCGCCATGCCGAATCCGTGGGGATTCGGAAGTCGGCCGGCCGTCTCGTTCCGGAACCGGCCCCGGCCGTCATTCCGATACAGATCGAGTCCCGCAAAATCGCTGGCCGTCACCAGATCGAGGGCGCCGCGTCCTTCCAGATCCACGAACGACGCGCTGTAAACCCGCCGTCCACGGTGCAAGGCGAAACCGGAGGTCTCGGTGGCATCCGCAAATGTTCCCTGTCCGTCGTTCACCAGCAGGAAGGAGGGATTTCCGTTGTTCGCGTCGAAGTAGGGCGTCGGCAGGGCCCCGCCTTCGTACGGGTCCTTGTACTGTCCCAAAAAGAGATCCAGATCCCCGTCGCGATCCACATCGCCCGCCGTGAGCACCATTGGAAAACGAATCTCCGGCGGGCTTTTCCAGACCCGACGTCCACCCCCCGCGAACGGAAGGGAACCGTCCCCCGCATAAAGGGTCAGGCCCTGGTAGGTGAGAGCCAGGTAATCCTCGGTGCCATTCCCGTCGAAGTCGCCAAACACCGCC
The DNA here is from genome assembly GCA_964476125.1 of uncultured Verrucomicrobiota bacterium. GTDB lineage: Bacteria > Verrucomicrobiota > Verrucomicrobiia > Limisphaerales > CAIMTB01 > CAIMTB01. Next base: position 16,823 of record CAYZAE010000102.1, on the reverse strand, counting down.
GTGTACACGACGTCCGGCGCCTCGCGGCAGAGCGGGGACGACGTGGGACGCTGTTCCGGGGCGAATCCCCGGTAGACCAGGTTGCGGCCGGCCAGGGCGATTTCCGGCTGTCCGTCGCCATCGAGGTCCTGGACCAGGAGGGGGTCGATGGATTGGCCGTGACGGGGCGGGTCCAGGGTTTCCTCGAGCAGCGGCCGGAACGGGGGTTCGCCCGGGCGCGTGCGCAGGGTGATCGCCCGGGCGTCGATGCGCTTGACCGTCGGCGATGCTCCCGGGGAGGCCGGGGGCAGCCAATCGACGTCCACCTCCCCGGAGGCCTGGGCGCGTTTCGGAGGCGAGGACTGGGTGAGGTGCGCCGACACCAGAAAGCGGCTGCGAGCCGGTTCGCCGGCGGCGTTGGTGTCGAAGCGGGTATGGCGGAACTCCACCGTTTCCAACTGCCATCCGTCCTCCTGGAAGCGGGAGAGCTGGGCGGTCCAGGCCGCCTGCGAAAGGGTTGGGCTCCCGGTTTCGGCGGGCCACTCGGTGATGTTGTGCGGCAGGCCGAGGGAGCTGGTGCGTCGGCCGGGGAGGATTTCCCCGAGTGGAAAGGCCGCGGCCACCGCCAGCCTCTGGGTTGGGGCGGAGGCGTTGATACGGTTCCAGAAATTTTCGAACACGCGGCCGCAGGCATCGGCCAGGACTTCGCTGTGCCAGATCGTTTCGTCGGCCTCCCGTTCCCGGGCTTCGATCGCGGCGAGTTCGGACACGGTTGCGGCGCTGACGCGGGAGCCTTCCGGCGGGGGGCCTGGGCGGTGCGCCGGGGGATCGACCGGGGCCGGATTGTTCGTCGTCCCGGGATCAGGAAGGGAGGGACGGAACAGGAACCACCCTGAGACCAGGACGACCGCCACGATGCAGGCGGCGATCACGGGGCGTGAACGCGGGGGAGAGTTGGGCTGGATCACGGGAGGGGACCGGTTCCGGGCGTGGTTCGACGGGACAATGCGCGAGTGAATGCCCTGAGGCGAGACCGAGGTCGGGAGCGAGACAGGTATTTCGAGAGGTCTTGGTGGGGAGACCCAAGGCAAGGACGCGGACGCACGACTTCGGGAGGCCCGGGTGCGGCGAGACCACCGGACGCCGTGCTCGTCAGCCTGAGGAGATTCCTGATGAACTGAACGGGTGCTCCGGGTCCACCCCATCACGCGTCTCGATTTGCCCGAACTCGGGCCTTACCTGACCCTGCGTCAGCAGGCGGATCATTTTCAGGAACGACTCTTCGTGGCCGAAGGAACCAAGGTCGTCGAACGATTGCTGGCCAGTGATCTGGAGGTGGTCTCCGCCCTGCTGCCTCCCGAGCATCTCGCGGCCTTCCAACCCCTCTTCGAAGCGCGACCCGAGCACATCGAGGTGTTCGTTGCCCCCAAGGCGCTGCTCGAGCACATGGTCGGCTTCGTCCTCTATCAGGGAGTGCTCGCCTGCGCCCGCGTGCCGCCCCCCGTCGAACTGGATGTCGTGTGCGGACTCGCCCGACGTCCACGTTTCCTGGTGGCCGTCGACGGCCTCAGCGCCGCCGAGAATCTCGGCGGGCTGATCCGCAACGCCGCCGGGTTCGGCGCCCAGGGCGTGCTGGTGGGGGAAACCTGTGTGCACCCCTATCTCCGCCGCGCCGTCCGAACCTCCATGGGCACGGTCTTTCACATGCCGATCGTGGAGCCGCCATCCCTGGAGCTGGCGCTGCATGATTTGCGCCGACGCGGCATCCGCTGCATCGGCGCGCACCCGCACACGGACCGGCGGACGTTGGCGCAGGCCTGCCTGACGGGCGATTGCTGCGTGGTGCTTGGGAGCGAAGGGGAGGGACTTTCCCCGGCGGTCCGGGAGGCCTGCGACGAGCTGGTGGCGGTGCCCATGCAGGGGGGCGTGGATTCGCTCAACGTCGGCGCGGCCGCGGCCGTGTTCTTCTATGAGGCATGGCGGCAGCGAACGGCGATTGATCCAGATCAAGGCCTGACGGTTCCCGCTCAGGCAGTCTTCGAATCGCCATGACTGCCCATGAAGTTGCCGAGGTCCCGATTGATGTCCGTCCCATGCCTCCGCGCGAGCGGCATCCGACCCTCTTCGCGACCTGGGAATCCCTGCCGGAAGGGGGCTCGATTCTGCTGACCAACGACCACGATCCGATCCCGCTCTACTACCAGTTCGCCGCCGAGAATGCCGGGGGGTTCCGCTGGGAGTACCTGGACCGCGGTCCCGAGGTGTGGCGTGTCCGGATTTCAAAGGGCGCTTTTGCCGACCCGGGGTTCCGTCCGGAACCCGGCAGTCGCGCGTCCTGTAGGCCGCACCCGATCCCGATCTCGTTCGTCCAGCCCCACACCCTGGACGTGCGGCCGATCCTGGAGGGAGGCGGGTCCCCCTGCAGCGCCATCGAATCGGCGATCTCCAAACTGATCCCCGGCCAGTCGCTGGTGGTGCTGGTCCCCTTCGAACCGGTGCCCCTGTACACCAAGCTGGGCAAGTGCGGCTTTGGGCATGACACCAGCCGGCTTCCGGACGGCACCTGGCGGGTGGAATTCAGCCCCACCGTCGACGCCGACACCGCCCGCTTCGAGGTTTGCGGCCACCACGATCACTGACGGCCGGCGGCGGTTTCCGTCCCCGACTTCTCCCGCGCCATCGCGTCATTCGGCCACGGCGCGATAGTACGCGGGGAAGGATCGTGCGGCGTCGGCATCCTCCGCGGAGCCGCGACCCGAGGCGTCGAGGGTGACCGTGACCACCGTCGTCCAGGTCGCGCCAACGCCGGGCTGGGAGGTGCGCTGCACCCCGTATCGGGCTCCGGCGGTTCCGGTCAGATCGAACGCGGGATTGCCGTTCGGGAGCAGACGTGGATTCGTGAGGCGGGCCGCGACGGGCGGGTTCGCCCCGCCGCCGCCCTGGGTTTTCAGGTTGAACTGGGTGGATCGCACGATGTTGCCCAGGCCGAACATTTTCGGGACCGCATTGGTCGAGAAGAAGAAATTGCGGCTGAAAACCAGGCTCCCGCTCACCACGGAGTTCGTCGCCAGGGTCTTCGCGGGAATCACCACGGAGGTTGCGGTGGGCGCAAGTTCGCGGGGAACGCAGGGATCCGGGGCCGAGAACACCACGCGCCCCTGGGCGTCGACGAGCGTGACGGCAATGGAATCGTGCGGTCCCACGCCGGTGAGCGGGTTCCAGCTCAGGGTGAAATCCGCGTCCCAACGGATGTTCTGCCCCGCTGCGAGATTGGCGATCCGTGGAACCGGCGGACTGGCGGCCGGCAGGGTGAGGGTGGCGCCGGTTTCGGGCTGGCTTCCCAGGGTGAACCGCAGCCGGTAGTCACCCGCGGGCGCCGCGGCTTCGAGTTCCGCCTCGGTGTCGAAGGGCTGCTGGTTGAGCAGGTAGAGTCCGGCGATCAACGACAGCGGGGTCGAGGTTCCGGCTGGAGAGGTCAGGCTGCCCGCGGTGGGGGCCGGTCCCAGACTGCTGCCCTGGACCATGGCACCCAGGACGAAGGGGGCGTTCTCGAGGAGCGGGAGAGGGTCCCCGGCACCCTCCTGGAAAAAGTTGGAGGCCTTGTAGAGCGTGTAGGATCCCTGGTCGGGAGGTTGGGGTGGTGGATCGCACGGGACGCCCGAGCCGGTCGTGAACCGGCCCGAATAGGTGCTCGAAGGAAGGACTTTGCCCGCGGCATTTTCGATTTTCACCGGGGACACCGGCGGATTGAGGCTCCAGAAGATCTCGGTGTTGCCCGGGAGATCGCCGACGTAATCGCAGTGCAGACTCCGGCTGTTGGCGGACCACGTGTAACGGAATTTGGTGACGTCGAGGCCGACACCCGTCCAGAGGATCGCCGCAGGGGTGGAAGGCGGGTTGCCGCCAATCGCGGTGTTGGTCCGCATGGGTTGGTCGAAGGTGAAGGTGATCACGACCTCCCGGGCCACCCCGGTCGCGTTGTTGGCTGGATTCGACGACACCAGCACCGGATCGGTGACGCCCGAACCGGTTGAAAAGGACCCCCGCACGAGCGGCAGCACCATGCCCGCCTTGCTCTTCAGCGTGAACAGGCCCCCCACCGGATTGAGCGTCCACGAGAACGTGGCGATGGGCAGTGGCAACGAGGGCCTCAGGATCAGGCTCTTTTTGTCCGAGCCCCAGGAGGTGAGCAGGATCACGTTCACCCCCGGTGCGGTCACCTCGAAATTGCCGACCAGCACCCCGGGAATCGTGGGAAACAGCGGAGTCGCGGTTTCCATCTCCTGGTCGAACACAAAGACCAGGGACGCCGATGCGGGCACGAGCGTCGCGCCATCGGCCGGTGTGACGGAGACCAGGGCTGGCGGCGTCTGGGCCTGCGCCCCGAAGACCGGAAGCAGGGTGAGCAAACCCAGGATCAGAACCCGCAGGAACGAGGGGCCGGCCGAGCCGGCATTGGCCGAAGCCTGGTCGACGGCGTTCATCAGCGCAAAGGGATGCTTCATGATTGAGGGTGTCCTTGAAATCCAGGGGCCCCCGTGCGCTGGGCACGGGCTGTCCGCGGATTCCGAAAGCAGGACAAAGTCGCGTTCCCGGGGCTTTTGGCAAGCGCGGGCTTGGGGTGTGGGGGAAAGCCGTTCTCCTGCCGAGGTTTGACAAGGAATCGGGCCGCCGGACTACGATGACGCCTCCATGAATCCCGCTCATCGTTTGAAATTGCCGTTTTTCTGCCGATTCATCCTTCCCGGGATGCTGGCCCAGGTGCCGTTGACCGGGTGGGGAGCGGAGGTGGGGGGTGGTTTGGAGGAGCGCCTGGCCCGACTGGAGAAGGCCGCGGCGGCCGTTCCGGCGATCAGTGCCGGGGACAATGCGTGGATGATGGTTTGCGTGGGCCTGGTGCTGATGATGACGGCTCCCGGGCTGATCCTGTTCTACGGGGGGCTGGTCCGGAGCAAGAACGTGCTCGCGACCATGATGCACAGCCTGATCCTGATGGGGGTTGTCTCGGTGCTCTGGGCGGTGTTCGGGTACAGCGTGGCTTTTGGCGAGGGGAACGCCTTCCTGGGCAACCCCCTCCAGTACTCCTTCCTCAAGGGCGTGGGCGGCGCGCCCAATCCGGACTATGCCCCCACCATTCCCCATCAGACGTTCATGTTGTTCCAGATGATGTTCGCCATCATCACGCCCGCGCTGATCAGCGGGGCCGTGGCGGAACGCATCAAATTCGGGGCCTACCTGCTCTTCACCACCCTTTGGGTCACCGTGGTGTATTTCCCGCTCGCCCACATGGTCTGGGGCAAGGGCGGCTGGTTCAACTGGGCCCTCGGCGGCTCCATCCCCGTGCTCGACTTCGCCGGCGGCACTGTCGTCCACATCAGCTCGGGCGTCTCCGCCCTCGTTTGCGCCGTGATCGTGGGCCGGCGCACCGGCTACCCGCGCGAACCCATGGTCCCGCACAATGTCGTGTTCAGCCTGATCGGCACCGGCCTCCTTTGGTTCGGCTGGTTCGGCTTCAACGCCGGCAGCGCGGTGGCCGCCAATGAACTGGCCACCAGCGCCCTCGCCGCCACCCACTTCTCCGCCGCCGCCGCCGCCCTCAGCTGGTCCGTCATGGAATGGCTGCTCCGCGGCAAACCCAGCGTGCTGGGCGCCGCCTCCGGCATGGTCGCCGGACTCGCCACCATCACCCCCGCCTCAGGCTTCGTCTCCGTCCCCGCCGCCCTCGTCATCGGCCTCGTCGCCGGCGCCGTCTGCTTCCTCGGCGTCTCCAAACTCAAGGCCCGCTTCGGTTACGACGATTCCCTCGACGTCTTCGGGGTTCATGGACTCGGCAGCACCGTCGGCATGCTCCTGCTGGGTTTCCTGGCCAATCCCGAGGTCAACCCGGCCATTGCCACTGCGTTCAAGGTGGCTGGCCAACCCGTCTCCCTTGCCGGCGGCGCCGCGCAGTTCCTCAACCAGCTCAAGGGCGTGCTCTTCACCGCCGCCTTCGCCGCGGTGGCCACCGCCGCCCTGCTCAAACTCGTCGATGCCATGGTCGGCCTCCGCGTCACCGAGGAGGAGGAAAGCGCCGGCCTCGACGTCGCCGAACACGGCGAAAGCGCGTACAACGAATAATCCTCCCCTTCCTCACGCCCTCCCCAATCTGAATCTGAATCTCAATCTGGATCTTAATCCTAATCTTAATCCTAATCTTAATC